>JAUMVG010000102.1 GCA_030530315.1 Clostridia bacterium | reverse complement strand
TACCGGGGAGCCGACGCCGGAGCCCACCGAGGAACCCGTCCCGGAGCTCAAGTTCGCCAACCTGCGCGCGGACCGCATGGAGGTCGCGCCGGGCGAGATCGTGAAGATCGCCTTCGACGTGGAGAACGCGGAGTCCGTGACGTGGACCGCCACCCGCAGCGACGGCGTTTCCGGCGGCTCAGGAATCGTCAACGGCAGCGAGTTTGAATGGTCCGTCGGGCTGTCCGGCGTGTACACCATCGAGGTGACCGCCGTCTCCGGCGAGGCAAAGGCCACCGGGAAGTGCAGCGTCGTCGTGCGCGCCTCCAAGCTGGCGGTCACCGCCAAGGCGGCCGTGAAGTACGCCCAGGTGGGTGGCAAGAGCCTGCGCTATGAATTGACCCTCACCGGCGGCGCGGAGCCTTACGCCGTCAAGATTGCCATCGAGTACAAGAACAAGGCCATCTTCGAGTCCGGCGAGTTCGCGCCCCAGATCGAGTACGCCCCGGCCGGCTATGGCGAGCACAAGCTGAAGCTGAAGGTGACGGACGCCACCGGCGCCACCGCCTCCGCGGAGACGGTCATCCTGGCCTCCAACAACGAGAAGAACGACGCCCCCGCCGTGACGGGCATTCGCCGCGGCATGACCTTCGCCGAGAAGCTGGTCGCCGTGGCCAAGTCCCAGGTGGGCTACAAGGAGAGCGACGAAAACTTCATCGTGGACGACGATGGCAAGCGCCAGGGCTGGAGCTTCTACGGCGGCTGGTACGGCATGCCCTATGAAGAGTGGTGCGCCATGTTCGTCAGCTACTGCCTGGAGCGCGCCGGCATCGGCGACGGCATCATGCCGCGCAGCGCCAACTGCCAGCGCTGGAAGAACTACCTGGGCAGCCGCTACATCGACGAGGAGGACGAGTACATCCCCGAGGCGGGCGACCTGATCTTCTTCCACCATGACCGCGTCTCCAAGGACCCCAACTTCCCGAACCACATCGGCATCGTGGTGGACTACGACCCCGAGCGGGAGATCGTCTACACGGTGGAGGGCAATTCCGGCGCGGCGGTGCGCAGTCACACGTACAGCCGCAGCGACGCCACAATCGTGGGCTACGCCAGCATGGGCTACTGCATGCGGCGCTGGGATGCGAACTACAAGGCGCGCCTGGAGGAGAGCCTGGCAAACGAGCGCGCCGCGCGCAGGAATCGCGTTTCGACCATGGGCCGCGACGCCGAGTAAGCGAGATACATACGAGGGACCGGAAGCGGCAAGCCGATTCCGGTCCCGTTTATGTGATGTGTATTGGGGGAAAGAGGATATGGGAGAATTCGAAAGTGTTCAAAACCTTGAGATCGCGGGGCGACGGTGCGCGCTGGCCGGCGATCCCGAAGGGAAGGTGCTGCTGCTCCAGCTGACGGATGCTCGGGAGCTGGAGGACCTGGCGGAGGAGGCGGAGCACATCCGACGCCTGTGCGGCGGCGCGTCCTTCCTGCTGGCGGCCTGCTGCGTGGAGGACTGGAACGACGAGCTGTCGCCCTGGCCCGCGCCGGCGGTCTTCGGCAAGCAGGGCTTCGGCGGCCACGCGGCCGCGACCCTGGGCTTTGTGACGGCGGAGCTGCTGCCCGCGCTGGAGAAGCGGTATCCGGCGGCATCCGGGCGGCGGGTCATCGGCGGCTACTCCCTGGCGGGCCTGTTCGCGCTGTGGGCGGCCTGCGAGACGGACGCGTTCGACGCCGTCGCGGCGGCGTCCCCTTCGGTGTGGTACCCCGGCTGGCTGGACTATGCCTGGGAGCACCCCATCCGGGCCGGACGCGTCTACCTGAGCCTGGGGGACGCGGAGGAGCGGGCGCGAAACCCGGCGCTCGCCCGGGTGGGCGACGCCGTGCGCGAGCTGCACCGCATGTTGTCGGGCAGCGTGGACTGCACGCTGGAGTGGAACCCCGGCAATCACTTCAGGGACGCGCCGCTGCGCACGGCCAAGGGTTTCGCGGCGGTGCTGAATAGCGCGGGATAAGGGGCGATCAGCGCGTTCCTTCAGAATTCGCCATTATCATGTACAGTTCAAAACTGCCCTTCGCGCGGTTCGGGAACGACCCCGATGCCGACGCGAAGGGCAGTTTTTGATCAGGCCGTCCGGCCGTGGAGCAGCGGTTCCGAGACCGTGCGGCGGAAGAAGGTGATCAGCGGCCCCATGAACAGGGCGGTGATCACCGTGCCGACGCCCACCGGCGCGCCAAGCGCCACGCCGATGCCGGTGCAGACCAGGTCGGAGAGGATGCGCACGGCGCGGAAGGGCAGCACCCGTCCCAGCAGCTTCGGCTTGCGGTCGGAGATGTGCAGCGGTATGGCGTCGTAGGTGGAGACGCCCAGGTCGGCGGTATAGTACAGCGCCGCCGCCAGGCAGGACAGCACGATGCCCGCGGCGAGGTAGGCGATCTGCCCGGCGAGGGTGGGGTCGCCGAACCAGCGGGCCAGGGCAGCCTCGCCGAACTCAGCCACATAGCCCAGCAGGAACAGGTTGATCAGCGTGGAGATGCCGATGTAGTGCCGATCGAGGAAGAACACCAGCGCCAGCTGCAGCGCGTTGACCAGCATGTACAGCGTGCCAAAGCGGATGGGAATGACGTTCGCCAGGCCGTTGACGAAGGCCTGGTAGGGATCGACGCCGAACATCGCCCGCTTGAACAGCGCGACGGCGATGCCCGCGAGGGTCATGCCCACCGCCGCCAGCGCCACGCGCCGGGGCAGCAGGGGATCTCTGTGTCTCATGGTGGTTCCCCCTTGCGGGTATCTCTGAAAACGCTCATCGCCGCCAGACGGCTGAATTTCGGCCATCTTCGTCTTGCAAAAACCTTGACTGCCCGCCAGGCAGCCTGCGTCTTTTGCAAACCAAATCTGACTGAAATTCTTCGCGCCGGGCGTCGTTGGTTTTTGGAGGTACCCTTGCGATTGTGGATTCTGCCGCGAAAGATTATAGTGGTTTTGTATTAACTCTGTTCGTCGATTTGCGGACCATTGTCGCAAAAGGCGCTTGCATTTTACGGCGTCCGCGGCTATAATGGGGGCGGAACGTGTCTCCGAATGCATCGAACGCGCTTGGAATGCACGCTCGACGGCGCACAGCGCCAACTTGAAAGGAGCGATTGAACGATGGATATTCAGAAGATAATCAGCGATGTCGTGGCGAAGCTGACGGGCAACCCTGACCTGATCAAGAGCTTCCTGGCCAACCCGGTGCAGCTGCTGGAGAAGACCTTCGGCATCGACCTGCCGGACGACCAGATCAATCAGGTCATCGAGGGCGTGAAGGGCAAGCTTGACCTGAGCAAGATCGACGTCAAGGATGCCGTCGGCCTGCTGGGCAAGGTGAAGAACCTGTTCGGCAAATAAGGATGGGAATGGAATGCACCCGAGGCGCAGGGATACCCCGCGCTTCGGTTTTTTTGAATTGTACATGATTGGGAAAACGAAACATCTTCCGGGTCGGTCGGTTCCGCGGGAGCCGGCCGACAATGTTTATCCAAATAATTAAACTGAAATAACGAAAACCGAGCGCAAAACAAGCGCAAGCACGCTTGAATCTCCGGCACACGGTGCTATAATGGCATTCGGCCTTCGAACGGGGATAACCGTTAGGGCCGCTTGATATAATGGAACTGGAAGGTACTGAAATGACTATGAATTCTCTGCTGTCGACCGCTTTTGCGCTGTTTGCCGGATTGATCATGACCCGCGTGTTCAAGAAGATGGGTCTCAAGCTCCCGGACGTCACCGCCTTTTTGATCGCGGGCGTGCTGGTGGGTCCCTACGTGTTCGGCGCTTTGAACATTCCCGGGCTGGGCTTTGCCTCGATGGAGGCGCTGGACAAGGTGAGCGCATTCTCCTCGGTGGCCCTGGGCTTCATTGCCTTTGATATCGGCAACGAGTTCCGACTCGGCCAGCTGAAGAAGACCGGCAAGACCGCCACGGTGATCGGCATCGTCCAGGCGGTGACGGCCACCCTGCTGGTGGACGGCGCGCTGATCGGCCTGCACTTCATTCTCGGCCCGGACAAGCTGCCCCTGCCGGTAGCGATCACCCTGGGCGCCATCGCCTCCGCCACCGCTCCCGCGGCGACGCTGATGGTCGTGCGCCAGTACAAGGCAAAGGGTCCCCTGACCGACCTGCTGCTGCCCATCGTCGCCCTGGACGACGCCGTGGGCCTGGTGGTGTTCGCGGTGTCCTTCGGCGTGGCCCAGGCCATGGAGGGCGGCGCCATGAACGCGGTGTCCGTCATCGTGAATCCGATGCTGGAGATCGTCTGCTCGCTGCTGCTGGGCGCGGCGATGGGCAGCCTGCTGACGCTGCTGGAAAAGCTGTTCTTCTCCAACAAGAACCGCCTGTCGATGACCATCGCCTTTGTGATCATGACCATCGCCCTGTCCTCGCTGGAGCTTCCCCTGGGCGGCGGGGTCCAAATCGCCTTCTCCTCGCTGCTGGTTTGCATGATGCTGGGCACCATGTTCTGCAATCTCAGCGAGTACTCCGTGGACATCATGAACCGATCCGAGCAGTGGACGGCGCCGCTGTACGCGGTGTTCTTCGTGCTCTCCGGCGCGGAGCTGGACCTGGGCGTGTTCCACTATCCCTCCATTTTGCTGATCGGCGCGGTGTACATCCTGGTGCGCTGCGCGGGCAAGTACCTTGGCGCGCTGGGCAGCAGCGCGCTGATGGGCTGCGATGAAAAGGTGAAGAAGTACCTGGGCGTGACGCTGTTTCCCCAGGCCGGCGTGGCGCTGGGCATGGTGGTCACGGCCCAGGCGCTGGGTACGGAGATGGGCGGCATGATCCGCAACATCATACTGTTCAGCGTTCTGGTGTACGAGCTGATCGGCCCGATGCTGACCAAGCAGTCGCTGATGGCCGCCGGCGAGGTGGAGACCAAGCGCTCCGAGTCCCAGTACCGCGCGCGCTTCCTGAAGAAGCCCGCGAAGGCCTGACGGCTGCGGGATTGGCCCCGCGATTCCGAATGTCCGCGCATGCGGGCAAGCGGCATCGCGGGGCTTTTGCTTTTTGGCTGAGCGCGCAGAGCCGCGAAGACCCAGCGGGGCCTGGAGATCCGGAGGCACGGCAAACCGGGTTCCCCGGCGCGTCTATTGAATGACTGCCGCCGCGCCATGCGGGCCTTGCGCGGCTCCGGCGTTTGTGTTATGATGAACCCAGCCATTACACAGGAAACGGAGGGGTGACCCATGAGGACGATCGGCGTGGGCATCATCGGCTGGGGGTTCATGGGCAAGACGCACGCCCAGGCGCTGCGCAGCCTGCCGCTGTTCTACCCGAACGCGGGCTTTGAGGTGGCGCTGAGGTGTGTCTGCGCCAGGCACCTGGAGAACGCCGAGGCGGCGGCCCGGGCGGCGGGCTTTGAGCACTTTACCGACGACTACCGGGAGCTGCTGGCCCGGGAGGACATCGACGTGGTGTCCATCTGCACGCCCAACGACCAGCACGAGGAGATGGCCCTGGCGGCCATCCGGGCGGGCAAACACGTCTATATCGACAAGCCCCTGGCGGTGACGGCTCAGAGCGCGGCGCGCATCGCGGCCGCTGCGGCGGAGTCGCCGGTGCTCACCCGGATGGTGTTCAACAACCGGTATCTGCCCGCCACGCTGCGGGCGAAGCAACTGGTGGAGGAGGGACGCATCGGCGAGGTGCTGACCTTCAGCGCCCGCTACCTGCACTCCGGCTCCATCGACCCGGAGAAGCCCATCGGTTGGAAGCAGCAGCTGCAGGGCGGGGTGGTGCTGGACCTGGGCAGCCACGCGCTGGACCTGCTCACCTGGCTCGTCGGCATGCCCCGGCGGGTGCTGTGCAAGACCTTCACGCTGTATGCCGACCGCCCCACCCGGGATGGCGGCCGCGAGCAGGCGCTGTCGGAGGACCACGCGCAGATGGTGCTGGAGCTGGAGAACGGCGCGGTGGGCAGCGTCGAGGCCAGCAAGATCGCCACCGGCTCCAACGACGAGCTGACGCTGGAGGTGCGGGGCACGAAGGGCGCCCTGCGGTGGAGCTCCATGGACATCAACTGGCTGTACTTCTACGACAACACGCTGCCCGAGGCGGACTACGGCGGGCTGCGCGGCTTCACCCAGATCGAGTGCGTGGGCCGCTATCCCGCGCCGGGCGGCAAATTCCTGCCCCCGAAGAACAGCGTGGGCTGGGAGCGCGGCCACCTGCACTGCTACTACACCTTCCTGGACGCCGTGGCCCGGGGTGTGCCCGCGGAGGGCGACATCGGCGACGGCGCGCGGCTGCAGGCCCTGATGGAGGCACTGCGGCGCTCCGCGGAGACAAACGCCTGGATCGATTGTGAAGAATTCGATGGGAGGATTTGACATGACCGTGAGACCGATGGGAGTCGGCGTGGTCGGCTCCGGCCTGATCAGCAGCATCTACCTGCAGAACATGATCCACCGCTTTGACATCCTCGAGGTGAAGGGCCTGTGCTCGGCCCATCCGGAGAACGCGAAGCGACGGGCCGACGAATTCGGCATCCCCGCCCGCACGCTGGAGGACCTGTTGGCGGACGAGTCCGTGGACATGATCGTGAACCTGACGCCGACGCCGGCCCACGAGGGCATCATCCGTCGGGCGCTGGAGGCGGGCAAGCACGTCTACACCGAAAAGACGCTGACCACCAGCCATGAGAGCGCCCAGGCGCTTCGGGCGCTGGCGACGGAGAGGGGGCTGTACCTGGGTTCCGCGCCGGACACCTTCCTGGGGGCGGCGCTGCAGACCGCCCGCCGCGCCATCGACGCGGGCGTCATCGGCGAGGTGACCTCCTTCGCCTTCGCCGGGAACCGGGACAACAGCGTGCTGACCAGCTTCTTCCGCTTCCTGAACCTGCCCTTCGGCGGCATCGCCTACGACTATTCGTGCTACTATCTGACCGCGCTGTGCAGCCTGCTGGGGCCGGTGACCCGGGTGGCCGCGGCGGTGCGGGCGCCCTATCCCACCCACGAGGACATCGATCCCAAATCCGCCACCTTTGGCCAGCAGATCGACACGCCCAACGAGAGCGAGATCAGCGTGGTGCTGACGCTGAAGAGCGGCGTGTCCGGCACGGGGCACATCAACGGGGACAGCGTCCTCGCCGACCAGCACTTCTTTGCCATCTACGGCACCAAGGGCATACTGTACCTGCCCGATCCCAACGGCTTCGGCGGCGAGGTGCGACTGCAGCCCAACTGGGCCTATGACGGCGCGCCGGTGCCCGCGCAGGTCCTGCCCTGCGACTTTGGCTACGCCGACAACAGCCGGGGCGTGGGCCCCGCGGAGATGGCCTGGTCCATCCGCGCCGGCCGTCCCGCCCGCGCCGACAGCGCCATGGCCTGCCACGTGCTGGAGGTCATCGACGGCATCATCGAGAGCGATCGCCGGGGCGCGTTTGTGGACATCGCCTCTGGCTTCGAGCGCCCCGCGCCGCTGGCCGTGCCCGCGGAGGGGGAGGAGAGCAGCCTGAGATAGAGGCTGTATTTTCAACAAAATAATCAGCGGCGGCCATCACTGGCCGCCGCCGTGTTTTGGTTGGCGTTATCCTCAGTTCAGCAGGCTCTGCTCCGTCTTGGGGTCGAACAGCTGCACGACCTTCTCCGGGAAGGTGAAGCGCAGGCGGCTGCCGTAGACCAGGTTCGCGCGCTGGGCCTCGGTCAGGTCCAGAGTGGGGATGCGCAGGATCACCGAGGTGCCGTCCTTCAGGTCCACGTGCAGGTGCAGCTCGCTGCCCATCATCTCGTTGACGCGCAGAGTGCCCTCGATGGCGTTCGGGGTATCGTCGGACACCAGCTGGGTGTGCTCGGGGCGGACGCCCAGGATCACGTCCTGGCTGCCGACGCTCCGGGCGGCCAGCGCCGCGGACTTCTCCGCCTCCAGCGGCACGGTGACGCCGTACAGCTCGGCGGCGTAACCGGCGCCCTTCTTGACCAGCTTCGCCTTCAGGAAGTTCATCTGCGGGGAGCCGATGAAGCCCGCCACGAACAGGTTCTTCGGCGCCTCGAAAACCTCCTGGGGCGTGCCGACCTGCTGGATGTAGCCGTCCTTCATGATGACGATGCGGTCGCCCAGGGTCATGGCCTCGGTCTGGTCGTGGGTGACGTAGATGAAGGTGG
>JAUMVG010000101.1 GCA_030530315.1 Clostridia bacterium | reverse complement strand
GGAACTTGGGTGGGCGCGGCGGTCGGCGCTTCAGTGGGGTCTGCCGTCGGCTCTGCGGTCGGGGCTTCGGTGGGAGCCGCGGTCGGGGCCTCGGTGGGCTTCTCGACGCGCAGTTCGTGATCGTAGGCGTACTCCAGGGCGATGCGGGTGCGGTTGTCCACCAGGCCGGTGACCTCCAGGGTGCCCTCGCCCTGCACGCGGTTCACCCATTCCTGGAACTGGCTGACGGCCTGGGTGGTGCCGCGGCCATAGACGCCGTCCACGCCGGACTCGCTCATCAGGCCCACGGCGCTGAGCATCTCCTGGATGTGGCGGATGGATTCGCGGTCGGAATCCGGGCCGATGCTGATCTCCTGGCTGCCCTCGGGCACCTCGGGCTCATCGTCGGGAACGAGGGGCGCGTCCGCGGTGGGAGCGGCGGTGGGCGCCTGGGTCGGAGTGGGGGTGGGCGCCTGGGTGGCGGGCACCGGCGTGCCGTAGGGGCGGATGCTGTGGTCCACGCAGTATTGCAGGTAGGCCAGGGTCAGCTGGTCCACCTCGCCGTTGACGGTCAGCGTCTCCTCATCCCGCTGGGTGTTGACCCACTGCTGGAAGTCGGCCACGGCGGAGATGGTGGCGGTGCCGTAGATGCCGTCGGCGGAGCCCGCGGGCAGCATGCCGATCTCGATCAGCAGCCGCTGCACGCCGCGGATGGCGTCCCGGGTGGCGTTGGCGTCGATCACGCCGTTCAGCGTCTCCACCGGGCGCGTGGTGGGCGTGGCGGTGGGCTTCGGCGAGGGCGACGGGGTGGCCGTCGGCTCGGCGGTGGCGCTGCGCAGGTTCTCCCACTCCTCGGCGTAGTAGCGCAGGAAGGCCATGCTCTGGGGATCCACGGTGCCGGTGACCTCCAGCACCTCATAGCCGGCCAGCTGGTTCACCCGCTGCTGGAACCGGCGCACGGCGGAGGCGGTGCTCGCGCCGAAGCGGCCGTCGGCGGAGCCCTCAGGCAGCAGGCCCAGCGTGATCAGTTGCTCCTGAACCGCGCGCACCCGCGCGGCGGAGGAACGCTCGTTGACGGTCTGGCTGTCCTGGGGGTTGGGCGTCACCCGGGGGGTGGGGGTGGCGGTGGGCCGGACGGCGTTGGCCTCGTACAGCCACTGCAGCGTCTTGGGGCCCGCCGCGCCGTCCACAGACAGGCGCTCCTGGGGATTGTAGTGCTGGTTGATGTAGGACTGGAAGTCCCGCACCGCCTGGCGGGTCGCGGCGTCGTAGCGGCCGGAGATCTGGGAGCTGGAGAGCCAGCCCAGGTCGGCCAGGCGCTGCTGGAGCGCGCGGATCTGCGCCTCGCTGGAATTGCCGTTGATCAGGCTGTAGCGGGCGGTGCTTCGCGGCGTGGCGGTGGGCCTCGGCGTGGCCGTGGCGGACGCCTGGTTCTGGGCCGCCTGGTATTCGCTCTCCACGTCGCCGTCATAGGTGTATTCCATCCAGGAAAGCTCCGGGTCCACCAGCGCCGCGAAGGTAGGGGCCACGTAGGGGGTGGCCGTGGGCGTGGCGTCCGGGATCCAGATCTGGCTGGGATCGAGGGTGGGCGTCTGGGTGATGTCCCGGTTGCTGTTCACCGCGCCGTTGAACAGCGTGATGACCAGCACCGCGGCGATGACCAGCACGGCCACGGCGATGCCGGCGAACAGCAGGATCCGGCGGCGTCCGCCGCCCGTGGCCTCCGTCTCCTCGGCTTCCCCCGCGGATTCCGCGGCGGCGATGGCCGACTTGCGCTGCACGACGTAGGCCGTGCCGTTCTCCTCGAAGAAAAAGTAGCGCTTGCGGGAATCCTCGGCGCCCTCCACGCTGGCGCGCAGCTTTCGGATGCCGGCGTCAAACTCGTCCTCCATCCCGGCGACGGGCACCACGGAGCCGTCGTTCAGGCGCTGGGCGCATTCCCGGGGCAGGTACTCGCGGATCAGCAGCGGGTTGTCCCGCTTGGTGTCCAGCGCGGCGTAGATGATGCCCGCGGCGTCCTGCCGCTTGGCGCGGCCGATCAGGAAGCGGTCGTTGTAGACCAGCGTGCCGGGCAGCAGCTGGATCTGCGGCACCGCCGCCCGGGAATCCCTGCCGCAGTGTGGGCAGACGGTCTGCCCCTCCAAATCCTCAAAGCAGTACATGCAGAGATTTTCGTATGCCATACAGTACACCTCTTTCGATCGCGGCGGTCGAAGCCGCAGTCGGAGAATAACGCGAAGGCCAGTGCCCTCGCTATAGCAGTCAGTTCAGAAGGTTGTCCACCGCGGCTTTGACCTCGTCGAACACTTCCTCGATGCTCCGGGAGGCGTCGATGCGCTTGACGCGCTTCGGCTCGGCCTCGGCCAGGGCTTCGAAGCCCGCCTGGACCCGGGCGAAGAAGTCCTCGCGCTCGATCTCCAGTCGGTCCAGGGGCGCGCCCTTCGCCATGCGGCGGCGGGACTCCGCCCGGTCGACGGTCAGCAGCAGCGTCAGGTCTGGAAACACCTGGCGGACAGCCGGTTCATTGATTTGACGCACAAAGGCCCCGCCAAGTTCACGGCCATAGGCCTGATAGGCGATGCTTGAATCCAAAAATCGATCGCAAATCACAATTTTGCCGCATTTCAGGGCGGGCTCGATGACCTCGCGCACGTGTTCCACCCGGCTGGCGGCGTACAGCAGCGCCTCGCATTCCGGGGACATGCCCTTGGAATCCAGGCTGAGGATGACCTCCCGGATGCGCTCGGAGATGGGGCATCCGCCCGGCTCGCGGGTGAGCACCGGCTCGAAGCCCCGGCGGACCAGGTAGTCCTTCAGCAGGCCGATCTGGGTGGACTTGCCGCAGCCGTCGCTGCCCTCCAGCGTGATGAACAGCCCCCGGGGCACCTCGCCGCCCAGCATCCAGCGAGACATGTCGAATACGCTGTCGAACACCTCGTCCGCCCCGGCGGCCGCCAGCTCCTCCGGCAGGCTGTAGCCGTAGTCTGCGCCGACGGCCCGCAGGCCCAGGGCCTTGGCGGCCTCGATGTCAAAGCGGCGGTCGCCCGCCATGCAGGCCCGGGACAGGTCCGCGCCCTCCGGCAGCGCCGAGAGGATCAGGTCCTGCTTGTCGGCGGAGTGCCGCCCCAGGCCGGTGCCGGAGATGGCGTCCAGCCAGCCCCGGATGCCGAAGTGCTCCGCGAGCCGCTCCAGCATGAAGGCGGGCTTTGCCGAAGCGATGGCCACATAGGCCCCCTGGCGGTGCAGCGCCTGGAGCAGCGCGGCGATGCCGGGGTACAGGGCGGACTCGTACAGGCCGATGTCCACGTAGCGCTCCCGGTAGACGCGGATGGCCTCCTCGGCCTCCTCGTCGGTCATGCCGCACTGTTCCACGAAGCTGTCATGCAGCGGCGGGCCGATGAACCGGTTCAGCTGGTCCTCGTTCAGCGGCGGGCGGCCCAGCTTCTCCAGGCTGTAGGCCACGCTCTTGCGGATGCCCTCCCCGGTGTCGGCCACGGTGCCGTCGAAGTCGAACAGGTAATAATCGTATCGCAAAGCCATGTGCTCTTACCTCGGTATATAATTATTCCACCTTATTGTAGCAGATGAATGTGACTTTTCATGCCCGGTTATAGAAAGGTGATATGAAATTCGCCCCCGGTCCCGGCAGGCGGGTCCCGGCGGGAGGCGCGGAAAACAGAAGTTAACGAATCTTTACAATTATTTTGATATGCCGGCCCCGTGGAATATAGTATAATGGAATCGAAAGAAAGGACAGAGGACTCCCATGATCGAACGATTCCTTGTGAACCCCGGCCTGCTGGCAGCTGCCGCTGAGGGCGCCTTCGTGTGGCAGGAGCATACCCGCCAGATCGTCACCGCCGCGCTGCTGAGCATGGTGCCCACCTTCGAGGGCCGCTACGCGGTGACCGTGGCGCTGGGCATGGGCATGCCGCCGGTGTTTTCCTACCTGCTGGCGCTGATCTGCTCCAGCCTGCCGGTTCCCTTCATATTACTGCTGCTGCGCCCGGTGCTGGACTGGTTCTACACCCTGCCCATCAAGCCCGTCCGCAGCTTCGCCGCCTGGCTGGAGCGGCACGCGGCCAAGAAGCGGGCCGCCATGAACGAGAAGAACGCCAAGGGCCTCCGCGGCCGGCTGTCCGCCGACGCGGCGGAGCTCTTCGCCCTGTACGTGTTCGTGGCCCTGCCCCTGCCGGGTACCGGCGTGTGGACGGGCAGCGCCATCGCCACGCTCTTCAACCTGCCCAGGGGCAAGGCCGCCCTGGCCATACTGCTGGGCAACGTCACCGCCTGTCTGATCATGACGCTCATGGCGACGGGCTTCTTTGCCATCGTTTAAAGATACCCTCAAACGCACGCACAAACGCACGCACAATCGAAAGGAGAGGTCAACATGCGCTTTGAACTTCTGCACCCCGCGGACCAGCTGGTGATGATCATGAACCGCATCTATTACTACGGCATGACCACCACCTCCGGCGGCAACCTGTCCATCAAGGACGACAACGGTGACATCTGGATCACCCCCTCGGGCATCGACAAGGGCAACCTGACCCGCGCCGACATGTGCCAGGTGAAGCCCGACGGCACCGTCATCGGTCCCCACAAGCCCTCCGTGGAGCTGCCCTTCCACAGCGAGATCTACCGCCGCCGCCCGGACCTGAAGGGCATCCTGCACGCCCATCCGCCGACGCTGGTGGCCTTCTCCCTGGCCCGCAAGATCCCGGACACGTCCCTGATCCCCAACGCCACCGAGGTGTGCGGCAAGGTGACCTACGCCAAGTACGAGGTCCCCGGCAGCAAGAAGCTGGGCGAGTACATCGCGGCGGAGTTCGAGAAGGGCTATAACACCGTGATGATGGAGAACCACGGCGTGGTCATCGGCCACAAGGACCTGTTCAGCGCCTTCATGGCCTTCGAGACCCTGGACTTCTGCGGACGCCTCGAGATCGACGCCAAGAAGCTGGGCACGCCCCGCCCGCTCACCGAGGAGCAGATCGACATCGACCGCTCCATCACCAGCCCCAACCTGGACGAGTTTATCCCCGGCGGCCACTCCTCCGAGGAGAACGCCGCCCGCCGCGACCTGTGCGAGTTCATCCACCGCAGCTACGACCAGCGGCTGTTCACCTCCACCCAGGGCACCTTCGCCGTGCGCCTGTCTGACGGCAGCTTCCTGACCACCCCCTACAACAAGGACAGGAAGTACCTGGAGAGCGAGGACATCGTGCACATCAAGCGCGGCATGCGCGAGATGGGCAAGAGGCCCAGCCGCGCCGCCCGCCTGCTGGAGGAGATCTTTAACACCCATCCCGACGTGAACGCCGTGATCATCGCCCACCCGCCGGCCATCATGTCCTTCGCCGTGACCGACGCGGAGTTCGACTCCCGCCTGATCCCGGAGAGCTACATCTCCCTGCGCGACGTGGTGCGCCTGCCCTACGCTGCCAGCCGCCTGGACATCGAGGGCACCGCGAAGATCTTCGACGCCAAGCACCCCGTGGTGATCGTCAACAACCAGTGCGTCATCGTCACCGGCGCGAGCCTGCTGAACGCCTATGACCGCCTGGAGGTGCTGGAGTACAGCGCCGCCGCCATGATCGCCGCCAAGGACATCGGCGACGTGGTGTACATCACCCCCGACGAGGTCAAGGCCATCGAAAAGGCCTTCCATCTTGAGTAATTTCCTTGTAATTCGGTCGCCCGGCTTCAGCACCGGGCGGCCCGTTATATTCTGAGCGCCTTCATGGCGCATTTTTATTGCGAATTTATCTTCAATTCACGCTGAATTCATACTCGGGTTGTAATCTATAACTTGGATTGATATACAGTCAATTGTACTGTCATACTGCAAGGCGCCCCTTTCGGGCGCGCGATTTGGATCTACGGCACAAGGCCCCACTACGGTGGCGGCAGGAGCGGCGATATGAGAATTGGATTGGACATCGGATCGACCACGATCAAGGCCGTGGTGCTCGACGACCGGGGGGAGATCGTCTTCCGCCGGTACGAGCGGCATCGGGCGCAGATTGCCCTGCTCAGCGAGGTGATGCTGCACGCCATCATGGCGCAGTTCCCCGGGGAGCGGTTCTGCCTGGGCATCTCCGGCTCGGCGGGCATGGGCCTGGCCGAGGAGCTGGACATCGACTTCCTCCAGGAGGTCTATGCCACCCGCGTGGCGCTGAAGGAGCGGGTGCCCGACGCCGACGTGGCCATTGAGCTGGGCGGCGAGGACGCGAAGATACTGTTCCTCACCGGCGCGGGCGGGCTGGAGGTGCGCATGAACGGCACCTGCGCCGGCGGCACCGGCGCGTTCATCGATCAGATGGCCACGCTGATGGACGTGCCCGTGGAGCAGCTGGAGGGCCTCTCCGAGGCCCACGAGCGCAGCTACGCCATCGCCTCCCGCTGCGGCGTATTCGCCAAGTCCGACATTCAGCCCCTGCTGAACCAGGGCGCCCGGAAGGAGGACGTGGCCCGCAGCATCTTCGAGGCCGTGGCGGGGCAGACCGTGGCCGGCCTGGCCCAGGGCCGGGAGATCGCCGGCAACGTGGTGTACCTCGGCGGCCCGCTGACCTTCTTCGCCCAGCTTCGGGACTGCTTCGACAGGTCCCTGGGCGTGCGGGGCATCCACCCGGAGGACGCCCTCTACTTCGTGGCCATCGGCGCGGCGCTGCAGGCGCGGCGGGAGGTGGACATCGCCGAGCTGATCCCCAGGATCCGCGCGCGGGCCTCCCAGGCGCGCTATGTGTCCTGCCCGCCGCTGTTTGAGAGCGAGGCGGAATACCAGGCCTTCCGGGAGCGGCATGCCCGGGCGAGGGTGGAGACCGTCTCCCGCCCCGGCTACAATGGCAAGGTGTATATCGGCATCGACTCCGGCTCCACCACCATCAAGGCGGTGGTCGTGGACGAGGACTATAACCTGCTCAAGACCGCCTACATGTCCAACAAGGGCAATCCCCTGCCCGCGGTGCGCCAGTTCCTGCGGGAGTTCTACCGCGACTATCCCGACGCCGTCGTGGCGGGCTCTGGAGCCACGGGCTACGGCGAGGCGCTGGTCAAGACCGCCTTCAGGTTGGACTGCGGCGTGGTGGAGACGGTGGCCCACTTCATCGCCGCGCGGCAGCTGCAGCCCCAGGTGGACTTCATCATCGACATCGGCGGCCAGGACATCAAGTGCTTCCGCATCGCCGACGGGGCCATCGACGACATCTTCCTGAACGAGGCCTGCTCCTCGGGCTGCGGCTCCTTCATACAGACCTTCGCCGCGGCCTCCGGCGGCCTGCCGGTGGAGGAGTTTGCCCGGCGCGGCCTGCTGGCGAAGCACCCGGTGGACCTGGGTTCCCGCTGCACCGTGTTCATGAACTCCTCGGTCAAGCAGGCCCAGAAGGACGGCGCCACGCTGGAGGACATCTCCGCGGGCCTGTCCATCTCCATCGTGAAGAACGCCCTGTACAAGGTCATCCGCACCGCCAACGCCTCGGAGCTGGGCGACCACATCGTGGTCCAGGGAGGCACCTTCCTGAACGACGCGGTGCTGCGCGCCTTCGAGCGGGAGATCGGCAAGGACGTGGTCCGGCCCAACATCGCCGGGCTCATGGGAGCCTACGGCGTGGCCGTGTGGAGCGCCTCCCACGCGGGAGGGGAGAAGAGCGCGATCCTCTCCGCCGGGGAGCTGGAGACCTTCGATCAGAAGACGACCAACACCCGCTGCAGCGGATGCCAGAACCACTGCATGCTGACCATCATCCGCTTCGAGGGCGGCGGGGAGTCCCGCAGGTTCGTCACCGGCAACCGCTGCGAGCGGATGACCGGCGGCGGCAAAAAGCCCATGCCCAACCTGTACGAGGAGAAGCGGCGCATGATCCGGGACTTCGAGCCCGGCGAAAACCGCCGCGGGCGCATCGGCATCCCCATGGGGCTGAACATGTACGAGCTGTTCCCCTTCTGGCACGCGCTGTTCACCCAGCTGGGCTTCCAGGTGGTGCAGTCGCCGGAGTCGGACCACGGGCTCTACGCCTCTGGCCAGCGCACCATCCCCTCGGACACGGCCTGCTACCCGGCGAAGCTGATGCACGGCCACATCGAGTGGCTGCTGGGCCAGAACGTGGACGCAATATTCTAGGTTCTTCACGGAAAGTTGTGGGATTGTAGCCAAGGAACAGGTAGAGCAAGAA
>JAUMVG010000100.1 GCA_030530315.1 Clostridia bacterium | reverse complement strand
CGTGGCTGCTTTGTCTTCCTTTTTCTCGCTCACCCCAACTTTTATTATAGAGCCATTCTTTTCCATTCCATAATAATCTTTACAAAGACAGGGTTTCCACTTTGCAACGCATTTGCAACCCATCGCAACGGGGCGGCTTTTCAGAATATACAACATATGGACATATTTACAAGATCGAACACTATATCTTGCGTTTTGACTTTGCGACCTTTTGGTATCGTGCTTTATTCTTAGTGATTATTTCGTGTTGACAAGTAACGTCATTTGCGTTACAATTAGCTAAAAGGAGATGATCGCATGGAGAAATCCGTAACCATGAATCTTCGCGTGAATCCTTCCGTGAAAAAGCAGGCGGAGGATGTGCTTAAACAACTGGGCATTCCTATGGCCACGGCGATTGATATGTACCTCCGGCAGATATCCCTGACTGGTGGTATCCCCTTCTCTGTTGCGCTTCCCAAGGCCCCTGCGTCCATCAACGCAGACGCAATGACAACGGATCAACTGCGCGCCGAATTACAGGCGGGATATGATGATATGGTGAGAGGCAATGTCCAGGACGCCTCTGCCGCATTTGAAAGATTCAGGAGCCAGCATTTATGAATCAATACAGCGTGAAAATCACCGACATGGCCCTGGTCGATATGGCGAGTATATATAATTATATTGCTCTCATCTCCAGGTTCCTGATACGGCCATGGGGCAGTATAACCGCATCGCTGACGCCATTGAGAGTCTTGCGTATACACCCAAGCGTTGTCGGCTCTTTGATTCCCAGCCAGAGCGGGATATGGGTATGCGCCAAAGGCTGATCGACAATTATTCGATTATCTTTGTCGTTGACGATGGTACGAGCACAGTCACCGTTTTGAGGGTATTGTACAGTGCGTCCGACATCAATGCCCGGTTAAAAAACAATCGATAATCGGGAAAAGTATCTGACGGAGTGGAGAAGGTTATATTCCGTTATGCTGATCGACTGACAGGAATAAAGTTCACGTCCATCATCATCCAAAAAGAAAAGACCCGACTAAGGAGATTATTCCTTTAGTCGGGCTATATTTGTACCCCTAAGACTTATTCGCCCAAGGCAGGCTGGTATCCACCGGCGGTTTCCTGCTTCGTGCGCTCACACCGCTCTTGGCGGCCTTCTTCTTTGCCTTCTTCTGGAATACATCATCGAGGTTCACGCTGGCCCGGCGCATGGTTATCATTGAACAATCATCTCTGTGAAAGCTCTCCGGCCCTCATTCAATTTAGCCGGCCCGTCTGACGTTTCCCCTGGCGCGCTTTCTCATGTTGCCCTCTTAAAAGCACTTTTCCTTTCGTTCCTTCCTGCACCGCTCGATATTGCCGCAGCGGTAGCACAACTCGTTGTCGCAGACGCCGTCGTTGTCAAAACAGGAGCGAATATTGTTCACCGTCGTATCGGCGATGTTGTTCAGCGCTTCCTCGGTCAGGAATGCCTGGTGGGATGTGACGATCACATTGGGCATGGAGATCAGGCGGGAGAGCAGCTCATCGTTCAGGATGTGGCCGGATCGATCCTCGAAAAAGATGTCGGCCTCCTCCTCGTACACGTCCAGGCAGGCCGCGCCGACCTTCCGCGCCTTGATACCCTCCAGCAGCGCCTCGGCGTCGATGAGGCCGCCCCGGGAGGTGTTGAGGACCACAACGCCCTTTTTCATCTTCTCGATGGCTGTGGCGTCGATCATGTGGCGGGTCTCATCGGTCAACGGACAATGCAGGGAGATGATGTCGCTCTGCTTGAGCAGGTCATCCAGGGACGCGTATTCAATGCCGCTGTCTTTCGCGGGGAATCGGTCATAGGCAACGACGCGCATGCCGAAGCCACGGCAGATGTCGATGAAGATCCGACCGATCCTGCCGGTGCCGATCACGCCCACGGTCTTTCCGTGGAGGTCGAAGCCCGTCAGCCCGCTCAGGGAGAAGTTGAAATCCCGCGTCCGATTGTACGCCTTGTGGATCCGGCGCACGGAGGTCAGCAGCAGCGCCATGGCGTGCTCCGCCACCGCGTAGGGCGAATAGGCGGGCACGTGCACCACATGCACCTTGCCGAAGGCGGCCTTCACGTCCACGTTGTTGTAGCCCGCCGAGCGCAGGGCAATCAGCTTGACGCCATATGCGTACAGCTTGTCAATGACCGCCGCGTTGACGTTATCGTTGACGAACACGCACACGGCGTCGCAGCCCCTGGCCAGCTCCACGGTGTCCCCGTTCAGCTTGGTTTCGAGGAAGCGGAATTCCACATCCCGCAGAGCGCCATAGTGCTCAAAGGAAGGCTTGTCATAGGCCTTTGCGTCGAAGAATGCAACTTTAATCATGATCTCACCCCTTGATATTTATTCCAGCGTCAAGAGCAATACCATCTTGAACCGGGCATTTTCCTGACGGAGCGCAGGCCGCCCCTGGCGAAATGGAAGCTCTCCCCTGCCCTGATCGGATGCTCCTTGCCCACAGGTTCAAAAGACCCTTCCAACCGCTTCTTTCATATCGAAACGACCTCACTGCACTCTGACATCCGGATTTTTCTCGCCGAAGCTTTCCTTCAGCGCTTCACAGATCTCACCACGCGCTTTCCCCTGCTTTTCCATGCGCTTGATGGTCTTGTAGGCGGCGAACAGCGTGGAGGGGCCGATCTCGCTGCTGAAGTAGCCGATGCCCTGGTTCCATGCCAGCAGCTCGAACACATCGTCCAGCGCGGCGCTGTCGAGCCCGTGGATGTAGGCCTTCACCAGCTCCCGCGTGGCCTGCCGCATTCTTCCTGCCCCCACCGCGTTGGTGAGGGACAACAGCAGGCGAATTTCGTAGGGCAGGTGCCGCTTGTCGTCATTCCACGTCAGATCCCAGAACTGCACGCCGATCTGCCCCAGATTTGCATCGATGATGGGCAGGTTCGTCAGGGCTGCCGGACGCATGGGAATGCTGCCGTCGTCCGTTCTTTCCTCCACGCGGTAGAAAAAGGCGTGGTATTCGCTGTCAGACAGCTTCTCTGTGTGGTGTTCAAACCCCAGTTGCTCCATGACCTTGTACAACGGGATTGGATCAAAGCTCTGTACAATCTCCATGCCCGCGCCGACCGGCAAACCCATCGCCTGTTTCTTCAGGCCTGCGAAGAAGTTGCCCGCAATGCCCCGAACATCCACTTTCTTGAATCCGGCAGTCTTATCCTTCCAATCCATGTAACTCATATTCAGCACCCCTTTCGCTGTGATCTCTGCCGCAACGCCTCACGTTCCGGCAGCACGGCCAACCGCCCTTTGGGCCGGTTCCCTGATCACATTGAAATTATACCATAGCAATCGGCAATTCGCAGTCGCCATGGCAACTCTTTATTAAATAAACCTAATCGTTGCCCAGGCAACTCACAGGCGCGTCCATCCGTGCTATAATATGTTGTGGAAGGTGATGGATATGTACGAACCGTTCATTGATCTGCTTTCAAAATGCGCCATTTTCAAGGGCATTCCCAGGGAACAGCTGGAAGGGACCCTGACTTCCTTGAACGCAAAGCTGCGCCGCTACCGGAAGGGCGAAATCATCTTCTCCCTTGGGGATCGCCTGACCCGTGGAGGCATTGTGCTTGAGGGCGAGGTGGAGGTCGGCTTCATGGACGACGAGGCCAACGAGGTCAACATGAACCATTTCACCGCAGGACACCAGTTTGGCAACGCCATGGCCTGTACGGATATCGCGAGCAGCCCCATACAGATGCGAGCCGTGACGGACTGCGCGATATTGTACCTGGATTTTCGCTCCCTGCTGAACAGCGATGTGCCCTTAGACCTCACACAGCAGCGCGTGGCTGCCAATCTGATCCGGGAATTTGCGGCCAGGAACGTGTTTCTCAATGAAAAGGTGCGCATACTCAGCCAGAAACGCCTCCGGGCGCGCATCCGCATTTTCCTCGCCGGGCGGCCCATGGATGCGGACGGAATCGTTCGGCTGCCCTTCAGCAAGAAGGAGCTGGCAAGCTATCTCGGCGTGGATCGCACCGCCTTCTTCCGGGAGCTGGCCCGTATGCGCGATGAGGGCATTCTGGAAACAGGACGCGATTATATCCGAGTGCTGGACGCAGCTTTTTTGAAATAACGGCACGGCCGTGTCTGAAGGAGATTATCCCCCAATGAAAGCCTGAAAATACAAAGCATCCTTCCCCATGCCGTGGATGACTGCGCATCGGCGTCATCCAGGGCAAAGGGAAGGATCCTTTGCTTCTATCATGAAATGATATTCGTCTCAAGCGGCATCAATATATCAGGATCACCAGGGAGCCCCGCTTGCAGTTGGTGAACAGCCACTTGGCGTCCTCCACCTTCAGGCGGATGCAGCCGTGGGAGGCCTTGCTGCCCAGAGCGTACAGGGAGCCCGTGCGCAGCGTGCTGGTGTCCTGGTCGCTGTAGAGCACCGAGTGGAACATGATGTCCCCCTCCACCACGAAGGAATACTGGGCCCAGCAGTGGAACTTGCTGAAATAGTGCCAGCGGTTCACTGGGAAACCGTCCAGGAAGATGCCCCGGGGCGTGGTGTTGCCCAGGCCGGTGGAGCACACGCAGGTGCGGACCAGCTCGTACTCCCCCGCTTCGGAGAGCTGATAGCAAAAGACCCGCTGCTTGCTGATGTCCACCTCGATGCGATAGGGCCGCATATCGCACACGGCGTCCTGGGAGAAGAGCCTCTCCTGAGTCGCGCGGTCCGCGACGCCGGTCTCGGGCAGGCCGTTGGCCGCCTGGAACGCGGTCACCGCCGCGGCGCTGGTCTCGCCGTAGATGCCGTCCACGCCATATTTGCCCAGGAAATAGAGCATGTACAGCCGCCGCTGGAGGCGAAGCACCTCGTCCGGATCCGAGCTGTTCGCGGTGACGACTTCCTCGCCATCCTCGCCCTCTTCCCTCAGCAAAGAGAGTTCCCGCACGAAGGGCAGGCCCTCCTGCAGCGCCGCCTGCGCCTCGATGGACAGCGCGGCGGGCTCTTCAAACAGCACGGCGTTCTCGCTGTCTCTGGCAATCAGGTAGTCGTGCAGCCGTGTGACCGCGGTCTCGACCTCGGCGCTGTACTTGCCGTCGGGCAGCTTCACCAGCATGCCCATGGCGATCAGCGCGTTCTCCGCGTCCCGCACGGCCAAACCGCTGTCGCCGCTGGCGATGTCGTGGGGCACGTAGTGCTCGGCTACCGGCGCGTCCACGGAAAAGAGCACCTCGAAGGCCTCGCTGTCGAGGACGTCGCCCTCCCCGATCCGTGCGTCGAGCCGGAATTGCGAGGCGGCCCGGACCGAGTATTCGTCGAACACCTCATCGGGCGCCATGTCCATGTAGCCCAGTTGGTTCAGGCGGCGCTCCGCCCGGAGCACCTCGCTGCCCTCGTCGCCGGGAGCCACGTCGCGGATGTAGGAGGAATAGAGGTCGTCAAACAGCAGTGCCTGGGTCACCGCCGTGGCCACGCCGTCGTCAACGATGTCCAGCGATTCGCCGTAGCCCTGCTCGATCAGATGCCGCTGAAAGCGGGTCACAGCGGCGCTGGTCTGGGCGCCATAGACGCCGTCCACCTCGCCGCTGAGAAAGCCAAACTGCGCCAGCCGCTGCTGGAGCGCCTCCACTTCCTCTCCCCTGTCGCCGCCGGTCAGCCGCCGGGGCAGCACCTGCGCGTCCTCGGAAAACAGCGCGGCCCGGGTGGCGTCGTCCAGCTCGCCGGTGGCCTCCAGGCCGTTCATCGCCTGGAACTGTCTCAGGGCCCTCTGGGAGCGCTCGCCGAATATGCCGTCCGCGCTACCACCCATGTAGTTCAGCTCGATCAGCCGCTGCTGGATCTCCCTCGCGGACTGCACCGTCTCCGCCATGGCGTCCAAAGCCATCAGCGTCGCGCCGTCCAGCTCGCCGGTCTGCTCCAATCCGTTTCTCGCCTGAAACGCCCGCAGCGCCTCGGCAGTGTGCGGCCCCAGCATGCCATCCGCATTGCCGACGAGGTATCCCAGGTCGATCAGCATCTGTTGGGCGTGCCGAAGCTGCTCGGTGCGCTCCTCGCTGGTCAGGAGGACATCCTCCGCCACGGGAGTCTCCTCCACCGGGGGCATCGCCTCGGCCCGTGCTCCGGGGAACAAAAGAAGCGCCGCCACAAGGCACAGCGCTGATCCAAAAAACACCGTTCGCTTCATTATTTCTGAAAACCTCAGTTATATATAATCTGGTGTATCTTTCATCAAACCGCGTCATTTGATGTTAGTCCTCGCATCCCTAAAATTCAAGCGCAGGCATGTTATTTATATGGGAAATATACCCATGACGAAAGACAATGATCAAACCGGTCACAAATGCGCTCAGCGGTTCATGAAGCTCTTTTCCCCGATCCTGTATAATTGCAGGAGAGCCCGCCGACGATGCCGGCGGGCCCTCCTTTGAAGCTGTGTTTCGATGTCAGATCGCCTTGGCGTGGGCCAGCAGGTACTGCTCGGCCTCGCCGTTCCACAGGTTGTTGTGCCTGGCGCAGATCTCAGCCAGCTTGGCAAACAGCGGATCGGTCTCGCCGACCTTGGCGAAATCGTCGATGTTGGTCAGGGGCAGGTCGATGTTGGTGTACACCAGCTTCTTGCCGCCGGGGATCTTGGGCAGGTTGCAGGTGGTCTCGGCCACGGCGTTCAGGCCGCCCACGTGGGTGATCATGCCGGCGGGCTTCAGCTTGCCCTCGGCGATCATCTGCAGGGCCTCCCGCATGTCCTCGGTGCTGCCGCCGGAGGTGCCCACCAGGTGATGCGCGGCGTAGTGCACATTGTAGAAGTTGAAGTTGGCGCTCAGCTGGGTGTTGGTGGGGCCGGCGAAGAAGTTCAGGCAGCCGTCCTGGCCCAGGATGTGGTCGCCCTGCTCGATGACGGCGGGCACCGGCGCGAAGACCATGACATCGTCATAGCCCTTGCCGTCGGTCAGCGCCATCAGCTTCTCCACGGCGTTCTCCTTAGTGTTGCAGTACACCAGCTTGACGCCGTTCTTCGCGGCCTCTTCCGCGGTGTAGATGGAGGCGGCACGGTCCAGGCGGGCCTGGTCGATGTCGGTGACGACCAGCAGGCCGGGCTTGCGGTCGCAGTGGATGGCGTAGTCGATGGCGCCCAGGCCCATGGGGCCCGCGCCCGCCAGGATGGCCAGGTTGCCGCCCTCGACGATGCCCATGTCGTGCACGTACACGTTGGGCTTGGTGTGATACATGGCGTGGAAGGTGCCGATGATGCAGCTCAGGGGCTCGGACAGAGAGCCGTAGAAGAATTCGTCGGCCTTGTAGTCCAGCACGCAGTCCTGCTCCATCAGCTCGGGCAGCAGGATGGCATACTGGGTGTCGCCGCCGCAGAACTCAAAGGCATAGCCGGGGGTCTGCATGGTGCCTCGGTAGGAGATATTGGGCTGGATGGTCAGCTTCTCACCGGCGGTAAACTTGTCCGCCCACTTCGCGCCGACCTTCTCGATGATGCCGCAGAACTCATGGCCGATGATGACCGGGTGCTCGGCGATGTCCGCGGGCACGCGCTTGTGGTTGGAGCCCTGGATGGCGGCCTTGTAGCTGGACATGCAGATGGAGTCGGAGATCACCTTGACGAGAATCTCGTCTTCCTTGATCTCGGGCAGTTCAAAGGTGTCCAGGCGCAGATCGTTCTGTCCATGCATACGCACAGCTTTGTTCAACATGCTTGAATCCTCCTCATATCTATCGCGCTTTGCCGGAACCCTCCCGGCACTGTTTGCGGTGCCACATCCATGTGCTGTGGCCACATCTCCGCAGTTCGATTTGCACGCCATGGTCGCGGCCGCGCCGCGAAGCATGCTTCGCCCGCCTGGCCTGTGACCCGGCTATAACCCCCTGCGGAATCCTTGCGCAATTATTATACCACAACCCTCCTCATATTTGCATCACAAAATAAGCATTTTTCGCCATCTCCACAAATAATCCCCATAATTTAACATTGAAGCGTACAATTGTCAACCCTCAAACACTCAAAGAGCGGAACGCTTTGCCGGCGTTCCGCTCTTTCAGGATGTTGACAAAGTCAACAGACTGA
Organism: Clostridia bacterium; assembly: GCA_030530315.1. Lineage (GTDB taxonomy): Bacteria > Bacillota > Clostridia > Christensenellales > Aristaeellaceae > UBA2862. Next base: position 153 of record JAUMVG010000100.1, on the reverse strand, counting down.
CAGATTGATGAGAAAGCCTGCAAGGCAAGGCGGCAAGCCTGCAAAAAAGGGAGTTTACCCGGTCGTAAATGACCGCATTTTGCAGGCGCTGCCAACGCAGCAAGCAAGAATCCCACCTGCTTTTCTTCCATCAGGTGGGATTCTTGCGATTGC
>JAUMVG010000099.1 GCA_030530315.1 Clostridia bacterium | reverse complement strand
TGGGAGCGCCTCCCCGGTTTTTTTCCACTATATTATAGCAAATGCGGCCTTCCCGCACAAGGACGGCAGAGGCGGAAGCGGGAAGGTTTAAAACTGCGCTAAAACAATACAATTTTTCGGTTGACGTTTTCAAACTTTGTGAGTATAATAGTACGATGTATGATATATGCTGACATGGCTGTGCCCACAGCCAAGAGCAGGGAGGACAGACCGAATGAAGAAGAGTTTGATCAAACTGGTGATCGTCGCGGTGCTGATCGTCGTCGTGGCGTTCCTGGCGCTGCACGGCCTGCAGATCGGCAAGTACGTGCTGAAACCGGTTTCCAGCGCCATCAGCCTTGGCCTGGATCTGCGCGGCGGCGTCTCCACGGAGTATATCGCCACGGATACCACCATGGACAACTACGAGAGCCTGTTGGAGGGCACGGTTTCCGCGCTGCGCACGCGCCTGACCAACGCCGGCTTTACCGAAGCGAACGTGGCCATTCAGGGCACGGACCGCATACTGGTTGAGATCCCCGACGTGGACGACCCGGAGGAAGTCGCCCGCATCATCGGCACCCCGGCCCATCTGGAGTTCCGCGACCCCAACGGCAACGTGGTGGTCGAGGGCAAGGACATCCAGGCTGCGGGCGTGCAGTACGCCAACGATGAAAAGACCCTCTACGGCGTGGGCTTCACGCTGAACGCCGAGGGCGCCCGGGCCTTTGAGAACGCCACCCGCGAATTCCTGGGCCAGGCCATCTCCATTTACCTGGACGACGAGCTGATCTCCGCCCCCACGGTGCAGGCCGTGATCTCCGGCGGCAACGGCATCATCACCGGCTCCAGCGCCGAGTCCTCCGAGGATTCCTACAACTGGGCCCGCAACCTGGCCATGCTGATCCAGTCCGGCGCGCTGCCGATGGACATCGCCGAGGTTGAGACCCGCGCCATCTCCGCCACCCTGGGCATCGAGGCCATTGACGGCGCCGTCATCGCCGGCATCGTGGGCCTGATCCTGGTGCTGGTGTTCATGCTGGTGATGTACCGCCTGCCCGGCGTGGCGGCGGACATGGCCCTGCTGATCTACGTACTGATCGTGTTCTATGCCCTGGCCATCACCGGCGCGCAGCTGACGCTGCAGGGCATCGCCGGTATCCTGCTGGGCATCGGCATGGCGGTCGACGCCAACGTGGTCATCTTCGAGCGCTTCCGCGAGGAGCTCAAGGAAGGCCGCACGCCGCTGAACGCCGTTAAGTTCGGCTTCCGCAACGCGGGCCGCGCCGTTCTGGACTCCAACGTGACCACCCTGATCGCCGCCGTCGTGCTGCTGATCTTCGGCACCGGCACCATCAAGGGCTTCGCCACCACGCTGATGATCAGCATCATCGCGTCCTACTTCACCGCGGTGCTGGTTACCCGCGGCCTGCTGATTCTGATCTGCAAGCTGGGCATCAACAACCGCAAGGCCTACACGCGCTAAGGGGAGGGAACGAGCATGAAAAAGACGTTTACCGGAAATACGCGCCTGTTCCTCTGCATCTCCGGCGCAATTATCGTCGTCGCGCTGATCATGCAGATCGCCGGCGCGGGTCTGAACCTGGGCATTGACTTCACCGGCGGCTCCATCCTGAACTACTCCGTCGGCGAGGACTATGATGTCAACGACGTCGAGGCGATCCTGAACGCCTCCGGCTATACCGACAACCAGATCACCAAGGCTGCCCCGTCCGCCGCGTCCATCGCGCTGCAGGCGGAGCTCGCCGCCGCTTCCCAGGCCGCCGAAGAGGTGACTGAGGAAGCCGCTGAGGCAACTGAGGAAGCCGCCGAGGCCGTCGAAGAGGCCGCCGAGGAAGTGGCTGAGGAGCCCGCCGCGAGCCTGCTGAACCTGGACAAGTCCGGCATCGAGCACGACGGCATGACCGACCTGCAGATCCGCCTGAAGCTGGCCGACGCCACCGAGGGCATGGAGCAGACCGTGGCCGACGCCGTTCGCGGCGTGGTCTCCGGCGCTGAGCAGACCAGCTACCGCACCGCGACCAACATGGAGATCAGCAACCTGGGCTACGAGCTGACCTATGCGGGCGGCAACATCATCGAGTTCAACATGGGCGGCGACTATGACGTGGCCGCTGTGGAGCAGGCCGTGAACGCCGCGCTGGAGGCCGGCGGTTACAGCCTGAGCGACATCCTGTTCGTCCGCTACGACGCCGAGGCTGAGGCCGCCGCGCTGGCGGAGGCCGAGGCTGCCGCCGAAGCCGCCGTCGAGGAGGCCGAGGGCGAGACCGCCGAGGAAGCCGTCGAAGAGGCCGCCGAGGAGGCGGAGGAAGCGGTTGAGGAGACCGAAGAAGCCGTCGAGGAAGCCGAGGAGACCGGCAACAGCCTGCGCATCCTGATCAACATGGACGACGTGACCAGCCAGGTTCGCTCCATCCTCGAGCGCGAGATGACCACGAAGTACCCGAACTTCCGCTTCGTGTCCATCGACCACGTGTCCGCCATCGCGGGCCACGACCTGCTGTCCAACGCCATCAAGGCCCTGCTGATCGCCTTCGTGTGCATGCTGATCTACATCGCCATCCGGTTCAGCCCGCTGTCCGGCGCGGCGGCCCTGTTCGCGCTGCTGCACGATATCCTGATCATGTGCGCGGTCATGGTGTTCTTCCGCGGCCTGTTCCAGGTGAACAGCCCGTTCATCGCGGCCATCCTGACGATCGTCGGTTACTCCATCAACAACACGATCATCATCTTCGACCGCATCCGCGAGACCCGCGCGAAGCCGGGCTACACCCAGGCCGACATGATGGACGTGGTGGAGGTCTCCGTGAGCAGCACCCTGTCCCGTACCATCAACACCACGCTGACCACGCTGTTCACCCTGGTGTGCCTGTACATCTTCGGCGTGTCCTCCATCAAGGAGTTCGCGTTCCCGCTGCTGGTGGGCATGCTGGCCGGCACCTATTCCTCCGTGCTGCTCAGCGGTCAGGTCTGGGCCATGTGGGACAAGAAGCTGGCTGAGCGCAAGGCGAAGAAGGCCTAATCGAATACACGACCCCGAATTAGGAATCGACGGCTGCCGATTCCTAATTCTTCTTTATTCCCAAAACCAGGAATAAAGAGTTGAGAGTTTAGAGTTTAGAGTTAAGATAAAAATTGCTCTGCACTATATTAACTCTGAACTCTTAACTCTAAACTCTTAACTCTACAAAGGGGGTTTCTATGCTCAGGTATTCCCTTCGCAACCGGGACATCCATCCCTTTCCCCGCCCCGAGGACATGCCGGAGGCGCTGCACGCGCTGCTGGTCAGCCGGGGTATCGCCTCCGAGGCCGAGGCCCGGGCCTTCCTGAACCCGGGCCCTGCCGACCTGCTTGACCCGATGCGGCTCAGCGACATGGGGCGGGCGGTGGAGCGCATCCGCCGGGCAATGGCGGCGGGAGAGGCGATCTGCGTCTACGGCGACTACGACGTGGACGGGGTTTGCGCCTCGGCGATCCTCTCCGGCTGGCTGAAATCGCGGGGCGCGGACGCGGAGGTGTACCTGCCCTCCCGGCACAATGAGGGCTACGGCCTGAACGAGGAGGCCATCCGTAAGATCGCGGAACGGGCGTCGCTGATGGTGACGGTGGACTGCGGCGTCACCTCGGTGGAATTGGTGGCGTTGGCGAAGTCCCTGGGCCTGGACGTGATCGTCACCGACCACCATCGCCCCCTGGAGGGAGAAGAATCCGGAACGTTTGCCCTGCCGGACTGCCCGGTGGTCAACCCGCTGCTGGGCGGCTATCCCTTTCCCAGCCTGTGCGGCGCGGGCGTGGCCTGGAAGCTGGTGTGGGCCCTGGCGGGGGACGTCGAACCGGCCATGGAACGGGTGGACATCGCCGCCCTGGCCACCGTGGCGGACGTGGTGCCGCTGGTGGGGGAGAACCGGGCCATCGTGCGCCTGGGGCTGGAGCGCATCAACCGCGCCCCGCGCCCCGGCATCGCCGCCCTGATCGAAGCGGCGGGGCTGTCGGGCAAGCCCATCACCTCCACCGCCATTGCCTTCCAGCTGGCGCCGCGGCTGAACGCGGGCGGCAGGCTGGGCTCCGCCATGCGCTCGCTGGAGCTGGTTGCCGCGGAGGACGCGGACGTGGCCCGGGAACTGGCGGAGGCGCTGGATGCGGAGAACGCCCGCCGCAAGGACGTGGAGCAGCGCATTTTGCAGGAAGCGGAGGCCCAGCTGGAGGGCTTCGACTTCGCCGCCCACAGGGCGCTGATCCTGGCGGGGAAGGACTGGAACCCCGGCGTGATCGGGCTGGCGGCCTCCCGGCTGGTGGAGCGCTGGAACTACCCGGTGGTGCTGCTGGCGGACCAGGGGGACAAGCTGACCGGCTCCTGCCGCAGCATCGAGGGCGTGGACATCCACGCGGCGCTGTGCGGCTGCGCGGAGACCCTTCAGCGCTTCGGCGGGCATCGACAGGCGGCGGGGCTGACCCTGCTGCCGGATATGCTGGAGCCCTTCCGCCGGGCCATGGACGCCTGGCTGTCCGAGAACGTGGATCCCAACGCATACATCCCCGTCCGGGAGTACGATGCCGGGCTGGACTTCGGGGACGTCACCCCGGGCTTCGTCGCTTCGCTGGAGGCCGTGCAGCCCACGGGCTTCGGCAACCCCGCGCCGCTGTTCAGGGTCCGGGCGGAGGTGGTGGACGCCCGCGCCGTGGGCGCGGAGGGAGCTCACCTGAAGCTGACCCTGGCCCAGGGCGGGCGCCGCCTGGGCGGCATCGCATTCCGGGAGGGCTCGCGGGCCGATTCGCTGTCCGGCGCGGTGGACGCGCTGGTCGTGCCCAAGCTGAACACCTATTTGGGGCGCACGGAACCCCAGGTGGAGCTGAGAGCGCTGGCCGACGCGGACGTGTTTGAGCGGCTGAACACAAAACTTGACGAGGAATCGCGGATGCAATGCGATTTCTTAACAGAGATATTCTATAATAAAAAAATAATCCCCTTTGAAGGGGAGGCTCGAACGGTGGACGCGGCGGCGCTCCGCCGGTGGCTGGGCGAGCGCCCCCAGGGCACCCTGGTGGTCACCGCCTCCCTTGCCGAAGCGCGGGCGCTGCTTGAGAACGCGAAGGGCTGCGCGCCGGACCTGTGCCTGGGCGCGCTGCCGGAGGATCCCCGGTCGTTCAACGCCCTCTGCGTCTGCCCCGCCTCGGGGGATCTGCTCCGGGGCTACGACCGGGTGGTACTGGCGGGCGCGCCGGAGGAGTGGGCTGCGGGGCTCACCGGCGTCGAGATCTGCCACCTGGCGGACACGTCGCCCTGGCCGGGGCCGATGCCCACGCTGGAGGAGATGCGCGCCGCCTACAGGGCGCTGATGCGCGTGACGCGCCGGCCCGCCTGGTGCCGTTCACTGGGGCAGCTGGCCCGGGTGACGGCGGAGGAGGCCGGACTCGGGGAGGTCCCCGTCGCGGCCAGCCTGCTGGCCATGACGGACATGGGGCTGTTCAGCCTGGCGCTGGAGGAGCAGCCCGTGGCCATCCGGCGCAGCGACCGGGCGAAGGCGAGCCCGGAGGAAAGCGCCGTGTGGCGCGCGATACAGCGCTGGCGCGTCGGTTCGGAAGGTTGAACCAGCGATCAATTGCAGAAGGAGGGAGAAAAGATGACGGAAAGCGGTCTGCGTCCGTATATCAGCGCGGAAGAGCTGATCTCGCGCATTCGGAAGTACCATCCGGAAGACGACATGGACATGGTGAAGCGTGCCTATGAGTATGCTGAAAAGGCCCATGCCCATCAGGTGCGCAAGTCCGGCGATCCCTATTTCTGCCACCCGTGCGCCGTGGCCGTCATCCTCACCGACCTGATGCTGGACGCCACCACCATCGCGGCGGGCCTGCTCCACGACTGCGTGGAGGACGTGGAGGGCTGTACCCTGGAGGGCATCCGGGAGCTGTTCGGCGACGAGGTCGCCCTGCTGGTGGACGGCGTGACCAAGCTGAGCCAGCTGAACTTCGCCAACCGGGAGGAGGCCCAGGCCGAGACCCTGCGCAAGATGTTCCTGGCCATGGCCAAGGACATCCGCGTGGTGCTGATCAAGCTGGCGGACCGCCTGCACAACATGCGCACGCTGAAGTGGCAAAAGCCCGAGCGGCAGGTGCCCATCGCCCGGGAGACGCTGGACATCTACGCGCCGCTGGCCCACCGGCTGGGCGTGTATACCGTGAAGTGGGAGCTGGAGGACCTGTCCCTGCGCTACCTGGACCCCGAGGGCTACTACGAGCTGGTGCGCCTGGTGGGCATGAAGCGGGAGGAGCGGGAGCAGCTGATCGCCCAGGTGACCCAGGAGCTGAAGGCCCGGCTGAACGAGGCGGGCATCAAGTGCGAGATCGACGGGCGGCCCAAGCACTTCTATTCGATCTACAGGAAGATGAAGACCCAGAACAAGACCTTCGATCAGATCAACGACCTGATCGCGGTGCGCGTTCTGGTGAATACCAAGCAGGACTGCTACTTCGCCCTGGGCATCGTGCACACCATCTGGCCCCAGGTGCCGGGCCGGTTCAAGGACTACATCAGCATGCCCAAGGCCAACATGTATCAGTCGCTGCACACCACGGTGGTGAACCAGGGACGCCCCTTCGAGGTGCAGATCCGCACCTTCGAGATGCACCGCACTGCGGAATACGGCATCGCCGCCCACTGGCGCTACAAGGAGGGCAAGGCCGCCGACGAGCTGGATACCAAGCTCAGCTGGCTGCGCCGCATTCTGGATTGGCAGAGCGACGCCAAGGACCCCGGCGACTTCAGCGAGCTGTTGAAGTTCGACCTGTTCGCCGACGAGGTGTTCGTGTTCACCCCCAAGGGAGACGTGGTCTCCCTGCCCCGGGGCGCGACGCCGCTGGACTTCGCCTACCGCATCCACTCCGCCGTGGGCAACCGCTGCATCGGCGCGAAGGTGAACGGCCGGATCGTGCCGCTGGCCCACCAGCTGGAGACCGGCGACTTCGTGGAGGTCATGACCTCGTCTTCGTCCCACGGTCCCAGCCGGGACTGGCTGAACATCGTCAAGACCAGCGAGGCCAAGGCCAAGATCCGCGCCTGGCTCAAAAAGGAACAGCGCGAGGAGAACATCGTCCACGGCCGGGATATGCTGGAAAAGGAGGCCAAGCGCCTGGGCTACAGCATGTCCCAGCTCTCCAAGCCTGAGCTTGTGGAGACGCTGTACAAGCGCTATTCGGTGCAGAGCTACGACGACGTCTGCGCCATGGTGGGCTTCGGCGGGCTGAGCACCATACAGGTGCTGAACCGCCTGATCGACGAGTACAAGAAGACCCAGAAGCCGGAGGACGTCATCCCGCCGCCGCCGGACCCGCCGGAGGTGCCGCCGCGCAAGCCTTCCAGCAGCTCCAACGGCGTGATCGTCAAGGGCGAGAGCGGCATGCTGGTCCGCTTCGCCAAGTGCTGCTCGCCGCTGCCGGGGGACAAGATCATCGGCTACGTCACCCGCGGGCGCGGCGTCTCCGTGCACCGGGCCGACTGCATCAGCCTGAAGGACCCCGGCGTGGAGAAGGACCGCCTGATCGAGGTGGAGTGGGAGGACAAGGACTCCTCGGGCACCTACGAGGCGGAGATCCGCATCGTGTGCTACAACCGCACCGGCCTGCTGGCCGAGCTGTCCGTGCTGTTCGCCTCCATGGAGGTACCCGTCAGCGCGATCTCGGCCCACACCCTGCGGGACAACACCTTCCTGTTCAACATCTCCCTGATCATCAAATCCACCCAGCAGCTGGCCAAGATCATCAAGGAGCTGAACAAGTGGCCCGATATCATTGAGGTGTCGAGAGTATCAGGATAACTTAGGGAGACGCTGTCCCCATAAGAACCCCCTGCTCAAGGGACATTGCCCCTTGAGATTCCCCTAATACGCGCACAAGTGCGCGTGAGAGAAACAGAAAGCCTTCCCCATTGGGGAAGGTGGATCACCGCGCAGCGGTGAGACGGATGAGGTCGCAATCCATCGGAGGATATCAATGCGCTGTGTCATTCAGAAGGTCACCCGCGCCGAGGTTTCGGTGGCGGGGGAGACCGTGGGAAAAATCGAAGACGGTTACATGGTGCTGGTGGGCGCGGAGGACGGAGACACGGAGTCCGACGCCCGCTATTGCGCGGAGAAGATCGCCGGCCTGCGGGTGTTCGAGGACGCCAACGACAAGATGAACCTGAGCCTTGCGGACGTGGGCGGCAGCGTGCTGCTGGTCAGTCAGTTCACGCTGCTGGCGGACGCCCGTCACGGGCGCAGGCCGGACTTCATCAAGGCCGCCCGCCCCGAGGTGGCGGAGCCCCTGTGCGAGCTGGTAAAGGCCATCATCGAGCAGAAGGGCGTCCACGTGGAGACGGGGCGCTTCCGCACCCACATGCAGGTCAGCCTGGTCAACGACGGCCCGGTGACCATCCTGCTGGACAGCAGGAAGACGTTCTGACAGGCGGAGACTGTCAGAGAGTTAAG
>JAUMVG010000098.1 GCA_030530315.1 Clostridia bacterium | reverse complement strand
GACGCCGTGCGCTGGTACTTCTACGCCAACGGCGCGCCGTGGCTGCCCACCCGCTTCTCCTCCGAGCTGGTCAGCGAGATGCAGAGCAAGTTCATGGGCACGCTGTGGAACACCTACGCCTTCTTCTGCATGTACGCCAGCATCGACGGCTATCAGCCCCAGGTGCACACCGCCGAGGAGGCCGACCTGACCCTGATGGACAAGTGGCTGCTCTCCAAGCTGAACAGCCTGGTGAAGACCGTGGACCAGGGCCTGAACGAGTACAAGATCACCGAGACTGCCCGCGCCATCCAGAGCTTCGTGGACGAGCTGTCCAACTGGTATGTACGCCTGTCCAAGAGCCGCTTCTGGGGCAAGGAGTGGACCGGCGACAAGAAGGCCGCCTACCAGACGCTGTACACCGTGCTGACCACGCTGTGCAAGGTGGCCGCGCCCTACATCCCCTTCATCACCGAGAGCATGTACCGCAACCTGGTGGTAGGCAGCATCGACGGCGCGCCGGAGTCCGTGCACCTGTGCGACTTCCCCGCCTGGGACGAGGCCCGCATCGACGCGCAGCTGGAGAGCGAGATGGACGAGGTCGCCCAGGCCATCCAGCTGGGCCGCGCCGCCCGCAGCACCGCCAACATCAAGGTCCGCCAGGCCCTGTCCACGCTGTACGTGAAGGGCGCCCAGCTGTCCGATGCCTGCGCGGCGCTGATCCGCGACGAGCTGAACGTGGAGCAGGTGCAGTTCATCGAGGACGCCCGCGCCTTCACCACCTACCAGATCAAACCCCAGCTGCGCACCCTGGGCCGCCGCTACGGCAAGCTGGTGCCCGCCATCGGCGAGTACCTCAAGACCGTGGACGGTAGCGCCTTCGTGGACGCCCTCGAAAAGGACGGCGTGGTGAAGTTCGACATCCAGGGCACCGAGGTGGCGCTGGAGAAGGACGACTGCCTGATCTCCCCCGCCCAGAAGCCCGGCTTCGTGGCGGAGAGCGACGGCGGCATGACCGTGGTCATCGACACCAACCTGACGCCCGCGTTGATCGAAAAGGGCTTCGTGCGCGAGGTGATCTCCAAGCTGCAGACCATGCGCAAGGAGGCGGGCTTCGACGTGGTGGACCGCATCACCGTCACCTACCAGACCACGGACGTGCTGGCCCCGGTGATCGAGAAGAACGCCGACGCCATCGCCGCCGCCGTGCTGGCCACCGCCATCACCGCCGGCCCCGCCCCGGAGGGCGCCTACGCGAAGGACGGCTGGAACATCAACGGCGAAAAGGCCGCGCTGTCCGTGAAGAAGAACGGCTGACGCCGCTTACTGAAAAGCGTGGAAGATCCTTCGTTCAGGATGACTCCGGCCGTGCCCGTCATCCTGAACGGAGTGAAGGATCCTTTCCATTCCATATTTGACAACGGCATGACGCGCATAGAAAAGCGCCGCATCCCAGCCGCCGCAAGGCGGCGCGGGATACGGCGCTTTGTTTGTGTATCTTTGAGTCTCTGTCAGAAGATCAGGCTGGCCTTGCTGTCCCACTTGGAATACAGGTGGCCGTTGGGCCGGAGGATCAGGTACTTGACGGCGGACTTCCGCGCCTCCTGGGCCATGGAATCCTCGTCCACGACCACCGAGAAGCCATGGTAGTCGTAGCGGTCGGAGCCGTACTCCAGGGTGTCCAGGTACCTGCCCTTCGCCCGGATGTCCGCCTTCAGCGCGGAGATGAAGCCCGTGGTCTGCTCCGTGACGTGGCGGCTGATCCACTGGCCCTGTTCGGTAGCGGCGTCCGGCGCCCAAAGCGCGCGGAAGGTGATCTGGTCCGCGCCCAGCACGCCGCACAGGCCGACGACGCTCTCCGGCGTGAAGGGATGGCGCGCCAGGATCCCGTCGTTCATGTTCAGACAGATCCTCAGGTTCATGTTCCGGCGCTTGATCTCCCGGCACAGCGTCTCCAGGCACAGCGCCTCGTCCCGGGTCCGGATCATCTCCCGGTTGGCCGCGTCGTCATCGAGGCAGGCCACGGAGATGGCGACGGTGGTCACGCCCACCGACTCCCGGAAGAAGTCGAGGAACGGGGCGTCGATGAACGCGCCGGAGGTCTGCATTTCGATGTTGAGAAAGGGGGCGCGCAGGCTCCGGTTCACCTCGGCGAAGACCCGGAGGAACTCCCGGTTCTGCTGCGGCTCGTTCTGGCCGGTGAGCATGCAGGTGTTGCAGCCGTTCTCCCTGGCGTACTCCAGGCGCTTGCGCATGTCCGCCGCGTAGGAAGCGTACTGGCAGATCTCGGTGAAGTTGTCTGCGTAGTCCGAATCGTGCATCTTGCTGCAGCAGAACTTGCAGTCGTTGATGCACCTTTTCGCCGGCACGCAGACCGACAGGCTCTGTATATTCATGGTCGATCCCCCTTCTGTATCGCTACGCGCGCCGTTCGTCCGCAAGCTGCGCTTCGATGAAGTCCAGCAGCTTCGGCACGCTGATGCCGTTCTCCGCCAGCAGCGCCTCGGCGTTGAAATCGGTGTGGAAGGCCTTCGAAATGCCGAAATTGGCCACCTTCATGGCGCTGGTGCCGTACCAGGAGGCAATCCGCTGGCCGTAGCCGCCGTCCAGCTCGCCGTCCTCCAGCGTGACCACCAGCCGGTGCCTCTGCTTCAGCGACTCCAGCAGCTCCGCGTCCACGCCGGTGAGGAACACCGGGTTGATCACCGTGAGATCGCGTCCCGTGGCCTGCTTCCAGGCGTCCGCCAGCGCCAGCGCCATGGGAATGAGGGAGCCGACGGCGACGACCGCCGCGCCTTCGCCCTCCCGCAGCACCTTCGCCCGGTTGGGGATGGAATAGTCGGTTTCATCCTCCCGGCCGCAGTCGATGAATCGGACCGGTACCCGGATGGCCACCGGATGGCTGCGCTGGGTGGTGGCGTAGTCGAACATCCGCCGGTATTCCTCCCGGTACGCCGGGGTCAGGTACACCAGGTTCGGCACATGGGCCAGCATCTGGATGTCGCACAGCCCCAGGTGGGTGTTGGACTTCATGCCATAGGCTCCGGGCAGCAGCACCAGGATCGCGGCGGGGTTGCCGTTCAGGCACAGGTCGTGGGAGAGCTGGTCGTAGGCGCGCTGCAGGAACGGCGCGTACACGCCGAATACCGCGGGGCTGCCGTACTTTGCCGCGCCGCTGGCCATGGCCATGGCGCACTCCTCGGCGATGCCCACGTCCACGAACCGGCCCGTGGCCGCCCAGCGCGCCCGGGCCTCGCCCACGAAGCCCAGCGCCCGGGGCGTGCCCGCCGTCAGCACGACGGCATGCTCGTCCCGGCTCAGCAGTCCCGTGAGGCTGTCGTAGACCGTGGTGTCGTAGACGGGATAGCCGTTCTTCGGCGTGCCGTCCGCCACGTTGAAGGGGCTGCCGGAGTGCCACTCTTCCCGGTCCGCCTCGGCATAGGGAAGCCCCTTGCCCTTGACGGTGTGGATGTGCAGCACGATGGGATGGTCGATGCCCCGAACGCTCTCGAAGAGCGCCGCCAGCTTCGGCACGTCGTGGCCCTCCTCCAGGTAGCGGTAGTCCAGGCCCAGCCCCCGGAACAGGTTGTCCGGGCACGCGCCGCCGCTCTCCCGCAGCCGCCGCAGGCCCCGGTACAGACCGCCGTGGTTCTCCGCGACGCTCTGTTCGTTGTCGTTGAGTATGATGATCAGGTTTCCGCCGTACTCCCCGGCGCAGTCCAGGCCTTCGTAGGCCTCGCCGCCGGACAAAGCCCCGTCGCCGATGACGGCGACGATGTTCTCCGTGCCGCCGAAGGCGTCCCGGGCCTTCGCCAGCCCCATCGCCAGGGGGATGGAGGTGGCGGTGTGGCCGATGGTGAACAGGTCGTGCGCGCTCTCCCCCGGATTGGTAAAGCCGGTGACGTCCCTGTAATGGGCGGGATCGAGGTAGGCCTGCTTGCGCCCCGTCAGGATCTTGTGGGGATAGCTCTGGTGGGAGACATCCCAAACGATCTTGTCCCGGGGCGAGTCGAACACGTAGTGCAGGGCCACCGTCAGCTCGACGACGCCCAGGTTCGACCCCACGTGGCCGCCGATGGCGCTGAGCCTTCCCACCAGCGCGGAGCGGGTCTCGTCCGCCAGCGTCTGGAGGGCCTCGACCGGGAGCTTTTTGATGTCCTCGGGCCCGTTGATGTTTTCAAGATACACGCTGTCCACCTCGTTTTGCTTGCTGCGCTCAGATCCGAATGGATTCGCGGCCGGTCAGCTCCGCCGTCCGGGCGTCCGGCTGGCCGAAGCCCACGTAGAACACAGGCGTGCCCTCGTCCACGAGCCGTCCCTCGGCGTTCACCACCTTCAGGCGCTCGGCGGGGATGTCCAGCGCCACCCGCACGGTCTGCCCGGCGGGCACATGCACGCGCTGGAAGGCCACCAGCCGGGCGTTGCGCGGGGCGTTTTCAGAGCCCTCGTTCCGGGCGTACACCTGGGCCACCTCGTCGGTGTCCATGGGGCCTTCGTTGGCAATCTCGAGCGCCACGCCGCCCTCGGTCCTCTGCGCCGCGACCACGCGGCAGTCGCCGTAGGTCAGGCCGTAGCCGAAGGGGTACAGGGGCTTGTCCTCGATATAGCGATAGGTGCGGCCCGCCATGGAATAATCGGTGAATTCGGGCATCCGCGCCAGCTGGTCGTTGTAATAGAAGGTCACCGGGAGCTTGCCGGAGGGGGAGACCCTGCCCAGCAGGATGTCCGCCACGGTGCGCCCGCCACGGGCCCCGGGGTACCAGGTCAGCAGGATGGCGTTGGCCTGCTCCGCGCCCTTGCCCAGGTCGATGGAGCTGCCCGCCATCAGGCAGATCACCGTGGGCTTGCCCACGGCCAGCACCGCGTCCATCAGCCGCCGCTGGCTCGCCGGCAGCAGCAGGTCCAGCTTGTCGCCGGAGGCGGCGGCGTTGCCGGTGTCGCCCTCTTCGCCCTCCAGGCTCTCGTCCAGGCCCAGCACCAGCACCACCGCGTCGGAATGCTCCGCCACGGTCAGCGCCTCGGAAATGCGGTCGTCCGCCATGGACAGGTTCTCGTCCTTGTCCTTGAACAGGTGGCAGCCCTGGGAGTACAGCACCCGCACGTCGTCGCCCAGCGCGTCCTGGAGGCCCTCCAGCACCGTGATGTAGCGGGAGGAGGTGCCGTGGTAGTTGCCAATCAGCGCGGCGCGGCTGTCGGCGTTGGGGCCGATGACGCCCAGCGTGCGCAGCTTGCTTGCGTCCAGCGGCAGCATGCCGTCGTTCTTCAGCAGCACGCAGGCCTTCTCGCTGGCCTCCCTGGCTGCGGCCAGGTGCTCGGCGCACTCCACCTTCTCGTAGGGCACAGCGTCAAACTCGCTGCCCTCCATCAGGCCCAGCATGTAGCGGCAGGTGAACAGCCGCACGGCGCTGCGCCGGATCTGCGCCTCGGTGACCAGGCCCTTCTCGTAGGCCTTCATCATGTACAGGTAGGTATTGCCGCAGTTCACATCGCAGCCCTGCTCCAGCGCCAGCGCGGCGGATTCCTCCGGCGTGTCCGTGACCATATGGCCGGTGTGGAAGTCGCGGATGGCCCAGCAGTCGGACACGAAGTGGCCCTGGAAGCCCCACTCCTCCCGGAGGATCTTCTGCAGGGAGGCGCTGCCGCAGCAGGGCTCGCCGTTGGTGCGGTTGTAGGCGCCCATCACGGCCTCCACGCCGGCGTCCACCAGCGCCTTGAAGGCGGGCAGGTAGGTCTCCGCCATGTCCTTCTTCGTGGCCACGGCGTTGAAGCGGTGGCGCAGCCCCTCCGGCCCGGAGTGCACGGCGAAGTGCTTGGCGCAGGCGGCGGACTTCATGGTCTCGCCGTCGCCCTGCAGGCCCTTGACGTAGCTGACGCCCAGCTCGGCGGTCAGCAGCGGGTCCTCGCCGTAGGTCTCGTGGCCGCGGCCCCAGCGGGGATCGCGGAAGATGTTCACGTTGGGGGACCAGAAGGTCAGCCCCTTGTAGATGTCCCGGTCGCCGTGGGCGGCGGCGGCGTTGTATTTCGCCCGGCCCTCGGTGGCGGCGACATCGCCCAGCCGGCGCACCAGCCCGGGGTCGAAGGCGGCCGCCAGGCCGATGGCCTGGGGGAAGGAGGTCGCCGTGCCCGCGCGGGCGATGCCGTGCAGCGCCTCGTTCCACCAGTTGTAGGCGGGAATGCCCAGCCTGTCGATGGCAGGCGCGTCATACCGCAGCTGGCCCGCAGCCTCCTCCACCGTCATTCGGCCGACCAGCGCCTCGGCCTTGACCCTTGCCTCCGTGCGATTCATAGCGGGTTCCTCCTTGATTGACTATTTAATTGGTTTCCTTTTATTCCACAATAGCGGATGCCCCGGCGGATGTCAATGCCTGGGCGCGGGATTTATCCCATGACCACAGGAAAACGCAAGGGGTGCGCGGGACACGGGGCAATATCGCGCAGACAGCCGGCCCTCAGCCGGCAATCCCGCCGCGCTCCTCCCGGGCCACCGACAGCATCAGCTTCAGCCGGTTTTCCTGGTTCACCCGGGTGGCGCCGGGATCGTAGTCGATGGGCACGATGTTCGCCCCGGGATACTTCTCCCGCAAAGCGCGAATGGTGCCCTTTCCGGCGATGTGGTTCGGCAGGCAGCCGAAGGGCTGCACGCACACGATGTTGGTCACGCCGGAGTCGATCAATTCGCACATCTCCGCGGTCAGCAGCCAGCCCTCCCCCATCTTGCAGCCGACGCCCAGCACGCCGCCCAGCTCCTTCCGGGTGACGCGATAGGGCGTGGGCGGGTTGAGCCGCCCGCCCTTGCGGACGCAACGGGAGATGGTGCGCTCCACCCCGTCCACGAACCGCATGACCAGCCAGCACAGCCCCCGCTTGAGGCGGCTGCCGCCGTAGAGGTCGATGTCGTCGATGTTGTGGTCCAGCGCGTTCAGCAGAAAGCCCATCAGCCCCGGCACGTTCACCTCGCAGCCCTGCTCCAGCAGGAACCGCTCCAGGTGGTTGTTGGCCATGCCGGAGTACTTCACGTAGATCTCCCCGACGATGCCGACGCGGATCTTCTCCGCGGGGGTGTAGGGCACGGCGTCGAAGTCCCGGGCGATCTGGCGCAGGTTGCCCCTGAAGCGCAGCGCCGCGGCCCTGGGATTGCGGCGGAACTGCTCCGTCAGGCGGTCGGCCCAGGCGTCCACCAGCCTGGCGCAGTCGCCGGCCTGGTTCTCGTAGGGCTCCACCTGGTTCTTCAGGCACATCAGCACGTCCGCGTACAGGATCATCATCATCGCCTGCAAAAGCAGCGTGGGCGTGATCCTGAACCCGCTGTTCTTTTCAAGCCCCGCCGGGTTCAGCGAGATCACCGGCACGAAGCCCAGCCCCGCCTTTTCCAGCGCCTTGCGCAGCAGGAAGATGTAGTTTGAGGCCCTGCAGCCGCCGCCGGTCTGGGTGATGATCAGCGCGGTCCGGTGCACGTCGTACCGGCCGCTCTGCAGCGCGTTGATGAACTGGCCGATGCACAGCAGAGCGGGATAGCAGGTATCGTTGTGCACATAGCGAAGCCCCGCCTCCACCACCTCGCGGCCCTCGTTCTGCAGCAGCTCCATGTGGTAGCCGTGCAGCTCGAAGGCGCTCTTGACCAGCTTCAGGTGGACCGGCAGCATGTTTGGGATCAGGATCGTGTAATCCCGCTTCATCTCCTTGGTGAATTCCACTCTCTCTCCCATCGGCACTCCTCCGTAAATCACGCCTCGGCGTGGCCCAGCGCCGCGAACAGGCTGCGCAGACGTATGCGCACCGCGCCGGGATTGGATATCTCGTCGATCTTCAGCTGGGTGTACAGCCGCCCGCCCTCCTGGAGGATGCGGCGCACCTCGTCGGTGGTGATGGCGTCCACGCCGCAGCCGAAGGACACCAGCTGCACCAGGTTCACCCCGGGATCGCCGCAGTCGGCCACGAAGCGGGCCGCCGAATACAGCCGGGCGTGGTAGGTCCACTGGTTCAGCACGTTCACGCCAAACTTCTCCGTCCGCAGGTTCACGGCGTCCTCGGTGACCACCACCGCGCCCAGCTGGGCGATCTGCTGGTCGATGCCGTGGCTGACCTCCGGGTCGATGTGATAGGGCCTGCCGCAGAGCACCACCACCGGCACGCCCTTCGTACGGGCGCTGCGCAGCATCTCCTCGCCCCGGGCCCGGACCCGGGCCATGTGCCGCGCGTAGGCGTCGTAGGCGCCCCGCACCGCGGCGCGGACCTCCCTGGCGGGGATGCCGGGGAAGTACTTGTCCAGCACCCTGGGGAACTTTCTCTCGAAATCCTTCGGCCGGTGGATGCCCAGGTAGTCGCAGATGAAGCGCTTGTCCTTCAGCCCCGGCACGTTCAGCCGCAGCACCTCCGGGTAGTAGGCCACCACCGGGCAGTTGAAGTGGTTGTCGCCCCGGTGCTCGTCCAGGTTGTAGCTCATGCAGGGGTAGAATATGGTTCATCACGGAAAGTTGTGGGATTGACAGAAACGAGGTAGACAAAAGGAGCA
>JAUMVG010000026.1 GCA_030530315.1 Clostridia bacterium | reverse complement strand
CGTGGCTGCTTTGTCTTCCTTTTTCTCGCTCACCCCAACTTTTATTATAGAGCCAGTCCAGTGGACTTCCAGAGCCCGCCCCGACCGAGCCCGCAGGCGAGAATCGAGCCCCTGATGGTGTACCAAAAGCCAGCCGTTAGGCTGGCTTCATTGTTTATCAGAACTGGCCCTGACTGAGCCTGTGATGTATATGATAAGAAACCACTGGAAGCAATTCGCTTTCAGCGGTTTTTTATATGACGGATGCAAACAGTAAGGATACATGTGGCATTTCTGCAAATTGCGCACCAGTCGAACGAACCGACTGGCGCTCGATATTAAAACGATATAAGGATTAGACTGTGTACTGCAGAAGGCGGCTTACGCCTGGGCGCGCATCCGCTTCAAAAGGCCTGTGGAGCGCAGCGCGGGCAGCACGGCGTGGTAGAACAGGGGAGCCGCGACGATGGCCACGCCGGCGTTGATCAGCGAGGGGATCAGCTTGGAGAGCATGGTCGCCCACACGGTGTCAATGGGATACCCGTAGACGAACTGGTTGTAGATGAACGTCTTGAGCATGTAGAGAAAGACGTAGGTCAGCGCGCCGCAGACACAGGCGAGCACCGTCCGATCGGGCTTGTCGACCCGGCTTTCATCGTGATACAGGATCAGGCCGCACACATAGGCCATGGCAAATTTGCTGACCAGCGTGATGAGCACATTGATGAAATCGTAGCCCGCCACGGCGTCATAGAGCGCAGACCCGATGCCCGCAGCCAGCCCGCCTTGCAGCGGCCCCAGCAGGATGCCTCCCAGCAGGCAGACGGCGTTGGCAAAGTGCACCTTCGAGCCCAGAAGCGGGAAGCGGAACAGCGTGACCACATAGACCATGGCGGCCATCATGGCGATAAAGGTGATGTTGAATACTGAAAACTGCCTGTGTTTCATGGGGCACCTCCTGAGGGGTCGGGACGGCTTGACTTTTGTTGTCACACAGTATATACTGAATTTGACATTATGAAAAGTGCCAGAAAGGAACAAAAATATAAGGCCAGATGAACAGTAAGAAACCGGAATACCTGAAGCTCTATGAGGAGCTGCGGGGTGAGATCGTCGGAGGCGTTTGGCGATGCGGAGAGCGCCTGCCATCCCGGCGGCAGACCGCCCTGGACCGTCATGTCAGCGCAGTGACGGTGGAGCACAGCTATGAGATGCTGTGCCAGGAGGGCTACGTGGAGGCGCGCCCCAGGAGCGGCTTCTTCGTCAGCTATCGGGATACGGATGGGTTCGCGTCGGCGGAGCCCGTGGAGCACGTCCGCCACGTCCAGCAGAAGCCGGAGGAGGAGAGCGCCTTTCCCTTCTCGGTGCTCGCCAGGGTCATGCGGCGCGTGCTGCTGGACTACGGCGAGGCGATACTGAACAAGTCGCCGAATCGCGGCTGCGTGGAGCTGCGCGGTGCCATTTCACGATACCTGGCCCGTAACCGCGGACTCCACGCGGAACCGGACCAGATCGTGATCGGCTCCGGGTCCGAATATCTCTATGGCATGGTGGTGGAGATGCTGGGCAGCGACCGCCGTTACGGCATCGAATCCCCTTCCTATGAGAAGATCGAGCAGGTCTACCAGGCCAAGGGCGTCACCTGCGAGCTGTTGCCCCTCGGCCATGACGGCATTCGCAGCTCAGCGCTGGCGAAGACGACGGCCTCGGTACTGCATATCACGCCCTTTCGCAGCTTCCCCAGCGGCGTGACGGCCTCCGCCTCCAAGCGCCGCGAGTATATCCGTTGGGCGGAGCGAGGCGACCGCTATATCGTCGAGGACGACTTTGAGTCTGAGTTCTCGCTGCTGCGCAAACCGGAGGAGACGGTTTTTTCCCTCTCAGGACAGAGGCGGGTGATCTATCTGAACACCTTCACGCGCACGGTGAGCCCCTCCATTCGCGTGAGCTACATGGTGCTGCCGCCGGACCTTGTGGAGCGGTTTGAGGCGCGGGTGGGCTTCTATTCCTGCACCGTGCCGGCTTTCGAGCAGTACGTGCTGGCCCAGCTGATCGACGGCGGCGACTTCGAACGCCACATCAACCGCATTCGCAGGCAGAAGCGCCGCCAGGCCAAGGGCAGGGAAGACCAAACCAAAGGCGGAGAAGACCGGCCCCCTTGCCAAAACGACCCGGGAATGCTATAGTGTAAGTACGATCGAGCAATTTGCTGCGCGCCCATCCGCAAATGGTGGCGCGGCAGAGAGGATAGAAAATTAATGTTTGGACTCTATACAGCACTTGCCGAGAACGCGGATTCCCCGGTTCAGGAGGTCATGAATCAAGTTGGCGACATGCTGGAAGGCGCCGGGGATCGCGCGGGGAATTTCCTGACGCGGCTGCCGCTGATCGCCACGCAGATGTTGATGGCGGGGCTGGTGATCTTTATCGGGTGCATCGTGCTTCGCATCGGCAGGCGGATGATCTCCTCCGTGGTGCATATGCGCGGCCAGAAGGGCGTTCGGACCGTCCAGCAGGTGAACACCATCAAGTCCCTGGTGACGAGCATCTTCAATTACATCGTCTACTTCATCATCGCAACCATCGTGCTGAGCCTCTTCGGCGTCAACGTCAGCTCCATACTGGCCGTGGCCGGGGTGGGCGGTATCGCCATCAGTTTCGGCTCCCAGACGCTGGTCAAGGACATCATCTCCGGCATCTTCATCTGGATCGAGGGAAGCATCTCTGTGGGAGACATCGTGACGATCAACGACCTTTCCGGCACGGTGGAGTCCATTGCCATACGAACCACCGTCGTGCGGGACTACAACGGCAATATCTACGTCATTCCCAACGGCGACATCCGCACGCTGACCAACATGAGCCGCGGCTTCAAGCGGGCCATCGTGGACGTGCGCTGCCCCTACGAGGAGGACCAGGGGCGGATGGTGCGGATCCTGGAGGATGAGATGGAAAAGGCTGGGAAGGAGATCGACGGGCTGACCGGCACGCCGGACGTCATGAGCATACTCTCCTTCGATACGGACGCCGTGGTGGTGCGCATCGCGGCTCAGTGCCCGGTGGGCGAACACTGGCGAATCGAGCGCGACATTCGCACCCGAGTCAAGGCCCGCTTCGACAGGGAGGGCATCGTGATGCCCCACTACACAAAGCCGGTCTACAAGGACAAAACCTGAACCCAAAGACAAACGAAGATCCCTCGCTCCACTCAGAGAGTCAGGCCCGTCGGCGCCCATCCTGAGCATAGCGAGGGATCTTCTGATTTGATGATGATACTGTCAGTCGAGTTTTTCCATCAGCGATTGCATCAGCGCGATGGCCTCGGCGCCGCCGGAGCTCTGGTATTCCACGGCGCCAGGTGTTCTGTCGGAGAGCAGATCGTTCTGCTCCAGCAGGTATTTGAGACGCTGGGCAGTGCCCTCCCGGCCGTCGAACAGCTGCGCCTGGGGAAACATGGCCTGGATCTGGGCGCGCAGGAAGGGGTAGTGGGTACAGCCCAGCACGACGGCGTCGATCTGCTGGCCGGCAAAGGGGCCGAGCAGCGCGTGCAGCTGCGCCTCGGCCTCCGGGCTTCCGGACTTGCCGGCCTCCACCAGCTCCACCAGGCCCTTCCCGGGCACGCAGATCACGTCGTCGCCGTAGAGGGACATGAGCCGCTCAAACTTGGAAAGGCGCAGCGTGGCCTCCGTGGCCAGCACGATCACCTTGCCGCCATGGCGGGCGAAATGGGCAGGCTTCAGCGCGGGCTCCATGCCCACGATGGGCAGCTCGGGGTGTTGTTTGCGCAGGATCTCCGCATAGGCGGATGTGGCGGTGTTGCAGGCGATCACGATGGCCTTGACGTTCCGGTCGAGCAGCCGCGCGATGCCTGCGGCGCTGAGCCTGCGGATCTCCTCCAGGGGTCGCGGCCCGTAGGGAGAGTTGGCGTTGTCGCCGAAAAACAGAAAGTTTTCGTTGGGCAGCAGCTTGCGCGCCTCATGGAGCACGCTGATGCCGCCCATGCCGGAATCAAAGAAACCGATCAGATCGTTCATGTTGGGTGAGCCCCCGCAGTTATTCTCTATCCTCTATTATAGGCTGTTTGGGCGAGAAATGCAAGGGCGGGCGATTCACGCGGCGAGTCGGCGCTTCTCCGGCAGCTGGGCAATGACGGAGGCGCTGAGCATCAGCGCGCAGCCCAGCAGTTCCCTGGGCATCAGCGCCTGTCCCAGCAGCACCCAGCCGCCCAGCGCGGCGAACACCGACTCCAGGCACATCAGCAGCGAGGCCAGAGTCGGGTCGGTGTGCTTCTGGCCCACCATTTGCAGCGTGTAGCCGATGGCGCCGGAGAACACCGCCACGTAGAGTATGCTGCTCCAGCAGGCGAGCATGTCCTGCACGCGCGGTGTTTCCACGATGAAGGCGATGACACCGGCCACCACCGCGCAGGTGGCGAATTGCAGCGCGCTCAGGATCAATGCGTCGCGCCCCGAGGCGTAGCGGCTGACGGCGAGGATCTGAAAGGAGAACATCACAGCGCTGCCCAGGGTGAACAGGTCGCCGATGCCGATGGAGAGATCGTCCTGCACGCACAGCAGGATCATGCCCGTCAGCGACAGGGCCAGGCCGATCCAGATCGGAACGCGGACCCGCTGGCCGCGGAATATTCCCAGCAGGGGCACGATGACGATGTACAGCGCCGTCACAAAGCCGGACTTGGCGGGCGTGGTGTAGACCAGGCCCACCTGCTGGAGGATCGTCGCGGCGACGAGAAACAGGCCGATGATGATGCCGGGGCGCAGGTGCTCCCTCAATGGCGGCGCGCTTTGCTGCCCGTGGCCGGAGAGCTTCCTGAACAGCGGCATGGCCGCCACCAGCACCAGGCAGGTGATCGTCGACCGCAGGAAAACGAAGGTGAAGGGCTGTATGTAGAGCATGGCGTTGCTCTGGGCGGAGAAGGCCAGGCCCCAGACCAGCGCCGCGGCCAGCAGGCAGAGGGATCCCTTAAGTTGGTTGCTCATGGCGTTCACGCTCCGGAAATATGAAATGACAGGGCGATTATAGCACGGGAAGTTTATCAATCGTATTGTGTGCAGATTAACACTTTAACACGCGAAGGGAACGCGGGCAAGCCGAAAGGGAACGATGGAATTATCGAGGTGCGTCCGCCACATGCGCGGAGAAAACTTTCACATTTTTCTCAAAACCCTATTGACAAAGGTTCAAAAATGGATATAATAGTCAAAGAAAGTCAAAGATGACTTTCCATTGGCATGATTACAAGGGTAAAGGGGGAACGACCATGAATGCCGAGAAATTTACCCAGAAATCCATAGAAGCGGTTCGAGAGGCACAGGAGTGCGCCATCCGCAACCAGAACATGCAGATCGACCAGCAGCATCTTTTGTACGCGCTGCTGAACCAGAAGGACGGCCTGATCGCGCAGATGATGAAGAAGATGCGCGTCGACGCCGCCCGGATGGCCAACGCCTGCGACCGGGAGATCCAGAGGATTCCCAAGGTCTCCGGCCCCGGCAGGGAGGCGGACCGCGTCTATATATCCCAGTCGGTGGACGCCGCGCTGACGGAGGCGGAGACCCAGGCTCAGTACATGAAGGACGAGTTCATCTCCGTTGAGCACATCATGCTCGGCCTGATCGAGAAGCCCAACGGCGCGCTGAAGGCCATCTTCGGAGAATTCGGGCTGACCAAGGAGGGCTTCCTCGAGGCGCTGCAAAAGGTGCGCGGCAACACCCGCGTGACCAGCGAAAACCCGGAGGACACCTATGACGCGCTGTTGAAGTACGGCCAGGACCTGACCGCCCAGGCCAAGGGCCAGAAGCTGGACCCGGTGATCGGCAGGGACAACGAGATCCGCAACGTCATCCGCATACTGTCCAGAAAGACGAAGAACAACCCGGTGTTGATCGGCGAGCCCGGAGTCGGCAAGACCGCCATCGCCGAGGGCCTTGCCCAGCGCATCGTGCGGGGCGACGTGCCCAGCACGCTGAAGGACCGCCAGCTGATCGCCCTGGACATGGGCGCGCTGATCGCCGGCGCGAAATTCCGCGGCGAGTTCGAGGAGCGCCTGAAGAGCGTCCTTGAGGAGGTCAAGAAGAGCGAGGGCAGGGTGATCCTGTTCATCGACGAGCTGCACAACATCGTCGGCGCCGGCAAGGCCGAGGGCAGCATGGACGCCGGCAACCTGCTCAAGCCGATGCTGGCCCGTGGCGAACTGCACTGCATCGGCGCGACCACCATCGACGAGTACCGCAAGTACGTGGAGAAGGATCCCGCCCTGGAGCGCCGCTTCCAGCCGGTCATGGTGGACGAGCCCACCGTGGAGGACACCATCTCCATACTGCGCGGCCTCAAGGAGCGCTACGAGGTGTTCCACGGCGTGAAGATCGCCGACCAGGCGCTGATCAGCGCGGCAAAGCTGTCCGACCGCTACATCACCGACCGCTTCCTGCCCGACAAGGCCATCGACCTGGTGGACGAGGCCTGCGCCATGATCCGCACCGAGATCGACTCCATGCCTCAGGAGATGGACAGCATTTCCCGGGAAATCATGCAGAAGGAGATCGAGGAGGCCGCGCTGGCCCAGGAGGGCGACGCCTCCAAGCACCAGCTGGAGCGCGTCCAGGACGAGCTGAAGGAACTGCGCGATCAGTTCAGCGGCATGAAGACCCAGTGGGAGCAGGAGAAGGGCGCCATCACCAACGTGCGCAAGCTGCGCGAGGACATCGAGCAGGTGAACGCCGACATCGAGAAGGCGCAGCGGGAATACGACCTGAACAGGGCCGCCGAGCTTCAGTACGGCAGGCTGCCCCAGCTCAAGAAGGAACTGGCGGAGGCCGAGAAGCAGATGGAGGCCGGCAAGGCCGCGAGCCTGCTCCACGACCGCGTGACTGAGGATGAGATCGCGAAAATCGTATCCCGCTGGACGGGCATTCCGGTGACGAAGCTGGTGGAGACCGAGCGCAGCAAGCTGCTGCATCTGGACGACGTGCTGCACCAGAGGGTGATCGGCCAGGACGAGGCCGTGGAAAAGGTGGCCGAGGCCATACTGCGCTCCCGCGCCGGCATCCAGGACCCGAACCGCCCCATCGGCTCGTTCCTGTTCCTGGGCCCCACCGGCGTCGGCAAGACCGAGCTGGCCAAGACCCTGGCCCAGGCGCTGTTTGACGATGAGAAGAACCTGATCCGCATCGACATGACGGAGTACATGGAGAAGTTCTCCGTGTCGCGTCTGGTCGGAGCGCCTCCGGGATACGTGGGCTACGAGGAGGGCGGCCAGCTGACCGAGGCCGTGCGCCGCAAGCCCTACAGTGTGGTGCTGTTCGACGAGGTGGAAAAGGCCCATCCCGACGTGTTCAACATCCTGCTGCAGGTGCTGGACGACGGCCGCATCACCGATTCCCAGGGCCGCACGGTGGACTTCAAGAACACCATCATCATCCTCACCAGCAACCTGGGCAGCCAGATCATCCAGCAGGGCATCGATTCTGAGGGACACCTGACCGAGGAGGCCCGGAAGCAGACCGAAGCGCTCCTGAAGACCCAGTTCCGGCCCGAGTTCCTGAACCGCCTGGACGAGACCGTGATCTATACGCCGCTGACCCGCGACCAGATCGTGGAGATCATGCACCTGATGATCAAGGACCTGGATCGCCGGCTGGCCGAGCGGAGGCTGACGGTGCACCTGACCGACGTGGCGGAAGACTGGATCGTGGAAAACGGCTACGACTCCGTGTACGGCGCGCGTCCGCTGAAGCGGTTCATCCAGCGCGCGGTGGAGACGCCCATCGCCCGCCTGCTGATCGAGCGCGACCTGCCCCAGGACACCACGATCATCGTGGACGTCCAGGACGACGAGGTGGTGCTGAGCACCCAGACGGCGCTGCCGAACGATTGACAAGAAACGGCATAAGTGCCATAATGGACCTTGCCCGGGGCGGCTGCGCCGCCCCGGGCGTTTCAGATCATCGAACAGATGGAAATGAGGAGATGCCCATGCGGATAGAGACGGCGCGCCTGGCGCTGCGCCCCCTGGACACGCGGGACCTGACGAGCACCCATGCCTATTCGTCAGACGTCGAGAGCACCCGCTACATGATGTTCCTGCCCAACGGGAACATCGGAGAGACGGAGCAGGTCATCCGCAATGCGATGGCGGAACAAGAGAAGGAAGTCCCCTCGTACTATGAATTCGCAGTGCTCCTGGGAGACACGCACATCGGCGGAATCGGTCTGTACCTGCTGGAGGACGGATCGGCCGAGCTGGGGTGGATCCTGAATAAGCGGTACTGGGGACACGGCTATGCCGGCGAGGCAGCCCGGGGCGTGATGGAGTGGGCGAGGGCACAGCTGGGCATCCGGCGCTTCATCGCCCAGTGCGACGCAGAAAACGACGCTTCACGGCGTGTGATGGAGCGCCTGGGGATGCGGTTCGTCAGCCGTGCGGGAGGGCGCAAAAACCGCTCCTCCGAGGAGGAGCGCATGGAGCTGACCTACGAGATCAATTTGGAATAGAACTGAAGCGTCAAACCGTATACGGAAGCGGCTGGGAACTCATCCCAGCCGCTTTTCCATGCACACCAGATTCACGCCGGGAATGCCGTTGAAGACGGTGGGAAGTATGGCGCTTTCGAGGTAGCCGTGGCGGGCGTACATGGCGCGGGCCACGGTGTTTCTCTCGTTGGTGTCGATGCGCAACACCGGGCAGCGGTTTTCGAGGGCGTAGCGCTCATAGAACGCCAGAAACGCCCGGCCGTGCCCGCGTCCGGCGAGCATCGGGTCCACGGTGAGGGTGTGCAGCACCATCACCTCGTCGTCCCGGGCGGGATATTTCCAGTTCACCTGCGCGTACACCGGCACCTGCTCACGGTTGATGCGGGCCGCGGCGGCGATCTGCCCGTCATCCTCCAGGACGAACAGGTCGCCGGCTTCGAGGGCCGTTCGGGCGGTCCGCTCGGTGGGGTAGATCCCGCGGAGCCAGCCCGTGGTAAGTTTTCCCGCTGCTTCGGCGTCGTGGATGCGTTCGTAGATGGCGGCAACGGCGGGGATGTCGGCGGCGGTTGCGAGTCGGATCATGGGCGGACCCTCCCTGGATGAAAGAATATATGATAGGCGTATTATAGCACAGAAAGGATAGATTCGCCAGCCGGATCGCCGTAACGAATCCCCTTGGCGGCGCGCGGCGCAATGCCGAATGCCTTGACTTTTTATGCCCGCTGTGATACGATTAATTTGATTAATTATGGGCCGGCGGAAGCCCTTCGCGCTTCCGTTACAGGCCCAAGGCGCGAAGGGGCATCGGTCATGGTCGACGGATTGGTTTCGGTCATCACGCCGTGCTACAACGGAGAAAAATACCTCGCCGAGACGGTGCGTTCCGTGCTCGGCCAAACCTATGCCCATTGGGAAATGTACATCGTCGACGACGGTTCGACGGATGGCTCGGCCCGAGTCGCGGAGGAATTCACGGCAAGGGACGCCCGCGTGCACCTGATCCGGCAGGCAAACGCCGGTTCGGCCGCCGCGCGCAATGCCGGCCTCCGAAAGGCGCAGGGGCGCTACATCGCCCTGCTGGACGCGGACGACCTGTGGGAGCCGAACTTTCTTGAAAAGCAGCTGGCCTTCATGGCTGAAAAGGGCGCGGAATGCGTCTGCTGCTCCTATATGCACATCAACGAGCGCTCGGAGGAGATCCAGCATCCCACCGCCGCAAAGCCCGTGATTACCGAAAAGGATATGCGGGTGATGAACCAGATCGGCTGCCTGACGGGCCTGTACGACACCTCCCGGCACGGCAAGGTGTATCTGCGGGAGGAGCTGAAATCGCTCCGGGACGACTATGCCTACTGGTACGACGTGATAAAGCTGACGGGCCGGGCCTACGGAAACCCGGAGGTTCTGGCGCGATACCGGGTGCTTTCGGACAGCACCACGGGACGCAAGCTGAGCCTGGTACAGAAGCAGTTCCGCTTTTATCGCAAGTTCCTGAACGAAGGGCTATTTACTGCCGCCGTGAACACCCTCCGCTGGGGCATCCGGGGATTGGGGAAGTTCTCATGAGCGATAATCGCAAATCGACGCCGCGCGTCTGCGCCGTGGTGGTGACCTACAACCGAAGGGCGCTGCTGCTGGACTGCGTCGCCTGCCTGCGAAGGCAGACGGCGAAGGCTGACATACTGATCGTCGACAACGCCGGTACCGACGGCACCGGGGAGGCGCTCAGGCCGCTTGCGGAGCAGGGCGTTTTGCAGTATGTGAACACCGGGTCGAACCTCGGCGGCGCGGGCGGCTTTGAATTTGGCATCCGTGAGGCCGTGAAGCGCGGCTGCGACTATGTCTGGATCATGGACGACGACGCCATGCCCGAGCCGACGGCGCTGGAGGCGCTGCTTGCGGAGGCAGGAAAGCTCGATCGCTTCGGCTGGCTCTCCGGCAGGGTGCTTTGGACGGACGGCTCTCCCTGCCGGATGAACGTTCAGCGCGACCTGCGCATGGGCAACCTGGCCGACTTTTCCGGGGCCCGCATACCCGCCGGCGCGGCGACCTTCGTTTCGCTGCTGGTGCCCGCGCAGGTGGTCCGGGAGGTGGGGCTGCCCATCGGGGCCTTCTTCATCTGGGCCGACGACCTGGAGTACACGCGGCGCATCTCGAGGATCTATCCCTGCTACGTCGTCCCAGCCAGCGTGACGGTGCATCGCTGTGAGACCAACAACGGCGGCAACATCGCAACAGACGTTCCCGAGCGCATCGGGCGCTACCGCTACGCCTACCGCAACGAGGTCTACGTCTATCGCCGGGAGGGACTGCGCGGCGCGGCGCGGCTCTTTGTCCGCACCTTCGTGCACATCTGGCGGGTTTTGAGGCGCTCCAGGGATCGGAAATGGGAGCGCATACGGGTCATCGTCGGCAGCACCCTCAGGGGACTGTCCTTCAAGCCGGAAATCCACACCATCGACTGGGAATGACGGCGGCAATCGCCGGATCTCCCTGCGCGAAAAGGAGCGTGTATACCCTTGTATGATTATCTGATCGTCGGCTCAGGGCTCTTCGGGGCCACCTTCGCCCGGCAGGCCGCGGACGCGGGCAAGAAGGTGCTGGTCATCGACAGACGCCCGAACATCGCCGGCAACATCTACACCGAGGACGTGGAAGGCATCCACGTGCATGTCTACGGGGCGCACATCTTCCACACCAACGACGCCAGGGTGTGGCGCTATGTCAATCGCTTCGCGGACTTCAACCGCTTCACCAATGCGCCCGTCGCCAACTACAAGGGGGAGCTGTACTCGCTGCCCTTCAACATGTACACCTTCAATAAGATGTGGGGCGTGGTGACGCCGGAGCAGGCGGCGGCGAAGATCGCGGAGCAGCGCAGGGAGATCACCGGCGAGCCGAAGAACCTGGAGGAGCAGGCCATCAGCCTCGTGGGCCGGGACATCTTCGAAAAGCTGGTGAAGGGCTACACCGAAAAGCAGTGGGGCAGGGACTGCAGGGAGCTGCCCGCGTTCATCATCAAGCGGCTTCCCGTGCGCCTGACCTTCGACAACAACTACTTCAACGCGCTGTACCAGGGCATTCCCATCGGCGGCTACACAAAGCTGGTGGCGAACCTGCTGGAGGGCATCGAGGTGCGCCTCGGCTGCGACTACCTGGAGAACAAGGCGGAGCTGGACGCCCTCGCCGAAAAGGTGGTCTACACGGGACCCATCGACGCGTACTTTGGCTATCGCCTCGGCGCGCTGGAGTACCGCTCCGTGCGCTTTGAGACGGAGCTCTTGGACATGCCCAACTTCCAGGGCAACGCGGCGGTGAACTACACCGACCGCGAAACGCCCTGGACCCGCATCATCGAGCACAAGTGGTTCGAGTTCGGCAAGGATGAGCAGGGGAACGACCTGCCCAAGACGGTCATCAGCCGGGAGTACAGCAGCGAGTGGAAGCCCGGAGACGAGCCCTATTACCCGGTGAACGATGAAAAGAACGGCGCGCTGTACGCACAATACCGCCGGCTGGCCGACGCCGAGCCAAAGGTCATATTCGGCGGCCGCCTGGGAGAGTACAAGTATTACGACATGGACCAGACCGTCGCGGCGGCGCTTACGCTGTGCGAGCGGGAACTGAACTGAGCCCGGATCGATGAACGTGCGCGGGCGAAGGACCGACACAGTGCCGACGGTTACAACAGTTACAACAGTCTGCGACAAATGAGCCGCCGCGAGGGGGGAATGCTTCTTCCCCTCGCGGCGGCTCGATCGTTTTGACAGGGCGCGTGAGGTCTCAGCGCTTCACGTTGAAGGCGTCAAAGCCCGGATAGACGGCGTTGGCGCCAAGGCTCTCCTCGATGCGCAGCAGCTGGTTGTACTTCGCCACGCGCTCGGAGCGGCTGGGTGCGCCGGTCTTGATCTGCCGGGTATTCAGCGCCACGGCCAGGTCGGCGATGGTGGTGTCCTCGGTCTCGCCGGAGCGGTGGGAGGTCACGGCGGTGTAGCCGGCCTTGTGGGCCATCTTGATGGCCTCCAGGGTTTCGGACACGGAGCCGATCTGGTTCAGCTTGATCAGGATGGAGTTGCCGCAGCCCAGCTTGATGCCCTTGGCAAGGCGCTCGGTGTTGGTGACGAACAGGTCGTCGCCCACCAGCTGCACCTTGTGGCCCAGCTTCGCGGTCATGCGCTGCCAGCCTTCCCAGTCCTCCTCGTCCAGGCCGTCCTCGATGGAGATGATGGGATACTTGTCGACGAGGCTCTCCCAGTGGGCGATCAGCTCGTCGGAGGTGAAGTCCCTGCCGGACTTGGGCTGATGATAGAAGCCCTTGCCCTTTTCGCTCTTCCACTCGGAGGAGGCGGCGTCCATGGCCAGCACGAAGTCCCTGCCGGGTTCGTAGCCGGCGGCCCGGATGGCCTTCAGGATCAGCTCGATGGCATCCTCGTCTCCGCCCAGGCTGTTGGGGGCAAAGCCGCCCTCGTCGCCCACGGCGGTGACGTCCTTCATGTCCTTGATGAGCTTCTTGAGGGTCTGGAACACCTCGGCGCACCAGCGCAGGCCTTCCTTGAAGGAGGGAGCGCCCGCGGGCATGATCATGAACTCCTGGGTGTCCACGGAGCTGTCGGCGTGGGCGCCGCCATTGAGGATGTTCATCATCGGAACGGGCAGGTTGTTGCCCTGGACGCCGCCGAGGAACTGGTGCAGGGTCACGCCCAGGCCTTCGCTGGCAGCCTTCGCCGCGGCGATGGATACGGCCAGTATGGCGTTTGCGCCCAGGTTGCTCTTGTCCTTGGTGCCGTCGGCCTTCAGCATCGCGCCGTCCACGGCGTAGGTGTCGCGGGCGTCGATGCCCTGGAGCACCTCGTTGATGGTGGTGTTGACGTTCTCCACAGCCTTGGAGACGCCCTTGCCGCCGAAGCGGGACTTGTCGCCGTCGCGAAGCTCCAGCGCTTCGAACTCGCCGGTGGACGCGCCGGAGGGCGCCGCGCCGCGGCCCACGATGCCGCTGGACAGAACGACCTCGGCCTCTACGGTGGGATTGCCGCGGGAATCGATGATCTCACGGCCGATGACCTTGACGATGGTAAAATTGTTCATGGGTGACTCATCCTTTCTGATGCGATAGGGAGAAGGGCCGGGATCCCTTGTATCAGTATGGCACAGCCTGTAGAGGATCAAACGCCGTAAGGGATCCTACGTTTTCAGTGTATCATCATGTATTAGTTAAGTCAAACTAATATTCGTTTGCCGCTTGTTGAAATGGTTATATAAGACTAACTATAATATGTATGCAATGCACTGAAATGTAATGTAAATTGTAAAGACATACATTGCAAATCCGACCCCACTGTGTTAAAATTAAAACGATGATGATGAGCCGCAACTGCGAAGGCTTCATCAACGATCACATTTCATGCGCGACATGAAGCTACAAGGAGGTAAGCAGTATGCAATATTCCCGCGAAGTTGAGGAAATGGTATGCGTTGCCAAGGGCCCGAACCACGGTCCGGCTCCCATCCCCGAGGAGGGCAAGTGGGTACAGGCCAAGGAGATCAAGGACATCTCCGGCTACACCCACGGTGTCGGCTGGTGCGCGCCGCAGCAGGGCGCCTGCAAGCTGAGCCTGAACGTGAAGAACGGCGTCATTGAAGAGGCTCTGGTCGAGACCATCGGCTGTTCCGGCATGACCCATTCCGCTGCCATGGCCGCTGAGATCCTGCCCGGCAAGACCATTCTTGAGGCGATGAACACCGACCTGGTGTGCGACGCCATCAACACCGCCATGCGCGAGCTGTTCCTGCAGATCGTCTATGGCCGCACCCAGTCCGCCTTCTCCGACGACGGTCTGCGCATCGGCGCCGGCCTCGAGGACCTGGGCAAGGGCCTGCGCTCCATGGTCGGCACCATGTACGGCACCAAGGCCAAGGGCGTCCGCTTCCTGGAGATGACCGAGGGCTACGTCCTCAAGATCGCCCTGGACAAGGACGACCAGGTCTGCGGCTATCAGTTCCTCTCCCTGGGCAAGATGATGGACGCCATCAAGAAGGGCATGTCCCCCAACGAAGCCTACGAGAAGAACATCGGCACCTACGGCCGCTTCAAGGCCGAGGACGGCGCGGTCAAGTGGATTGACCCGCGCAAAGAGTAAGCAGGAGGTGCGCAAGAATGGCTCTGTTTGAGAATTATGAAGGTCGTATGCCCCAGATCCAGCCCATCCTGGACAAGTATGGCTTCAAGGATTTTGACGCCGTGAAGGCTTTCAACAACGAGAAGGGCGTCGACGCCTACAAGATCGTCGAGTCCACGCAGCCCATCTGCTTCGAGAACGCGAAGTGGGCCTATGAGCTGGGCGCCGCCATCGCCATGAAGGAAGGCGTCAAGACCGCCGCTGAGGCCGCCCGCTGCATCGGCGTGGGCCTGCAGGCCTTCTGCATCCCCGGTTCCGTCGCGGACCAGCGCCAAGTCGGCATCGGCCACGGCAACCTGGGCGCGCGCCTGCTGGACGAGGAGACCGAGTGCTTCGCGTTCCTGGCCGGCCACGAGTCCTTTGCCGCCGCTGAAGGCGCCATCAAGATCGCGCTGAACGCCAACAAGGTGCGCACCAAGCCCCTGCGCGTCATCCTGAACGGCCTGGGCAAGGACGCCGCCATGATCATCTCCCGCATCAACGGCTTCACCTATGTGCAGACCAAGTATGACTACCTGTCTGCGGACGTGAAGGAAGACCACGCGCTGACCATCGTCAGCAAGACCGCCTATTCCACTGGCGACCGCGCGAAGGTCAACTGCTACGGCGCGGACGATGTGCGCGAGGGCGTTGCCATCATGTGGCATGAGGGCGCCGATGTTTCCATCACCGGCAACTCCACCAACCCCACCCGCTTCCAGCACCCCGTCGCGGGCACCTACAAGAAGGAACGCTGGGAAGCCGGCAAGAAGTACTTCTCCGTCGCGTCCGGCGGCGGCACCGGCCGCACCCTGCATCCCGACAACATGGCCGCCGGCCCCGCCTCCTACGGCATGACCGACACCATGGGCCGCATGCACTCCGACGCCCAGTTCGCCGGCTCCTCCTCCGTGCCCGCGCACGTTGAGATGATGGGCTTCCTGGGCATGGGCAACAACCCCATGGTCGGCGCCACCGTCGCCGTTGCCGTCGCCGTGGAAGAGGCCATGAAGAAGTAAGCGTCTTCACCTGACAAAGCTATAGAAAAGCATCCCGGTCAGCATTCAGCTGGCCGGGATGTGTGCGTCTTGGAAAGATACTGTCTGACGTTCAAAATGAGGTGGGACTTGTCAGCATGCGATGCACTGGCGGCTGACAAAAGACCGACTGCATTGACCCGCGTCATCCTGAACGAAGTGTTCGCGCGAGCATTGCGAAGCAAAGGATCTTTCTCGTTCCGCGGGCCGGAGGTCAGATCTCGAAATCGCAAGCCACGGAGCCGCTGCGGACCTCGTGCATGCGCTTCTTGACGGGCATGTGTACCGGGTGGGTCTGGTAGGCGTCGAAGGACGCGCGGTCCTGGAACACGGTGATCAGAGCCAGGTCGTAGGAGCGCTCACTGTGCAGGATGTCAGCGCCGGCCTCCAGGTCCAGCATGCCCTCGATGCGGCCCTTCATGCCGTAGAAGTTCTTGACCAGCTGGGGAATCTCGTCCTTGAATTCATCCTTGATCTTGAAGAGTACGATGTGCCGAATCATGGTGAATCTCCTCCTTGGTTGTCGTTGTGAAAGCGCATTTTCCCTCCGAACCGGATGGTTCAGACGTCGATCCAGCGCTCATGGTTCGTAAAGTCGTGGATGACCGCCTTGACCTCGGGAATACCCGCAAAGGCCTCCGGGCCCAGCGTGGTGTCGATGGCGACGATTCTCCGAATACCCGCTCCGACGGCGGACTGTATGCCGGGCAGGGCGTCCTCAATCACTACGGTTTCCGCCGGGTCAAAGCCCAGCTTCTCCATCGCCAGCCGGTAGATGGCGGGGTCCGGCTTTCCCGGCAGCCGCCCTTCGGCGTAGAAGATGCGTTCAGGCGGGAACCAGCGGTCGATGCGCAGCGTCTTCAGGTAGAAGTCCACGTTGTCCCAGCTGGAGCCGGTGGCGATGGCGTAGGGGATGCCCCGCGCCTTGAGGTCGTCCAGAAGCTCCGGCGCGCCGGGGGTCAACGCCTGCAGGGCGGGATCGGAGAGGACCTGTTCCCGGTAGAGGGCCTCCTTTTCGGCGGCGAGGCTGACGATCTGCGCGTCGGTCAGGTCCTCGCCAAGAAAATGCCGGAGTATGGCGTCGTTGGGCGGGCCGCACATATAGCGGTGGAACAGGTCGTCGGTCAGTTCGATGCCCCGGTTGGCCATGAATCGGTCCCAGGCGATGCGGTGCATCCCTGTGTCCTGGAACAGCGTGCCGTTAAAGTCAAATATGAATGATCGCATGCGCTACCTCTTGGTGAGATCGCAGTAGGTTGCTTCGGTATAGTCGCGCAAGTCGTCCGGCCGCAGTATGATCTGCTGGCCCCGCACGCCGGCGCTGACATAGATTTTGTCGAACAGCGTGGCGACCTCGTCGATATAGGTGGGGTATTTCTTCTTCATGCCGATGGGGGAGCAGCCGCCGCGAATGTACCCCGTCAGGCCGAGCATCTCCTTCACGTGGATCATCTCGACCTTTTTTTCGCCGGTCACCGCGGCGCACTTTTTCAGGTCCAGCTCCTCGGCCACGGGGATGCAGAACACGTACAGGCCCTTTTTTTCGCCCCGGACCACCAGCGTCTTGAACATGATGTCCGGGTCGATGCCCAGCACCTGCGCGGCGTGGACGCCGGAGAGATCGCTCTCGTCCACTTCGTATTCCGAGGTGTCGTATTCGATGCCCGCCTGCTTGAGCAGGCGCATCGCGTTGGTAATGGTCATGTTTCCTCCTCGTCTGGCGCGGGATACGCCCGCTTTGGCGGCACGGGTATGACGCAGGTCTCGGGAAGGCGGTAGAACACCTCCATCAGCGTCAGTCCGTGGGCCGGGGCGGTGACGCCCAGGTCCAGCCGGTCGCCGGTCTCGATGGCCCGCTTCAGCGCGCCGGGCTCCAGCTTGCCGGAACCGATGTCCCTGAGGGTCCCGGCGATGATGCGCACCATGTTGTACAAAAAACCGCTGCCCTCCACGATGAGCATGACATCATGGCCCTGCCGGGTCACGTCTGCCCGCCAGATCGTGCGCACGGTGTCCTGGACTACGGAACCGCTGGCGGCAAAGGCGGCGAAATCGTGGGTGCCGATCAGCGCGTTCGCCTCGGCCTGCATCAGCATATCGTTCAAGGGATAGATGCTGTGGGCGTGGGTGAAGCGGTTCAGCGCGCCCGCGTGATGGGCGTCGTAGAACAGATAGCGGTAGCGCTTGCCCACCGTGGAGAAGCGGGCGTGAAAGCCCGGATCCGCGTCCTCGGAGCCGCTGACGCGGATGTCCGGCGGGAGCATCGTGTTCACGGCGTAGCTGAACTTCTCCCCGGGAATGCGGCTTTCCGTGTCAAAGTGAGCGGACTGCCCCAGTGCGTGCACCCCGGCGTCCGTGCGGCTCGCGCCGTGGAGGACGACGCGCTCCCCGGTGAGGTGGGAGAGCGCTTCCTCGATCACCTGCTGCACGGCGAGGGCGTTGCTCTGGCGCTGCCAGCCCGCGTAGTTCGTGCCATCGTATTCGATTGTCAGGTGGATCCGGCGCATGGAGCCTCCTCGGTTGTTTGTTTTAAGGAAATGGCCTGTCAGAACGGACCGAAGCGGTTCAGCAGGATCACCGCCGCCAGCAGCGCGGCTATGGCCAGCGCCGCCATAAGGTCGATCCTCTGGTATTTCAGCTGCTTCATGCGGGTCCTGCCGGCGCCGCCGCGATAGCAGCGGGCGTCCATGGCCAGGGCCAGCTCCTCGGCGCGACGGAACGCGCCGACGAACAGCGGCACCAGCAACGGCACCATGGCCTTTGCGCGGGTCACGACGCTGCCGGTCTCGAAGTTCGCGCCGCGGGCCTTCTGGGCCTTCATGATCTTGTCGGCCTCGTCCATCAGCGTGGGAATGAAGCGCAGGGCGATGGACATCATCATGGCGATCTCGTGGGCGGGGAAGTGGATCACCTGCAGCGGCCTGAACAGCGTCTCCAAGCCGTCCGTCAGCGAGATGGGGGAGGTGGTCAGCGTCAGCAGCTGCGAGGAGACCACCAGCAGGATCAGGCGCACGGCCATGAAGCTCGCCATGCGCAGGCCTTCGTCCGTGATGCGGATGATCCAGATGTGCACCAGCTCATTTCCGCCGGTCTGGAAGAACAGATTCAGCACGAAGGTGAACACGATGATGAAGAATATGGGCTTCAGGCCCTTGATCAAAAACTTCAGGTGAATGCCCGTGGACGCGGCGCAGGCCAGTATGAAGGCCGCGATCAGCAGAAAGCCGCAGAAGCCCTGGGAGACAAACACGATGGCGATCAGGGCGACGGTGGCCAGCAGCTTCGTGCGCGGGTCCAGGCGATGGATCAGGGAATCCCCCGGGAAGTACTGGCCCAGTGTGATGTTTTTCAGCATGCGGCGTCACTTCCCCCGTTCAGATTCCGCAGGATGGCGTCCCGGACGTCCTCCATGCGGTAGATGCCCTCGGGCATATCGTAGCCCGCCTCCCGCAGCTTGCGGGCCAGCTTGGCGCACTCGGGCACGTCCAGGCCGATCTCGTGCAGCCGCTGGTCATGGACAAAGACCTCCGCCGGCGTGCCGGAGAAGGCGATTTCACCCTTGTTGAGCACGTACAGCCGGTCGCACAGCCGCCCCACGTCGTCCATGGAGTGGGAGACCATCACCACGGTGACGCCGGAGGCGTGGATGCTCTTGACCAGGTCCAGCATGTCCCTCCGGCCCGCGGGATCGAGGCCCGCGGCGGGCTCGTCCAGCACCAGTATGGAGGGCTGCATCGCCAGCACGCCGGCGATGGCCACCCGGCGCTTCTGGCCGCCGGACAGCTCGAAGGGGGACTTCTCCGCCGCGCTCGCGTCCAGACCGACCTGCTCGATGGCATGGGCCACCCGGCGCTCGATCTCCGCCTCGTCCAGGCCCAGGTTTCTCGGCCCGAAGGCGATATCCTTGGCCACGGTCTCCTCGAAGAGCTGGTATTCCGGGTACTGGAACACGAGGCCAACGACACGGCGCACGGCGATCATGTCGGTGTCCTTGGCACCGAGGTCCAAGCCGTTTACGAACACGACGCCGGGCTGCGTGCGCTCCAGGCCGTTGAAGTGGGAGATCAGCGTGCTCTTGCCGCTGCCGGTGTGGCCGATGATGCCGATGAACTCGCCGTCGCGGATGCTCAGGCTGACCTCGTTCAGGGCGCGGGCCTCGAAGGGCGTGCCCGGCATGTAGACGTGAGTGAGCTTCTTTATTTCAATCGGCATAATTCCACCGCCATTTCTTCCACCGTCATGAGTCCCTCCGGCAGCGACAGGCCCCTGTCGCGCAGCTGGCGGGACAGCTTCATCATTTCGGGAACATCCAGTCCCAGCTCCAGGACCTGCTCCGTCCTGGAAAAGACCTCGCGGGGCGTGCCCTCCAGGGCGATTCTGCCGCCGTCCATGACCACCACGCGATCCGCCAGCGCGGCCTCCTCCATGAAGTGGGTGATCCACACCACGGTGATGCGCTCCTCCAGGTTCAACCGACGCGCGATGCCAAAGACGTCCCGCCTGCCGATGGGGTCCAGCATGGCGGTGGACTCGTCGAACACGATGATCTTCGGCCGCATGGCCAGGACGCCCGCCACGGCGATGCGCTGCTTCTGACCGCCGGAAAGCATGGAGGGGGAGGCCAGGGCGTATTCCGTCATTCCGACGCTCTCCAGCGCTTCGTCCACCCTTCGGCGGATCTCCGCCGGAGGCGTTCCCAGGTTCTCCAGCCCGAAGGCGCAGTCCTCCTCCACAATGGTGGTGACGATCTGGTTGTCGGGGTTCTGGAACACCATGCCGCAGGACTTGCGCACCTCGTAGCAGTCGTCCTCGGTGACGGCCTTGATGCCGTTCACGATCAATTCGCCGGAGGTGGGCAGCTGCAGGGCATTGAGCAGCTTTGCGAAGGTGGACTTGCCGCTGCCGTTCCTGCCGAGCACGGCGAGAAACTCGCCCTGGGCCACGGAAAGGCTGACGTCATTCACCGCGGGCGACTGGGCGCCCTCGTATTGAAACGACACGTTGCGTGCCTCAATGATCGGTTTGTTCATGGAATCGTCCTCCAATTCAGGATATTATAACATCCGTTCGTTAAGAGAATGGCGGCATAAGGAAGGGATTTGCGGACATTTGTCATAATCAACGCAAATTTTATAGAAGCGAAAGCACAAAGACCCTTTTAATTTGCTGGGTAATGTGTTAGAATATGGGTACAAATTATGTGGAGGAGTGAATCACCATGAATCTCAATAAGATGACCATTGAGGACGTTCAGGTTAAGGGCAAGAAGGTCCTCGTTCGCTGTGACTTCAACGTGCCGCTCGACGCGGAAAAGAATATCACCGATGAGACCCGCATCAACGCCGCGCTGCCGACCATCCGCTATCTGCTGGACAACGGCGCCGCCGTGATCCTGTGCTCTCATCTGGGCCGCCCCAAGGGACAGTTCAACATGGAGTTCTCCCTGGCGCCCGTCGCCAAGCGCCTGTCCGAGAAGCTGGGCTTCGAGGTGAAGCTGGCCAAGGACGTCATCGGCCCCGACGCCAAGAAGCTGGCGGCTGAGGTTGAGCCCGGCAAGGCCATCCTGCTGGAGAACGTCCGCTTCCACGCCGAAGAGGAGAAGAACGATCCCGAGTTCGCCAAGGAGCTGGCTTCCATGGCTGAGTTGTACGTGTCCGACGCCTTCGGCACCGTGCATCGCGCTCACGCCTCCACCGCCGGCGTGGCCAACTACCTGCCCGCCGTTGCCGGCTATCTGATCGGCAAGGAGCTGCAGTTCCTGGGCAACGCCGTCGAGAACCCGGTGCGCCCGTTCGTGGCCATCCTGGGCGGCGCGAAGGTCAAGGACAAGATCGGCGTCATCAAGAACCTGCTGGACAAGGTTGACGTGCTGCTGATCGGCGGCGGCATGAGCTACACCTTCCAGGTGGCCCTGGGCGGCAAGGTTGGCCGTTCCCTGCTGGATGAGGAGCGCATCGGCCTGGCCAAGGAGCTGATCGAGCTGGCCCAGGAGAAGGGCGTGAAGATGCTGCTGCCCGTGGACAACGTGTGCGGCGACAACTTCTCCAATGACTGCGAGCGCATCACCGCCCATTCCCGCAACATTCCCGACAACTTCGAAGGCATGGACATCGGCCCGGAGACCGTGAAGCTGTTCTCCGAGGAGATCGCCAAGGCCCGCACCATCGTGTGGAACGGCCCGATGGGCTGCTTCGAGATGCCCAACTTCGCCGTCGGCACCCTGGCCATCGCCAAGGCCATGGCGGAATCCCATGCCACCACCATCATCGGCGGCGGCGACAGCGCCGCGGCTGTGACCCAGATGGGCCTGGCCGACCGCATGAGCCACATCTCCACCGGCGGCGGCGCGAGCCTCGAGTTCCTCGAGGGCAAGCAGCTGCCCGGCGTCGTGTGCCTGATGGACCGCGAGATCCCCAAGCGCACCCCAATCATCGCCGGCAACTGGAAGATGAACAAGACCCCTGAAGAGGCCGCCCAGCTGGTCACCGACTTGATTCCGCTGGTGAAGAACGCCAAGTGCGACGTCGTGGTCTGCACCCCCGCGGTTGACTTCGCGGCCATCAAGCCCATCATCGCCGGCACCAACATCCACCTGGGCGCCCAGAACGTCCACTTCAAGGAGTCCGGCGCCTACACCGGCGAGCTGTCCGCCGACATGCTCAAGGCCGCTGGCTGCGAGTACGTCATCATCGGCCACTCCGAGCGCCGCCAGTACTTCGGCGAGACCGACAAGACCGTCAACCTGCGCACCGTCGCGGCCGTGAAGGCCGGCCTGAAGGCCATCGTGTGCGTCGGCGAGATGAAGGACGAGCGCGAAGCGGGCTACACCGACATGATCGTCACCTATCAGACCCAGATGGCGCTGCACGGCCTGACCGCCAACGACCTGGAGAACGTCGTGGTCGCCTATGAGCCTGTTTGGGCCATCGGCACCGGCCTGACCGCCACCGACGAGCAGGCGAACGAGACCATCGGCGTGATCCGCAAGGCCATTGCCGCCAAGTTCGGCCGCTATGCCGCTGAGCACATCCGCATCCAGTACGGCGGAAGCATGAAGGGCTCCAACGTGAAGGGCCTGATGGCGCAGCCTGAAATCGACGGCGGCCTCATCGGCGGCGCGAGCCTCAAGGCCGCGGACTTCGCGCAGGTGGTGAACTTCTGATGAGCACAACCGCGCTTATTATCATGGACGGATTTGGGATCGGTGAAAACGATCCCAAGTCCAACGCCATCATCGCGGCGGGCACGCCCGTTCTCGACGCCCTCAAGGAAAAGTATTGCTACACCGCCATCGGCGCTTCCGGCCTCGACGTGGGCCTGCCGGATGGCCAGATGGGCAATTCTGAGGTGGGACACACCAACATCGGCGCTGGCCGCGTGGTCTACCAGATGCTGGTGAAGATCACCAAGGACATCCAGGACGGCGTGTTCTTCGAGAACAAGGCCATGCTGGCCGCTATGGAGAACTGCAAGAAGAACGACTCCGCCCTGCACCTGATCGGCTTGGTGTCTCCCGGCGGCGTTCACTCCCACACCGAGCACCTGTACGGCATCATCGAGATGGCAAAGCGCCACGGCCTCGAGAAGGTCTACGTGCACTGCCTGCTGGATGGCCGCGACGTGCCGCCGGATTCCGCTTGGGAGTATGTCAAGAACCTCGTCGAGAAGATGAAGGAGATCGGCGTGGGCAAGGTTGCCACCGTCATGGGACGCCTCTACGCCATGGACCGCGACTTCGCCTGGGAGCGCGTGGAGAAGGCCTACAACGCCATGGTTTGCGCCGAGGGCATCAAGGCTGACGATCCCGTGCAGGCGATCCTCGATTCCTACAAGGTCGTGGACGAGACCGGCAAGCACCTGACCGACGAGTTCATGCTGCCCACGGTGATCGACGAGAACGGCACCATCAAGGCCAATGACTCCGTGATCTTCTTCAACTTCCGCCCCGACCGGGCCCGCGAGATCACCCGCGCCTACGTCGATCCCGATTTCAAGGGCTTCGAGCGCAAGCACGGCTTCTTCCCGCTGACCTACGTGTGCATGACCCAGTATGATGCGACCATGCCCAACGTGCTGATCGCCTATCCGCCGGAGAGCCTGCACATGACCATGGGCGAGTATCTGTCCAAGCTGGGCAAGAAGCAGCTGCGCATCGCCGAGACCCAGAAGTACGCCCACGTGACGTTCTTCTTCAACGGCGGCGAGGAGCGCGTCTTCGACGGCGAGGACCGCATCCTGGTGCCAAGCCCCTCCGCTGAGGAAGTGCCCACCTTCGATCTGAAGCCGGAGATGAGCGCTTACGAGGTGACGGACGCGGTGCTGAAGTGCATCGATGAGAAGAAGTATGACGTCATCATCCTGAACTTCGCCAACTGCGACATGGTCGGCCACACCGGCGTCATGGAGGCGGCGAAAAAGGCCGTTCGGACCGTGGATGAGTGCGTCGGCAAGATCGTGGATGCGCTGGTCGCCCAGGGCGGCAAGGTGGTCATCACCGCCGACCATGGCAACTGCGACCAGATGATCGACAAGGTACACGGCGGCCCCTTCACCGCGCATACCACCAACCCGGTGCCGGTGATCGTGATCGACCCCGACCATCCGAAGCACGAGCTGCGGACGGAAGGCGGCAAGCTGTGCGACCTGTGCCCGACCATGCTGGACCTGATGGGTCTGGAGCAGCCCGCGGAAATGACGGGCAAGAGCCTGATCGTGCACTGAGTAAATTGAACCATTTGGGAGCTGACGCGCTGCGCCAGCTCCCGTTTTATCTGCCCGAAGGCGTGCAACTATTTGATTGCAGGACAAACGGGACTGTCTCAAAACAGTGCATTGCGAAGGAATCATCGGGCGATGATTCAGAACATACCGTAGGGGCACCATGATTGACGCCCGCGGCGGAAGGTCCGCTGCCAGCGGCATTTCTGCCGTCCCTACGAATGGATTCCACAATGCTGTTTATTTTGAGACAGTCCCGTTTGAGATTTGCGGCTTCTTCTGTCAGTCGACCCGCTTGAACACCACCGCCGTGCGGCAGGGAATGTAGATCTCGAAGCCCAGGCCCTTCTTCGGATCCTGCTTGGTGTAATAGACGTAGTCCTTGCTGATGCGGTCCATGCCGCCGAAGTTGATGTCGTCGGAGGAGAACACCACCTTGTACTGGCCGGAGCCCACCGTGTGCACGGGCAGGAAGAAGTCCGTGGGGGAGTGCTGGGGATTGAAGTTGAACACGTAGATCAGCCCGCCCTTGGAGAACGCGATGATCTTGCCGGGCTGGTCGATCCACAGGCAGGTGGTGTCTGTCTTGTTCAGCACCCGATACTTGCGGGAGAACTTCAGCATGGCCCGGTCAAAGTTGGCCAGCCACTGGTATTTCAGGTAGCCGTTCTCCATCAGGGACCACTGGCGC
The DNA here is from genome assembly GCA_030530315.1 of Clostridia bacterium. Taxonomy (GTDB): domain Bacteria; phylum Bacillota; class Clostridia; order Christensenellales; family Aristaeellaceae; genus UBA2862. The sequence goes on along the minus strand of JAUMVG010000026.1, from coordinate 18,263 downwards.
CGCGCATACTTGTAGCTCCAGCCGTTGCCCTCCCTGGGGAAGTCGATCCACTCCGGATGGCCGAACTCGTTGCCCATGAAGTTCAGGTAGCCGTCGCTGCCCAACGTGAGGGTGATGAACCGGAACATCTTGTGTAGCGCGATGGCGCGGTCGATGCAGAGGGAGTGGTAGGCCTTGTCCATGCCCACGTACATCTCCGCGTCGGCCATGCGGAAGATCAGCGTCTTATCGCCGACGAGCGCCTGGTCGTGTGATTCGCAGTAGCCGATGTTCTTTTCCTGGGGGCGGCGGGTGGAGAGCTCATACCACATCTTGCCCATGTCCCACTGATCGTCTGAGCCCTGCTTGAGCAGCTTGATCCAGAAGTCCGGCACACCCATGGACAGGCGGTAGTCGAAGCCGATGCCGCCGCTTCGGATGGGCAGGCACATGCCGGGCATGCCGCTCATCTCCTCGGCGATGGTGATTGCGAAGGGGTTCACCGCGTGGATCAGTTCGTTGGCCAGCTGCAGGTAGGTCAGCGCGTCCACATTGGTGTTCAGGCTGAAGTACTGGGCGTAGTCGGTGAAGCTGGAGCCCAGGCCATGGTCCTGGTAGATCATCGAGGTCACGCCGTCGAAGCGGAAACCGTCGAAGTGGTATTCCTCCAGCCAGAATTTCAGGTTGGACAGCAGGAAGTGGAGCACCTCGTACTTGGCATAGTTGAACAGGCGGGTGCCCCAGGCCGGATGCCAGCCGGCGTTGCCGCCGATGAAATACTGGTTGTCGGTGCCGTCGAGCAGGTTCAGGCCGTCGTTCGCGTTGTCGGAGGCGTGGGAATGCACCACGTCCAGCAGCACGTACATGCCCATCTCATGGGCCTTGTTGATCAGGTACTTCAAGTCTTCCGGCTCGCCGTACCAGGCGGAGGCGGCAAAGAAGTTGCTGACCTGATAGCCGAAGGAGGCATAGTAGGCGTGTTCCTGAATGGCCATCAGCTGGACGGTGTTGTAGCCCATGTCGCGGATGTATTGCAGATTGAAGTCGGCAAACTCCCGATAGGTGCCCACGCCCTCGCGCTCCTGGGCCATGCCGATGTGCGCCTCGTAGATATAGGGCGGCGCGATCTTGCGCTTGCCGTAGCCGCCGTCCGTCCAATGGAAGGGATGGGGCGGGGCCCAGATCTGGCCGTCGAACTGGTTGGTCTGCGCGTTTTGCACCACGCGGCGGATGTAGGCCGGGATGTGGTCGGTCTTGACGCCGTCCTTGGTGACCTGGATCTTGACGCGCTGGCGGTGCTGCAGGGCGTTCTCACCCTTCAGGCGGATCTCCCAGTTGCCGCCCTCCAGCCGCGTCATGGGATGGGATTTCCGGTTCCAGTTGTTGAAATCGCCGATCAGGTGCACCTCGTCCGCGCCGGGAGCCCACTCGCGGTACACCCAGCCGTCCTCGGTCCGGGAGAAGCCATAGTACATGTAGCCGTTGGCGAAGGAGGACAGATCCGCCTTGCTGCCCAGCAGCTTCTTGCGCGTCTTGGCATGCTGGTTCATCCTCAGGGCGATGTCATCGTAAAAGGGCTTTACCAGCGGATCGATGGACATGATCTTGTATTGCTTCTGTTTGGGAGTCTTGGGCATTCAGGACACCTCCTGGAAGTATATGTAAACCCGTGGTGCATTCTCTTTACTATTATATCACATTTGGCCGTTTACGCCAGTGTCTATTCGTATTATTTCTCATTTGATTTTCAATATTTCCGCTTATCGACCGGCATGTTTGCGCAGACGCGGCCATAGGATTAGAGAACATGGGGGCGATGCGGATGACGACGCTGGACAGGCTGCTGCCGATGCTGCCGGAGGACGCGGAACGCGCGGCGCGCGGATGCGCCGGAACGCTGCGGGAGATACGCCTGCGCGCCGGCAGGCCTGTCCAGCTGGTGTATGAAGACGGCGACCTGCTGACGGACACCGCTGTCGATGCGGCGCGGCTACGCAGGATCGCCGCGGCGATGATGGACTACAGCGTTTACGCCCGCGAGGACGAGCTCTCCCGCGGCTTCTTTACCCTGCCGGACGGTTGCCGGGTCGGCGTGTGCGGCAGGGTGGTCGGCGAGGGAGAGCGGCTTCGGCTGTCGGCCGTCGGCTCCATCTGCGTGCGCGTCGCCCGCGCCGTGCCGGGTTGCGCGGACGCGCTGGTGAAAAAGCTGTTCGACGGGGAGACGCTGCGCTCGGCGCTGATCCTGTCGCCGCCCGGCTTCGGCAAGACGACGATGCTTCGGGACGCGGCACGGCAGCTTTCGGACGGCGGCTATTGCGTCGGAATCGCCGATGAACGGCACGAGATCGCGGCCTGCTGCCAGGGCGTGCCCACGCTGAACGTCGGCGTGAGGAGCGACGTGGTCGACGGCTGTCCGAGATCGGAGGCCATCCGCCGCCTCGTGCGTTCGATGGCGCCGCAGGTGATTGCGGTGGATGAGATCGGCGGGACTGCGGATGCCGCGGCGCTCGCTGACGCTGCGCGTTGCGGCGTCGCGATTCTGGCCACGGCACATGGCGCGAGCCTGTCCGACATCGCGGCGAGGGACTGCGTGCGAAACTTGCTCAGCGACGGACTGATCCAGGTCGTGGTCCTGCTGGGAAGCAGGCCGGGACAAATTCGCCGGATCGTCGAACTGGAAAGCCCAAAGGAGGCGGCTGACGCATGCAGGTCCGCATAGCGCTGGCCCTGTGCGTCGTCCTGTGCGGCGCGCTCTGCGGGCACTCGCTGGCCCTGACATACCGCCGGCGCGCGTCGGCGCTCCGCGAATTGACGGAGGGCTTGAAGGTACTGAAGATACATATGACGGGCATGTTTGAACCGATACAGGACGCGCTGAGACGCTCGGAATGCCCACTGCTGCGTTCGGTCTCCGGCCGCATGCGGCCGGGCGTCAGCGCCTCTGAAGCCTGGAAGGAAGTGTCGAAAGCACATTCGAGGAAGGATGCTTCCACAGATGTGCTGGCGGAGTCAGACCGGGCGATACTGGACCGGCTGTTCGAACACCTCGGTGAAAGCGGACGGGCGGAGCAGAACCTGCTGCTGGAGGGAACTGTGCAGACACTGGAGGCACAGTTGGAAAAGGCGGCGAGATCGGCCGCGGAGGCGGATCGGCTGTACCTGAAGCTGGGCGTTCTGATCGGGTTGATGCTGGCGCTGATCGTCGTTTGAGGTGCAAAATGGGCGTTGATTTCGTGTTCAGGATCGCGGGAATCGGGGTGATCATCACGGTGATCGCCCAGCTGCTGACCCGTGCGGGGAGGGATGACATCGCCATGCTGGCGACGCTTTCAGGCCTTGTGGTGGTCCTGATGATGGTCGTCAACATGATCTCCGACTTTTTCAGCAGCGTCAGGAGCCTGTTTTCGCTTTGAGGGCTGCTTGCAAGGGACGGACAAAGCCTGATGAGCAATACAACCCGAAGGGGGAAGGAGAAGGTGTTCATTCGCGTCTGCGCCCTGTGCGTCGCCGTTGCGCTGATCTGTTCGGCGCTGCGTCCCCAGCGGCCGGAGATCGCCACCGGGGTGTCGCTTGCCGCCGGGATCGCTGCCCTGGCCATGCTCAGCGCAGAGGCGGGAAATGTGAGCGCGTGGTTTGGGGAGACGACGCGCCTGTTTGAGCAGGGCGGGGACATCTCCCTCGCGGCGCTGCGGGGCGTGGGAATCGCCGTGACCGCGGAGCTGGGAGCCCAGCTCTGCGCGGATGCCGGCGAGAGCGCCATGGCGGGGAGGATCACGCTGGCGGGCAGGGTGGCCATGCTCAGCCTATGCCTTCCGATGTTGACCGAACTCGCGCGGGCGGCGGACGTGCTGCTGGCATGAAGCTGTTTGCGCTGTGCCTGGCGGCATTGCTCGTGGTCACGCCTGCCCTGGGTGAATCAAATCATGAGGACGGAATTGCTGGACTGGACCTCTCTGCGCTTGAAGAATACGCAAAACAGACCGGAGTCGGCGATGCAAAAGCGCTGTTAGAGCGCATCCTCCGGGGAGAATTGACCCTGGACAGAGTTCACGGCAAACAAATCGCCGGCAGGCTTGCCCGGGGGTTGCGGTCGGAATTCACGGATCTCTTAAGGACCGTTGCGCTGCCGGCATTGGCATGCCTTGCGCTGCGCGCCTTTCCCGGGCGAAGGAAGAACTGGAGCCGCGCGGCTGAACTGGTATGCCGTGCCGCCTGCGCCATGGCGCTGATCGAAAGATACGCGCTGGCTGCCCAGAGCGCGGATCGGGCGCTTGAACGCGCCTTGGGCTTTGTGAGGGCCGCGGCCCCGGTCCTTTCGTCGCTGTTGGCCTTGGGAGGCTCTCCGGCGGAAGCGATGCTCGCGCCCGCGAGCGCCGTCTGCGTGGACTGGGTGGAAGGGCTGCTGCGGGACTGCGGACTGCCGATGTGTGCCCTTGCCGCGGTTGTGGCCGCGTCGGGCGACCTTTCGGATCGCTTTCGGCTGAGCCGGCTGTTCGAGTGGTTCAAGCGCTGCGTCGTCTGGGGAACCGGAGCCCTGCTCGCCGGATTCACAGGGCTGATGTCGCTGGAGGGCTTGCTGGCGTCGGCTCAGGAGACCACCGTGAACCGCGCCGCGCGACAGGCCCTGACCGGCCTGGTGCCCATTATCGGCGGGAGCCTGTCGGAGTCCGCGGCGTCATTGACGGCGGGCTTTGGGGCAATCCGAGGCGCTATCGGCATGACCGGCGCGCTGGTACTCCTCATGGGCTGCGGCGGTCCGCTGCTCGGGCTCCTGATCAAAGCCATTTCTGTCAAGCTGGCTGCGGCCGTGCTTGAGCCGGTGTCTGAACGAGGGCTCTCAGAGATGCTGTCCCACTTTGGGGATCTGATGGAGATGCTCCTGGCGATCGGCATCGGCGGCGCGGCATTGGCGCTTCTGCTGACTGGCGCGTGCTTCGCGGCAGCCGGTGCCTTGTGTTGAAGGAGGACAAGCGGCTGCCTGGCGGTTATCATCCATAGGCGTTCCCGTCGAAGCACACGGGGCAAAACAGGTCGCAGATGGGCGATAGGGCACGGCGCTGACGAATGGGGGGACATCATGCTCTCGACGCAGCTGAAAACCGCGGCACAGTGCTTGTTTGCCGCCTGCGCGCTTTCCGCGGTGCTGGATGTGCTGGTGGAGGAGGAAGGCACAGGGCTTTCCTTTCGGATGCTCTGCGGCGTATCGGTGACCCTGTGCGCCGTTCGACTCACGGCCGGGCTGCTCGCCGCACTGTGAGGCCCAGCCGTCGGTGGCGCTTCGTATTCCTCGGGCAATCCATAAAACAGCGTTTCAAAGGGAATGGACGCGATGATCAACACGCTATTGGAAAGGCTGCGGGGCATGCGCCGAGTCGAGCTGTTTGCCGCGATGGCGATACTCGCCGCGCTGGCTCTGGTGCTGCTCAACCGAGGGGCGGAGCCCGGCGGCAGCGGCGGGCAAAGGACGGAGCTCGAACTGCGCCTGGAGCGCCTTCTGTCGGGGATAGCCGGGGTGGAAAACCTGGACGTGATGGTCAGTGAAGACGAGTCTGGCGAGATCATCGGAGCGGTGATCGCGTCAAACCGACCGATCCCGGTTTCTGCTCGCCTGGATATACAGGCTGCCGTGACGACTCTGTTGGGGATCGACCTCGAGCAGATGGAGATCATCGGTGGATGGGTGGCGCCGGAATGAAGTGACAACTTGAGTGCGCATGTGCGGAAGGGAGCGTACCGGCATGGAGAAGGGCATGAGGCGCGCGGCGTTGGTTGCCGCCGTGATGGTTCTGCTGGCAGCCGACAGCCTTGTGACGGCGAACCTGGTTTTGCGGGAGGATACTCGGGTCCAGGCAGCCCCGGCCAGTGCGGAGGCGATGCCGCCCGCAGACGCGCTGACCCGATTCCGAACGGAGCGGGAACAGCTGCGCGCCAAGGAGGAGGCTGAGCTGAATGACATCATACACGACGAAAACACCTCCGAAGAGACGCGAAGCCAGGCTCAGCAGCGGCTGTTGGCACTATTGGATGCGGCCTCGAAGGAGTGCATCCTCGAGGGAATCCTGCAAAGCAGGGGCTTTGAAGACGCGCTGATCAGCGTCAACGGAGGCTCTGTGAACGCGATCGTGCGTCGGGAAACGCTGACGCAGCAGGAATCCGCCGTGATTTTGGAGCTCATTTTGCGGGAGACAGGGGTCACAGGCGGAAATGTGAAAATCATTCCTATAAAATAAGCGTAAAAGGGTTTGCGCATTCGCATGTTTTCTGCTATAATAGATTCTGTATAAGGAGGTATGCAACATGAGCGAAAAGAATCCTTCCGATGTGAAGCTGAACGAAAACCCCAATGGTACGGTTTCCTTTGCCACTGAAGTTGTTGCAACCATCGCCGGATTGGCGGCGACCGAAGTAGACGGCGTTGCCAGCATGATTTCGCCTTCCTCCGGATTGGCTGACATGTTCTCCCGCAAGAGCAACCGCAATTTGACCAAGGGCGTTCGCATAGATCTCGAGGACAACATGGTCTCCGCAGACATCACCATCACCGTGGAGTACGGTTCTCCCGTGCCGGATGTTGCCCGCAATATCCAGGAGAACGTGAAGAAGGCCATTGAGACCATGAGCGGCCTGGACGTGAAGTCTGTGGACGTGCATGTGACGGGCATCAGCTTTGAGCGCGAGCAGCGCGCCAACGCCGAACTGGACGAGCAGCACCGCAAGCTGCTGGAAAAGACCGAAGAAGCCGCCGCCGAAAAGGCCGCCGAGGAGAAGACCGAGGAAGCACCGAAGGCCGAGGAGCCCGCGGAAGATTCCGTCGAGGAACCGGTAGATGAGAATGAGCTTCCCGAGGAAGATGAGCTGGACGACGAGGACGAGGACTTCGACGACGAACTCGAGGACGAGTACGACATTGAAGACGAAGAAGAGACCGAAGTCGGCATCGATGCAGACGATGAAGAGGACGTGATCGAGGAGGCTGAGCCCGAAATCGAGCATTCCGATGCGGAAGACGCGGAAGAGACGGAAGAAGTTGTGAAGAAAGAGGAAGCTGACGCGGAATAATCAGCGCTGACTGCGTTGGGCGCAAGCAAGCGACAGCTATTCACTCACAGCGGAAATGGGGATTGTTATGAAACTGAATGTTGGCAAGAGAATACTGATGTTCTTTCACTGGCTGTTCTCACTGTTGATCTGCGCGGCGTTCGCCGTCTATCTGATCGCCCCGGACCTGATCATGCCTTACTATGACTCGGTGAAGGGCGCGCTCGGGGATACGAAGATGCAGATCATCGGCATAGCCATACTCGCGGTCTACGCGATCCTGGCAATTGCCCAGATCATACTGATCTTCAAGCGCAGAAAGCGCGCGGAACGCGGGTTCATCACCGTGGATTCCAGCGATACCGGCAGGGTGCGCATCGCGATCTCCGCCATCGAGCAGATGGTCCGCCAGGCGGTCTATGACATCGACGGCCTCAACGACATGAAGATCGCCATTGAAAACGAAGACGATGCCATCGGCATCAAGGTCCGGGCGACCATCCAGAACGGCAGCCACGTGCCCACCATCACGATGAACATGCAGCGGGCCATCCGTCAGTTCGTGGAGACCAATTGCGGCGTGGCGGTGCGTTCGGTGCTCATCAGCATCAATGCCGTGAGCAACGAAAGCGACGCGTCCAGGCGCAAGCGCAAGGACAAGATTCGCAGCAAGTCGGACAAGGCCCCAGAGAAGGCCGACGGGCACGTCGTGGATCAGATCTCGTACCTGACGCCCGAGAAGGCGCCTGAGCCGGAGCCCAGGCCGGAACCCGAGCCCGTTCGCCAGCCCCTGACCGCGCCCTGGAGCAAGGTGGTGGATAATAAACCGGAGTCGGTTTATTATGGCGGCAATAAGGCTGAACCAGAGTCTGAACCCGCTCCCGTGGAGGAAAAACCTGTCGCGGAAGAAACGCCTGCCGAGCCGGAGATGCCCGTATTCAGAGCTCCCGAAGCGGAGCAGCCGGCGGTTGAGACGCCGGCGGAACCGGAACCCTACGACTTCGACAAGCCCTATGTGTCTGAGTTCGCCAAGGACCTGGCCGCGTTGAAGGCCAAGGAGGCCATGGAGGATTCCGAAGGCCCGGCGACGGTCGGAGATGAGGAAGAGCTTCCGGGCAAATGATCCCGGTCAATTTGAACACGGCGCAAAGACGCGCCATTGACGGCCTATTGCGGCGGCACGGCAATGTGCCACCGCAATAGTTGCGTTCGCGTCAGTGACAGAGACGGCTTCAAATGAAATCGAATGAAAGATGGTAGATAGTATGGACAGAAGTACGGCCCGCGCGCAAGCGATGAAGCTCATCTATGAGTGGGAAATGGGTGGCGACGGCGGAGAGGAGACCCGCCTGAACCTGCTGGAGATCAAACCGGACGAGCGTGAAGCCGACTTTATGAACGCCCTGGTGGACGGCGTGCGGGAACACGCGGAGGAGATCGACGCGACGCTTGCAAAGTATCTGCGGGATTGGACGGTGGAACGCCTGACCCGCGTCGATCTGGCGATCCTGCGGCTGGCCGCCTATGAGCTTTCCCTGAAAAAGACGCCCGCCAGCGTGGTCATCAACGAGGCGGTGGAGCTGGCCAATCAATACTCCACCGACAAGGCCGGCGCCTTCATTAACGGCATTCTCGGCAACCTGGTCCGTGGCACAGCGGAGGCGTAACACCGTGTACTTCGGCAGGGAAATGGATCTCTCCAACGCGCTGACCGTGTCGGAGCTGAACGAGTACGCCCGCAAGCTGCTGGCCCAGGACCCGCTCCTGCGCGGCCTTGAGGTGACGGGGGAGATCTCCGGCTACAAGCACCACTACAGCGGCCACAGGTATTTCACGCTGAAGGATGAAAATGCCCGCGTGCAGTGCGTCATGTTCCGCCAGCAGGCCATGGGGCTGGACTTCCAGCCCTCCGACGGTATGCGGGTGACCGTCCGTGCGTCAGCGTCGATCTTTCCCAGGGACGGCACCTTTCAGCTCTACGTCAACGCCATGCGCCAGGCGGGGCAGGGGGACCTCTACGTTCGCTTTGAAAGGCTTAAGCAGAAGCTGTTGGCGGAGGGCCTTTTCGATCCGGCACGCAAGCGGGAGATCCCGACCATGCCCCGCAGGATCGGCGTGGTGACCTCCCAGACCGGCGCGGCCATTCGGGACATCATCCACGTGGCCCGCAGGCGCAACCCGAACATCGGCATACTTATTTCGCCCTGCGCAGTTCAGGGCGCTTCCGCGGCCGCCGACATCGTCCGCGCCATCGAGCGCATCAACCGCGACGGAACCTGCGACGTGCTGCTGGTGGGGCGCGGCGGCGGATCCATCGAAGATCTATGGGCCTTCAACGAGGAGATCGTGGCCCGGGCCATCGCGGCATCGCGGATTCCCGTGATCAGCTGCGTCGGACATGAGATCGATTTTACCATCTCGGATTTCGTTGCGGATATGCGGGCTCCAACGCCCTCGGCGGCAGCCGAGCTGGCAGTTCCCGAGCTTTCGACGCTGAAGGAAGCCCTCGACAGCCGCGTCAGGCGCGTCGCGGCGGCCCTCAGCCACGGCCAGCACATCAGGCGACTCCAGCTGGAGCGGCTCCTGAACAGCGAGGCATTCAGGCATCCCTCTCAGACGCTGATTGCGCCGCGTCGCGAGGCGATCGCGTGCATCGACGAAAAACTGAGGGCCGTTCTGCCGGAGCAGGTCGCCGCTCGGAGGCACCGATTGGAGGCCCTGGACGCCGCGCTGCGGGCCATGAATCCCGTCGCCGTGCTGGACAGGGGCTATGCCGTCGTGCGCCAGAGGGGCGGTATCGTCGGCGGCATCGCGGAAATCGAACAAGGTGCCCCGGTGCGCGTCTGCTTTGCCGACGGCGCGCTGGAAGCGGATATCAGGACCATTGAGCCAAAGGGATAATGTGCTATGAATGAACAATTCACCTTTGAAGAGGGCATGCAGGAGCTGGAACAGCTCGTCCAAACCCTGGAATCCGGACAGATGAGCCTGGAGGATTCCTTCAAGGCTTATGAACGCGCGGCAAAGCTGCGCGACCGGTTGAACGCGATATTGGATGAGAGCGACAGGCGGATCCAGGTGCTCACCGAAGCGGGCGAGCAGCCCCTGGATGCCGGGGAGGCACTATGAAGACGTTGAAGGACTATGCCGAAATGGTCAACCGGCGGTTGGAGGAGATCCCGGCTGTCGTCGAGGAGAACCGGTATCGCATCGGAGAGATGCCCTGGCTGCTTAGCCAATCCATGCGCTACAGCGTTTCGGCAGGCGGGAAGCGCCTGCGTCCCAGCATGCTGCTGGCGGCGGTGGAAATGCTGGGCGGCGACGTGGACGCGGCACTGGACTTTGCCTGCGCGGTGGAGATGATCCACACCTATTCCCTGATCCACGACGACCTGCCGGGCATGGACAACGACACGCTGCGGCGCGGACGCCCTACGAACCACGTGGTTTTCGGCGAGGGTCAGGCGATCCTCGCGGGCGACGGCCTGCTGAATTGCGCCTTCGAGACGATGCTCGCGGCGGCCTGCGCCCATCCCGAACGCGCCGCTGACTCCCTGCTGGCCATTCGTGAGATCGCCACCGGCGCGGGCGTGACGGGCATGATCGCTGGCCAGGTGATGGACCTGTACTGCGAGCACAACCGGGTGAGCACGCCGGAGGCGCTGGATTTCATTCAGTACGGGAAGACGGCCTGCATGTTCATCTATCCCCTCAGGGCCGCTGCCCGGCTGTGCGGCGCTGACGAAGCGAATCTCTCGGCGCTGACGGAATACGGCCGCGCCTTTGGTTTGCTGTTCCAGGCGACGGACGATTTGCTGGACGTGGTGGGGACCCAGGACGACATGGGCAAGACGCTGGGTAAGGACGCGGAAAGCGGCAAGCTGACCTGCGTTTCCGCCTACGGCATCGACGGCACCCGCGCGCTGGTGGAGCGGCTCCATCGGCAGGCGCTGGATGCCCTCGGGCGCTTCCCGGGACGATCGGAGTTTTTCGTCAAACTCGTGGATTCCATGGTGAACCGCACCAAATGACACATTGGAGAAACGATACATGCTTCTCGAACAGATACACGACCCATCTGACCTGAAAAAACTGAATTTGAAGCAATTGAAGCAGCTGGCAGGCGAGCTGCGGCAGGAGATCATCCAGGTGGTGTCCGAGAGCGGCGGCCATCTGGCCTCCAATCTGGGCATGGTGGAGTTGACTATCGCGCTGCACTACGTGCTGGACATGCCTGACGACAAGCTGTTCATGGACGTAGGACACCAGTCCTATGCCCACAAGCTGCTCACCGGGCGCTATGAGCGCTTCAAAACGCTGCGCCAGCAGGACGGCCTCAGCGGCTTTCCCCAGCTCGAGGAGAGCGAATACGATTCCTTCACGGCGGGACACGCCTCTACGGCGATTTCCGCCGCGCTTGGCGTTGTGCGGACCCGCGACATCATGCATGGAGAGTACGAGGTTGTAGCGGTCGTCGGCGACGGCGCGCTCACCGGCGGCATGTGTTACGAGGCGCTGAACGACGCCGGGCAGAGCGGAACGCGCATGATCGTCATACTGAACGACAACGACATGTCCATCGCCGAAAACGTCGGTGCGGTCAGCGCTTACCTGACCCGGCTGCGCCAGAGCAAGGGTTATCTGGCCGTCAAGCAGGGCGTCCGCAGACGCCTTGAAGGCAAGAACAGGTTTGCGACGGGCTTGTATCGGCTGCTGGAAAAGCTGCGCAACATGGTGCGCTCGCTGTTCATCGACGGCGAGTTCTTCGAAGCGCTGGGGTTCAAGTACATCGGTCCCGTCGACGGACACGACCTGAAACAGCTGATTCGGGTGCTTCGGCGAACGCGGAACGACCATCAGCCCCAGCTGGTCCACGTGGTCACCCAAAAGGGGCGCGGCTACGAACCCGCGGAGGATCATCCGGACGTCTACCACGGCGTTGCGCCGTTCTACATCGATTCCGGGAAGCGCAAGGGCGAGACGGCGACCGCCTCCGGCAGGATCGTCGTCCGCCAGCTGCTGCAGCTGGCGCAGAACGACATCCGCATCTGCGCGATCACCGCGGCCATGCCCGGGGGCACGTGCATGGACGCCTTCCAGGAGGCGTTCCCGGAGCGCTTCTTTGACGTGGGCATCGCGGAGGAGCACGCGGCGGTCATGGCCGCCGGCATGGCCAGCCAGGGCATGAAGCCCTATGTGGCCATCTACTCCACCTTTCTCCAGCGCGCCTATGACCAGATCCTGATGGAGATCTGCCGGAACGGTCTGCCTGTGACCTTCCTGATCGACCGGGCCGGCCTCGTCGGCGAGGACGGAGCCACCCATCAGGGCGTGTTTGACCTCAGCTACCTGCGCACCATGCCGGGGATGATCATCGCGGCGCCTCGGGACGTGCGGGATTTGAAGATGCTGATCGATCTCAGCCAGGACGTCAACGCGCCCATGGCCATCCGCTATCCCAAGAACTGCGAGGACATGGGTCCTGGCATACAGAGCCAGAGGAGCTTCAGAATCGGCGAGTGGGAGCTGCTCAGCGCCGGCAAGGACGTCATCATATTCGCGGTGGGGCGCATGGTCTCCCTGGCGATGCAGGCCTGCATCGAGCTGATGGGCAAGGGCATCTCCGCGGGCGTGGTGGACGCGCGTTTCGTCGCGCCGATGGACGAGGGCATGCTGCTGGAGCAGGCGGGCAAGGTCCGCCTTGCGGTAACTGTGGAGGAGAACGTCGTGGCCGGAGGCTTCGGCGAAGGCGTGCTGGGCGTGCTCGGCAAGGCCGGCGTCGCGACGCCGGTGCTGACGCTGGGCGTGCCCAACCGGTTCATAGGCCATGCCACCGTCGAGCAGCAGCTGGTCGAGTGCCGCCTGACGGCAGAGGACATTGCCCGCCGCATACAAAAGCGCTATGCGCAGATCGAGGGGCGTGAAGCATGAAAAAGCGCCGCGCCGACCAGGCGCTCTATGAGGATCTGAATCTGGAGTCCATCGAGCTCGCCCGGGCGCTGATTATGGAGGGCCGGGTGATGGCTGGCGATCGAAAGATCCGGCTGGCCAGCGAGCTGCTGAAGCCGGGGGACACGCTGCGGGTGCGCGGTACGCTGGACGCCTATGTCAGCCGCGGCGCACACAAGCTGAAGAAGGCGCTGGAGGTCTTTGACATCGACCTCAATGGCTGCGTCTGCGTGGACGTAGGGGCTTCTACCGGCGGCTTTACGGACGTGATGCTGAGAGCCGGCGCGAGCCGGGTGTACGCGGTGGACGTGGGCTACAACCTGCTGGACTACCGCCTGCGCAGCGATCCCAGGGTGGTGTGCATGGAGCGCACCAACGCCCGATTCCTGAAGGCGGAGGACTTCGATTCGAGGCCGCGCTTCGGCGCGACGGACGTCTCCTTCATCTCCCTTCGGGCGGTGCTGCCCGCGGCGCTGGGCGTGCTGCAGGGTCCCGGGGCGCGCTTCGTGGCGCTCGTCAAGCCTCAGTTTGAGGCGGAAAAGGAAGAGGTGGGGGAGAAGGGCGTGGTGCGCAGCCGGGAGGTCCATGAGAAGGTGCTGCGTGGAATCACGGATTTCATTCCCACGCTGGGCTGGCGGGTGAACGGTCTGGATTATTCACCGATCAGGGGTCCGGAAGGTAACATAGAGTTCTTATTGGACCTGGTTCCTTCGGACGATATGCCTGCTTCCGGCGGTGAATATGCGATAGATGTCACAATTTGCCAAGCTTATGACAAATTTTTTAAATCCTCCAAAGAGGGCTTGTAAGTCGAGTCCTCTTTGGTATATTGTATATATATGAGGAGTGGTTGTGGTGTCCATTCGCTGCGTAGGAATCCACTGGAATTCTTCCAAGCCCTCGGGGCTTGAGGTCGCGTACAGGCTGATTGAAATGCTTCAGGCGCGGGGAGTGGAGGTCTGCGTGGAGGAGTGTCTCGGCGAGCAGATAATGCTGCCGGGGCTGCGCACGGACGAATTCCAACTCTGCCAGGTGTTGATCGTCCTGGGGGGCGACGGAACCATCCTGTCCGGGCTCGACCAGGCGATTCCCTACGACATACCGATTCTCGGCATCAATCTCGGCAGGCTTGGCTTCCTGACGGAGATCGAGACCGGGGATCTGAGTGACGCAATCATCGATCGGCTGCTTGCGGAAGACTATTCCATAGACGAGCGTACCATCATGACGATAGAAGGGCTGGACCAACAGAAATACTTCGCCCTGAACGACATCGTTATCGCGCGCGCCACGCCCTCCGTGAGAATCCTTTCGCTTGAATACGAGGCGAACGGCAATCTTGTGGACTGCATTTCTGGCGATGGGCTCATTATCGCAACCGCGACGGGCTCTACCGCCTATTCGTTGTCTGCCGGCGGGCCTGTTGTGCTGCCGGGTTTGGATTGCTTTGTGATGACGCCCGTATGTCCGCACACGCTGAACGCCAGGCCTGTGGTGGTTTCCGCGGATGAGCGCATCACGGTGCGCATGCTGGACGACCGGGGCGGCGCACAGGCAGTGCTGGACGGCCGCCGCGTGGTGAAGCTGGCGGGAGACCGAAGGGAGATCACCATATGCCGAGCGCAGAGGCGCGCCCGGTTTGTACGTTTCAGCGAGAAAAACTACATCGGGCTGCTCAGAAGCAAGCTGTCTGAGTGGACCCATTGACCGCCGGGTGGTGGAACCGGCACATCCCACTATCAGAGATCGGGAGGCTTCACGACAATGAAGAGCGCGCGCCATAATCTTATATTGGAAATCATTGAGAGCAAGGACATCGAGACCCAGGAGGAACTGGCCGAGGAGTTGAAGAATCGCGGCGTAAAGGTGACCCAGGCCACCGTTTCCCGAGACATCAAGGAGTTGCGCCTGCTCAAGGTGCTTTCTGAACACGGCGGCTACAAGTATGCCACTGTGGAGCGGGCGGAGAAGGGCATGAACGACAGATTTGCGCGCATTCTCGCGGAGTCCATCGTCAACATGGAGTCCGTCAACAACCTCATCGTCGTCAATACGCTGACCGCCAGCGCGAACGCCGCGGGTGAAGCCATAGACTCCATGAAGTGGAGCGAGGTCATGGGCACCATCGCCGGCGACAACACGCTGCTGATCATCACGCGCTCCAATGAAGCGGCGGAATCGCTGATGGTGAAATTCAACAGCCTGTTGAACGGGTGATCGGAGCGCGCTATGCTGGTTGAACTGACAATTAAAAACATCGCACTGATTGAATCGCTGCGCGTCGAATTTGCGCAGGGATTCAATGTGCTTACGGGAGAAACGGGCGCCGGCAAGTCCATCGTGGTGGACAGCATCAGTCTGGCCCTCGGCGGCAGGGCGGATCGGGACATGATCCGCACCGGCGCGGAAAAGGGCATGGTGCAGGCGCTTTTTGACATTTCCGGAAACGAGCGCGCCATGGAGTATGTCTGCGCCCATGACATCGACGCGGAGGACGGCCTGATCGCCATACGCAGGGAGCTGAACCGGGAGGGACGCAACATCTGCCGCGTGTCGGACGTGGTGGTGCCCCTGTCGACGCTGCGGGAGCTCACGGCCATGCTGATGGACATCCATGGGCAGCACGAGCACCAGGCGCTGATGAATCCGGCCAGGCATCTGGAATTTCTGGACGGATTCGGCGGCGAGGCCCATGCGAAGGCGCGGGCGGAGGTCGCTGGCCTCTACGCCGCGCGGAGCAAAATCGCCACTGAGCTCAAGAAGCGCATGAACGACGCTTCCGAAAAGGAGCGGCTTTCGGACATGCTCTCCTTCCAGGTGCAGGAGATCAGCGCGGCCAAGCTGAAGGCAGGCGAGGAGCAGAAGCTGGAGCGCAAGCTGGCGATGCTGGAGAATTCCGAGAGGATCCGCGGCGGCATCGAGACCGCCTATACCCTCGTCTATCAGGGGGACGGGCGAAGCCCCAGCGCCCAGGAGGCGCTGCTGCGCTCCGCCGACGCCATGGACCACATTGCCTCTCTGAATGAGCGCTACGCCCAGCTGGCGGCACGGCTTCGAGAACTGTTCTACGGCGTGCAGGATGCCGGCTACGAGCTTCAATCGCTTCTGGACGACCTGGACAGCGAACCCGAACTGCTGGAAAAGGTGGCGGCGCGGCTGGACATGATCGGCCGACTGGAGCGCAAGTACGGCAGCACCGTTGAGGAGGTCATCGCCTTTGGTGCGGCCGCAGCGGACCGGCTCAACGAGCTGAAGGGCAGCGACGAAGCCATTGCGGGACTGAAAAAATCCTATAAGGAAGCGGATGCCAGCCTGAAGGCCGCCTGCGCGCGGCTCTCCGCGCTGCGGCGGGAATCCGCCGTAAAGCTGGCGGCGGAGATCTGCGAACAGCTCAAGGATCTCGGCATGGCGAAGACCCGCTTCGAGGTGCGGGTGGACCCCGAACCGAAGCCGACGTCCCAGGGCATGGATCGCGTGGAGTTCATGATATCGCCCAATCCCGGTGAGCCGCTGCGCCCGCTGGCCAGTATCGCCTCCGGCGGTGAGATTTCCCGCGTCATGCTGGCGCTCAAGGCCATCGCCGTGGATTCGGAGGGCGTCGACGCCATGATCTTCGATGAGATCGACACCGGTGTGTCCGGCAGGATGGCCCAGGTCGTCGGTGAAAAGATGTGCCTGATCGCGAAGAACCGGCAGGTGCTCAGCATCACCCATCTGCCGCAGATCGCCGCGCTGGGCGACGCCCACTTCCTGGTGGAGAAGGTCGCCGGAGAAAATCGAACGGATACCCACGTGCGCGCCCTGGACTGGCAGGGCCGCGTGCAGGAGATTTCCCGCCTGGTGGGCGGCGCAGACGACAGCGAGAGCAGCCTGTCCCACGCCGAACACATGCTGAAGGCCGCCGAGGAGCGCAAGGCGGCGCTGTAACGCGGGTTTACGGCGAGGGAAAGGGCTGAAAACGCAAGCCAAAGCCTGTTTCAAAAAGGGATAACACAACGCGCTCCGCGATTTCCCGGCAGTCTGCCTACGGGCAGGCCGCGCGGTTCGCGGAGCGCGTTGTGTATATCGAATCGCTCATTCCTTGGGATCGATCATGCCGGAATTGATGTAGTGGGCCAGTATGTCGATGATGCGGGCGTTTTTGCCGCCTCTGGCGACGATCAGGTCCGCGTATTCCACATAGTTGCGGATGTGCTTTTCGTACATCGGCTTGACGGTCTCCAGGTATTGCTTGTAGACGCTCTCGATGGTGCGCCCGCGATCCCGGATGTCCCGCTTGACGCGGCGCAGCAGGCACACGTCGGGGTCAACCTGTATGTAGATCTTGAAGTCCAGCAGGTCGCGCACCTGCGGGTCGTAGAAGACGTGGATGCCCTCCAGCAGCACGACGTCCGCGGGCTGGATCAGCGCGCCGGAGTCGCAGCGGCGGTGCTGAGTATAGTCGTATTCCTTGGATGTGATGGGCTGCCCGTTCTTGAGCCTGAGCAAATCGTCGCGCAGCAAATCGTGCTCAAAGATGCCCGGCTCGTCGTAATTGATGGAGGCCCGCTCCTCGAAGGTCATGTCGGGATGATCCTTGTAGTAGGAATCCTGCTTGATATACACACAGGGCTTCTCCAGACGCGAAGCGAGCGCTTTGGCGAGCGTGGATTTTCCGCTGCCGCTGGCGCCGCAGATACCGATGGTCAGCATGCCGCATCCCTCCATATGTACATTTCCTCTGGTTACAGTTTAACATATTCGGGGGAAATATACAATAGAAGGCGAGCGCGTTTGGGGCGTTAAAGATCGTCAAATTCGCTGGAGCGCTCCTCCAGCGCCTGAAGCAAATAGGCGATGAACTGCTTGTTGGTGGGCCTTTCGGTAAAAGCACCTGAGAGTCCGCCCCGGTCGTAGGCTACGGAAATGGCGTTACGCATGGCGCGCTCCACCCGGGACACGGTGGTGCCGTTGCGCTCGGCGATGATCGCGTAAAGCCCGCGGGTCAGGTTTCTGTAGAGCATGCTGTCCTGCTGGATGCACAGCACGGCCTCCGCGAGGTAGGCGCTGCCGCTCAACCGGGAGAGTATCCCCAGCTTTGCCAGCCTGTGCCTCAGATAGGCCGCATCCCGCTCGAAGTCGCTCTGCGCATCGGTCGCCTTTCCCAGCCGGGACAGCGCTCTGTTCCTGTGGCACTCGTGGATGATCTGCGGAAGGCGACGCAGGTTGACCGGCTTGTACAAAAAGAAGTCAGCGCCGGATCGACCAATGTCACTAAAATAGCGACAAGGTAAAAGGACTGATGAAGGAGCCGGCAA
>JAUMVG010000097.1 GCA_030530315.1 Clostridia bacterium | reverse complement strand
ATACCATGATTGTCGCCGTGCTGCGCAACTCGCTCCGCTCCCTTGCCCGGCGACCCGGAAAACCCGAGGTTTTCCTAATCATTAATACCATGATTGTCGCCGTGCTGCGCAACTCGCTCCGCTCCCTTGCCCGGCGACCCGGAAAACCTGTGGTTTTCCTAATCATTATACCATAGGCAAGGGTATAATGGCAATGACGGCAGAATGGAGATAAGCCGGGGTTGGCTGGAGCATCCCAATGGAATGAGATCCAGGACAACATACCCGACGGGCAGCGATTCGCCTTCGGATCCCCGTGTGAACCAACGCGCAACAAAATATTGAAAAACCCGCCCGAACCGGGCTTTCGCTATAGCCATATCTTTTGTTTTGTGCTATGATTAACACAAGGGTAATGCTGAAGGAGCCTAATGGCTGTCACCAAGAAATGGAATTCCGTGAGCTTGATCCTGCGCATACTGATCGGCCTGGTCATCGGCGCGACGCTGGGCTGCGTGGTGCTGAAGGCGACGTGGATCGGCGTACTGGGCGAGCTGTTCGTGAGCGCCTCCGCCGCGCCCAGGGGACGGGCACGTGATGTTCATCGCCACCGCCGAGCTCTACGACCGGAAGAAGCAGGGCAGGAAGCTGCCGTTGTAAGGAGGATGCGACCGTGAAAACCATCAAGAGCGTCTACAAGATCGGCAACGGGCCGTCCAGCTCCCACACCGTCGGCCCCTTCCACGCGGCTACGATCTTTCGCCAGCGCTGGCCCGAGGCGGACCGCTTCCGGGTGACGCTGTTCGGCTCGCTGGCCTACACCGGCGAGGGCCACGGCACCGGCAAGGCGATACGGGCCGGCCTGCCCGGGGCCGAGGTGGTGTTCAACCGGGAGGAGCAGGACCTGCCGCATCCCAATACCATGCGGTTCGAGGCCTTCAGGGACGGGAAGCTGATCGGCTCCAATCGCATCTTCTCCATCGGCGGCGGCTCCATTCGCATCGAAGGGGAGGCCTCCGAGGACGAGATCGAGGTCTATCCGCAAAAGAACTTCACCGAGATCCTGAACATCTGCAAGCAGCGCAGCATGAACCTGGCGCAGTTCATCTACCGCATGGAGGACGACCGCCTGCGGGACTACCTCAAGACCGTGTGGGAGGCCATGAAGGCGTCCATCCGGCGCGGCCTCAATGCCGAGGGCACGCTGCCCGGCGGGCTGGGCGTGGCCCGCAAGGCCAAGCTGTTGTATGAAAAGCGCTGCTACAACGAGAGCGCGGACGTCACCATGAACCGTGTCATTGCCGCCTATGCCTACGCCGTCAGCGAGGAGAACGCCGACGAGAACATCGTGGTCACGGCGCCCACCTGCGGCAGCTGCGGCGTGCTGCCCTCGGTGCTGTACTACATGCAGACGGACCGGGGCTTCCCCGAGGAGGAGATCTTGGACGCGCTGGCGGTGGCGGGCATCATCGGCAACGTCATTCGTACCAACGCCTCCATCTCCGGCGCGGAGTGCGGCTGTCAGGCCGAGATCGGCAGCGCCTGCTCCATGACCGCCGCGGCGCTGGCGTCGCTGTACGGGCTGAACATCGACCAGATCGAGTACGCCGCCGAGATCGCCATGGAGCACAACCTGGGCCTGACCTGCGACCCGGTGAAGGGCCTGGTGCAGATCCCCTGCATCGAACGCAACGCGGTCGCCGCCATGAGGGCCATCAGTTCCGTGAACCTGTCCCGGTTTTTGTTCTCCACCCGCAAGATCTCCTTCGACGAGGTGGTGGCCACCATGTACCGCACAGGCCGGGACATGGACGAGAAGTACCGTGAAACCAGCCACGGCGGGCTGGCGCAGATCTACTATGCGCAATGATCCGGGACGCTTTCAGCGGACTGAGCGGAGCGTGCTCCGCTCAGTCCGCTGACAAAGCCCACAACCGCAAGAATCCCACCCGATGGAAGAGAATCGGGTGGGATTCTTGCTCGTTGGCGGCGCCTGCAAAATGCGGCCAATTTATGGTTCATCACGGAAACCTGGGGAATGATAACACCTCATCCGGCCCTACGGGCCACCTTCCCCTCAAGGGGAAGGCAACTCGGCACTGAAAGGCTTCCCCCTGGGGGGAAGCTGGCACGCGAAGCGTGACTGATGAGGGGGGTTAGCCCCAACTTTCCGTGAAGAGCCCAATTTATGCGTTGCCGATTATGGCAGAATCTCCGCATTACGGCTGCATGGCGCATTTTTCTTTTTTTTGCGGCATTGCGATCATAAACCCATTGACTGAAGGAGATGCCGCCGCGTGTTGAAGGACGATGGCGCGTGAAGCTGTTGGGGCTCCCGGGGAAAGCGAGCGGCGCCCTCCGCTTTGCCGGGATCGCCGAAAAGAGGCCATCGGGCAGATCCGGAGGATGGGTAACCGTGGGTTGGCGGCTGGCGGTATTAGAGCGTGTTTCCGTAGGCCAGGGCGAGCTTGGCATACAAATCCTCCAGCGTCATCCTGACGTCGATGCTGTCGTAGACGCGGATCAGCTTGCCGTCCGGATTGGGCTGGTAGGTCAGGTCCTCCTTGATCATGGGCGCGCGCTCCATATGCCAGTTGCCGCGCCAGCGGTTCATCAGCAGGACGGCGGCGGTGGTGTTGTCGCCCAGCGTCCAGTTTTCGCCGGTGCGCAGCAGGAAAGCCGGGTTGTATTCTGCGAGATACTCCGCTTCCAGCTGTTCATACAGATAGCGGCCGATTCTTCCGCAGGGGAATACGCGGCGCTTCAGCTCGGCCAGCGTCACCTCCAGGGTGCAGTAGACGCTCTGGTCGGTCTGCCAGACCTCCGCCGGGCTGGCCAGTACCGCGCGCACGGCGTCCGGGTCCTGCATGACGTTGAATTCCGGGCGTCCCTCGGGATAGGGCCCGCCGCCGTTCCAGAGCACCACCAGGTTTTCAGCGATGTCCGGGGCGGCTTTGATCGCCGCGGCCACGTTGGTCATGGCGCCTTGAACGGCGATGTACAGCTTGCCCGGCTGGCGCGCTTCCCCGATGATAAACCGCGTGCCTTCGCTGTCCGGCGCGTCATGGACCGACTTCAGCGGCGAAGCGCAGCCCCGGAAAAACGGAACGTCGTCGATTTCAGCGAGCTGAAGCACTTTTTCAATTTCCCGGTAGCTGGCCTCCATGGACTGGCCATTGTATCCGGCCTTCTGCTCAAAGTGCGCCGCGGTGATGCCCCGCACGTCAAACATCGGCGTCAGCAGGTGGTGCATGATGGCGAACTGGTCGTCCGCTTCGTTTTTCGCGTCCGTGTCCACGATCAGGCGGACGCGGGCGGCGGGGGGCGGCGTGATGCCGACGCGCTTTAGTATTTCGCTGCGCTTCATGGGAAGGACCCTCCTGAACTGTTTTTACTCGTCCGTGTCGGGGATGTGGTTCAGCGCCTCGTTCAAGGCCTTTACGTCCAGCGTTTCATCCGCGTCCCGGCTGAGGATGCTCTTCAGCGCCAGCCCCAAGGGGATGACGCTCCGCTCCGTCATGACGCGCACCAGGCCGGGAACGAACCTTTCCAGCACCGACCTTGCGCCCGGGTTGTCCAGCAGCTCCTGGGCGGTGTTCTGGATGGAGAAGAAGCCCTCCCTGCGCATGTCGTCCTCCTCCAGGAACCAGTTGCGCACGGCGCCGCCCGCTTCCTCGTTCGGCAGGCGGTAGCCGGCATCCGGCTCGGAAACGCGACGCCACAGGGCGCTGTCGGCGCAATCACCGGCAATGGCCTGAATGGCGTTGTCGCCCGGGACCAGGGGCACCTGCCGGAAGACGGCCGTGCCGTTTTCGGTTTGCGCTTCCCCGAAGGGCTGGCCGTTCACGACCAGCTTCACCGAGGGCTGGTTGGTATAGCATTTCACGTCGATCTGCGCCTGGGCCCTGTTAGCGAAGCGCTTGGAGCACAGGCGGACAAAGGGCTCCTCCGACCAGCGGGCCTTGTAGTAGTAAAAGGCGTCCTTGCGGGTCCTGCGGTCGTGGGTCACAAGGCCCTTGGCGTTGATGAAGCGCTGGCCGCCCTCGTTCCTGCGGGTGCTGGAAAAGTCGAACATGTTCCAGACGAAGCTGCCCCACAGCCAGGTGCGGGCCTCGATCTGGGGATAGACCGTCTCGTGCCAGAGCGCCTGGTATTCCTCGGAGTAGTCCTTGACCGCGGGGGCTTCCGAGTGCAGTGCCAGGTTGGCGTCCACGCCGTATTCGCTGATGCCCAGGGGCAGCTGGCCGCGCACGGCGTGGAAGCGGTCCAGCCAGGGGCCGAAGTCCGGCATTTCGCCGTAATACCAGCCGAAATAGAGGTTGTAGCCGATCATGTCCGTGATCTCGTTCAGCTTGCTGGACGCCTTCAGCGGGTACAGGTTGGCCGCTGTGGAGAGGCGGTGCCCGTCCAGGGACTTCACCAGCTGGTGCAGCCGCCGGCAGTTATTGTGCATGAAGGGCGCGTCCCGGAACATGGCGATCTCGTTCTGGATTCCCCAGCAGAAGATGGAGGGGTGGTGAATGTTCTGCAAAATCAGCTCGGTGAGCTGCTGCGTGGCGTTCTCCATCAGGGCGGGACTCTCCGTCATCTTCAGCATGGGGATCTCGGCCCAGCAGAGCAGGCCCAGCTCGTCGCAGCAGTCGTAGGCCGGCTGGGGGTGCTGGTAGTGGGACAGCCGCACGCCGTTGGCGCCCATCTCCCGGATGATGCTGAAGTCCTCGCGGATATCCGATGGCGTTGTGGCGCTGTATGTTCCGGCGCGGTCCTGGTGTTTGGCCACGCCGCGGATCTGGCAGGGGCGTCCGTTCAGGCGCAGGCCGTCCTCTCCGCTCAATTCCACGCGGCGGAACCCGGTGCGCACGGCGGTGTGATCGACGACCTTTCCATTCACGATCAGATCGGCGGACAGCGTATAGAGATAAGCGCTCTTCACGCCGTCCCACAGGATGGGGGAATCCACGACCATGCGCCTCGCCTCGCCTGTCCCGGCTTCGGTGCAGCAGACGACTTTGCCGTCCCCGTCGGCCAGCGTATAGGCGATCCTTCCGCCTTCGCCTGCGCAGACGGCATGGGGCTCCACGTCCAGCAGGCCCTCTCCTGCGTCGCCCACCCAGGCGCGCGCGATCAGGCCGTCCGTGCCGTAATAGCAGTAGTCGAAGTGGCTTTGGGAGCAGACCAGCAGGTCGACGTTCCGGTACAGGCCCCCGAACACGGTGAAATCCCCGAAGGACGGGGCGATGTCCTCGTTGACGCTGTTCTCCAGGAAGACCCGGACGCGCCAGGCGTCGTCGCCCATTGCCGGGGCGGGAATGGGCAGCCGGAAGCGGGCATATCCGCCGTGGTGCTCTCCGGCGAAGTGGCCGTTGACGTACACGCGGCAGCGCTGGTCCGCGCCGTCGAAGGAGAGGAAGACCTTTTGCCAGGCCGCGTCCACGGCGATCGTCCGCTCATAGACGGCCAGGCCCTGATACGGGTCGTCGTCGCTGTACCAGGTGTGGGGGAGGGCAACGTCCTCCCACGCGCCGTCCGGCAGGGCGTCGGGGAGCCGGTCCAGCGTCAGGCTGGGCAGCTTTCTGAATTTCCAGCTTGAGTTCAGCGATATGGTCTGCATGGTGTTCCCTCCTGATTAAGCATGGGGCCGCGTATGCTTGCCAAGCGATTTTCGGTATTCGTTGGGGGAGATGCCGTTGATCTTCTTGAAGGTGCGGGTGAAGTAATTGGCGTCGGTGAAGCCGCACTGCTCGGCGATCTCCTGCAGGGGCAGGGACGTCCTCTCCAGCAGCCGGACCGCCCGCTGCACCCGGGTCTGGTTGATGTAGTCCGTCAGCGTCCTGCCCACCTCCTTGTGGAAGCGGCTGGACAGGTAGTTCTTGTTGACGGCGAAGCGGGCGGCCAGGTTTTCCAGGCTGAGGGCCTCCATGTAGTGGAAGTCCACGTAGTTCAGGCAGTCGCGCACGGTGGCGGAGTAGCGTTCCAGCGAGTGGCGGTGCACGGCGAGGCAGTAGTGGCGGATCATCTTGGGAATCAGGGCCTCCAGCTGCTCGTTGGTCTCGGCGCTTTCGATCTCGATGGCGAACTGGCCGTTGATGGCGTCGATGTACATCGGGTGCACGGCGGCCTGCTCGATGGCCTTGCGATACAGGGTGTTGACGGCGATGACCATGTCCTTGCCATCCCGCAGGCGGTCGGGCAGGCGCTGGTCCAGCGTGAAGCCCATGAACTGGTTTTGCTGGTAGGTGGCCTCGGCGATATCGCCCCGGCGGATGGCGTCGAGCATGGCGGCCTCCACAGCGTAGCGGGCCTCGATGGAGGCGTAGGAAATGGTGGACAGGCCGACGGAGGGCTTCTTGCGGGGAACCTCCGGGTGGTCGTGGGTCACGCGGACGATACCCAGGTCGGGATTGGCCAGGTATCGGGCCAGGAAAGCGCTCAGCATCTGCCGCCAGCCCAGGTAATCCTCGATCACCGGAATGCGCTTGAAGTACCACCGCACCGCGTCGATGGCGTCGCCCTGCAGGTCGTGGGCTTCGATCATCCGGCTGAAATCGTCCTCGCCGTAGGCCCGGTAGGTATAGGGGCCGCAGAAATGGTAGGCCTCCCTCCCGGAATCGCGCAGCCGGAAGACGATATAGTGCAGGCCGAAGCTGTCCTTGTAGTCGATGACGCCGTCCTCCGGGACCAGGTCCATGATGCCCGCGGCGAAGGCGCTGTAGTCGAAGTCCTCGTACAGCCGGTCGCGGAACAGGAAATCCAGCGCCGAAGCCTCAGGGGAGGAGCAGTCCCGTTCCAGGGCCAGAAATTGCACGCGGTAGGAGCCGAGGATGACCCGCAGCACCTCCTGTAGATCCATCATGATCATGGCAAAACCTCCCGGAAACGCAATAAAACAGTGGAATTTGTGCTAATAATATCATGAATTTCGCCTGATTACAAGACGAAATGAATATTGTGCTAAAACAAGTAAAATATGTGTGTGTAATCGGGAAAGAATTCGTGCTATCATAACTATCGTAAAGGTGACTTTCCATGACCGATTGACGCGAGCGCTTCCGATTCTTTGAAAAGTGAGATGGTGCAAATGCAGAAGGAAATCATTTTTGAAGCGAAACACATGCGCAAGGAATTCGGCCCCACCATCGCCCTCAAGGATGTGGACTTCACCCTGCGCAGGGGCGAGATCCGCGGCCTGGTAGGGGAGAACGGGTCCGGCAAATCCACGATCATGTCCATTGCCTCCGGCATGCAGCCCGCCACCAAGGGCGAGATGTTCTACAAGGGGCAGGCCTGGAACCCCGGCAGCATGGTGGAGGCGCAGGACGCGGGCATCTCCATGATCCTTCAGGAAGCCAACACCATTCCCGGTGTCACCGTGGCACAGAACATCTTTTCCGGCCACGAGGCGGAGTTCTCCAAATTCGGCGTGATCAACATGCGAAAGATGAAGAAGGACGCCCAGAAGGTTCTGGAGAGCTTCGGCATCAGCCACATCAAGGCCGGCGACCTCATCGACCAGTACACCTTCGAGGACCGCAAGCTGGTGGAGCTGGTGCGCTGCGTCACCGACAAGACCGAGATCCTGGTGGTGGACGAGACCACCACGGCCCTCTCGCTGGAGGGCCGCGAGATCCTGTACAAGCTGATCCACCGCATGGCGGAGCAGGGCAAGGCCATCGTTTTCGTCTCCCACGATATGGACGAGATCCTGGAGCAGTGCACCGACCTGACCGTGCTTCGTGACGGCGACATCATCGGCCACCTGACCCGCGAGGAGATGGACGCGCCGGACTCGGTGAAGGCCATCCGCTACATGATGGTGGGCCGCGAGATCGGCGACAAGTATTACCGCGAGGATTACGACACCAGCCACTCGAACGAGGTGGCGCTGGAATTGCAGGACGTGTCCCTGGGCCGGATCCAGCACTTCAACTTGAAGCTGCACAAGGGTGAGATCATCGGCATGGGCGGCCTGTCCGGCTGCGGCATGCACGACATTGGGCGCATCGCCTACGGCCTGGAAAAGCTCGGCGGCGGCAAGGTGCTGCGCAACGGGCAGGAGATCAAAACGCCCCTGCAGGCCATCAACAACGGCATCGGCTACATCTCCAAAAACCGGGATACCGAGGCCCTGATACTGGACGGCCCGATTCAGGACAACATCGTGCTGCCCTCCATCCCGGCCCTGGAGCACAAGACCTTCATCAATCCCCGGGCGGAGAAGAAGCTCAGCGACGTGGAGATCGACAACTACCGCATCAAGTGCCATGGCGGCAAGCAGTATGTGAACACCCTCTCCGGCGGCAATAAGCAGAAGGTCTCCTTCGGCAAGTGGACGGCCAAGGGGTCGGAAGTGATCATCATGGACTGCCCCACCCGCGGCGTGGACATCGGCGTCAAGCAGGCCATGTACGCGCTGATCGAGGACATGAAAAAGGAAGGCCGCGCCATTTTGATGATCTCCGAGGAGCTCAGCGAGCTCATCGGCATGGCGGACCGGCTGATCATCATGAAGGACTTTGAAGTGACCCATCAGGTGGAGCGGAACCCCGACCTCAAGCAGACCGACCTGATCGAGTACATGATTTAAGGAGGCCCCCATGACAGCGCAATGTCACTAAAATAGCGACAAGGTAAAAGGACTGATGAAGGAGCCGGCAATC
>JAUMVG010000025.1 GCA_030530315.1 Clostridia bacterium | reverse complement strand
CTCGCTTTCTCTCTCGATTATACCATACCTCCTCGAATTAATCAGTAGTTACTTAATTCCGATTTACAGCCGGCGCTCCAGCTTCACGCAGCGGCCCAGCACCTTCACGTCGATGATCGTGCCCACCTGCGCGGCGAATTCGTGGTCGAAGGCCTGCATTTGAATGCGGCCTCCGTCCAGCTTCAGCAGCTTGCGCACCATGCGCTGGCCCTGGTACTCCACCAGCATCAGCTGGCCGTCCTCTGCTTTGGAAGCCGGCACCACCAGCAGCAGATCTCCCGCATAGACGCGGAAGCCCCGCAGCGCATCGTCCGGGCAGCGGTAGTACAGCACCTTGTCCGGCGCGCCGCCCTCGATCCTGCCGTTCACGATGGGCGTCAGCACGTGGTCGATCACCAGCCCGTCCGGCGACATCACCGGCACGCGCTTCACGACGCCGCTCAGCGCGTCCAGCCAGGCGTCTGAGGAAGCCTCGGCGGCCTGCTTCGCGGCCTGCTCCTGCTCCTCCACGGGAAGGACGTAGGCCCGGGGCTTGGGACGCAGCTTCACTGGTGGCTCCGAGGCCACCTCCAGTTCCGTGGACACGGGGTTCGCCACGCCCAGCACCTTCAGGATGCGCTGGGCCTGGTCGTCGGAGACGATCTTCCGCCCCGACTCCACGTCCTTGATGTAGTTCTCCGCCAGGCCGCACTTCTTGCCCAGCGCCTTTTCCGTCATCTTCGCCTTCAGGCGGGCGCTTCTGATGGTATCGCCCAATCGGCTCATCGCATTGTCCTCCAGGATATTTTGATCTCGTTACGCCGCCTCGGCGGGCTCCTCCACGGGCGCGGGCGTGGGCTCAGCCGTCGGCGCGGCGGTCGGTTCCGGCGTCGGTTCCGGCGTCGGCGCAGCGGTTGGCTCAGGCGTAGGCTCTGCCGTCAGCATGGCAGTTGGCTCAGGCGTCGGTTCTTCCGTCGGTTCCGGCGTAGGCACAGCCGTCGGCACGGGCGTGGGCTCCGCAGTGGGCGCGGCCGTCGGCTCGGGCTTTATATCGGTAAATTCGGCGTCCGCCCTGGCCATCCAAACCGTGTGCTTCTCAAAGCGCACCTCGATCCAGTCCGTCTCGACGGAGACGACCTCCAAAGCGGCATTCTTGTACAGCTCCGCCACCACCAGCTCGTCCTTCTGCTTCGCCTCGGCGTACAGCCTGACGCCATCCCTGCGGGCCACCGCGTACTTCGGCAGCGGCTCGGGCGTCGGCTCAGGCGTCGGTTCGACCGTCGGCTCAGGCGTCGCAGTCGGCTCGGGCATCGGTTCAACTGTCACAGTCGGAACAGGCGTCGGTTCGGCCGTCGGCGCGGGCTCGCCCAGCACCACGGCGTTCGTGGGCGTGGGCAGCGGGATGTAGACCTCCGGCGTAGGCGTCGGAATGAAGATCTCCGGCGTCGGGGTCGGGACCGGCTCGTAGGTCACCGTGGTCTCCGTGGCGGTATAGATCTTCAAATACTTGCGCTGCACGTAGCCCGTCTTCTTGCCCGAGAGCACCTTCACCCAGTTGGCGCCGTCCGCCAGCACCTTCACCTTGGCGTTCTTCTTCAGCTTGGTCAGCGCCTTACTCTTTGCGTTGGGCTTGCTGCGCAGGCGGGTGTAGCTCTTGGCCTTGATGGTGGCCATCTGGACCTCGTTGGTGGTGGAGATCATCTGGTATTCGCCGCCGGCGAACTGTTCCTTGATGCTCCTGGCGCGGCTGATGGCGTCCTTCTGCACTTTGGTCGGGGCCTTGCCGGTCGCGGAGAAGCCAAAGCTGGCCTGATAGCGGCGCACCGCGTCGGCGGTCGCCGCGCCGTACACGCCGTCCACGTTTCCGGTGAAGAACTTCAAATCCTTCAGCGCGCTCTGCAGCACCGAGACCGCCGGGCCCTGCCAGCCCTCCGCCAGCGTCGCCACGGTTTCGGTGGGCGCGCCGTCCGCGAACATCCTGTCCCACAGCGCCTTGTTGACCTTTCCGGTCTTCTTCAGCCCGCAGGCCGCCTGGAACTTGTTCACCGCGGTCTTGGTGCTGTTGCCGAACTTGCCGTCCGCGGCGGAATTCAGGAAGCCCAGCCCCCGCAGGCGCTGCTGGAGCTGGCGCACCTGCTCGCCCTTGCAGCCCTTGTACAGGTTGATCTTCACCGGGGTGCTTCCCTCGGCGCGGCCCATGAAGCTGTCGTAGCTCTGGCTGCCACGGGAGAAGCTCTTTTTCAGCAGCCGCTTGCGCAGGTCGCTGTTCACGCTGCTGCCCCTGAAGATCCGGCACCTCGTGCCCGCCGGGCAGTTCTGGGCGATCCACTTCGCGTCCGCGACCCTCAGCCGCACGCAGCCGTGGGAGGCCTTGGAACCCAGGGCGTTCACGGAGCTGCTGGTGGGGCCGTGCTTGGAGGCGCTGTACAGCACGGAGTGGAACAGTATGCCTCCCACGATGCGCGTGGCCCACTTGGCGTAGCAGTTGTACTCGGAGAAGTAGTACCACTCCTGGCGCTCGGCGGTGTACCGCTTGCTGGGCAGCGAATAGGTGCCCGTGGGCGTCGGCGTGGCGTTTTTGCCCGTGGAGCAGATCATCTGACGGGCGATGCCGGAGTCCGAGACATTTCCGTTGTCATAGACCGTGACGATCTGGTTGGTGATGTCCACGGTGATATAGTATTTCGCCGCGGCCCGGGCCACGGGCATCAGCCCCGGCAGCGCGGTCGCCGCCAGGCACAGCGCCAGCAGCGCGCATATCATTCGCCTGAAGCGCAAGAAAATCCCTCCATCCATAAAATGGTAGGCCCATTTTACCACAGATTCAGAGGGATTTCAAGATGATTTGTAATATTTTAGACACATTTCATCGTATTTTTGAAATCTTTAATCCTTGCCGCTCTGGCGCAGCGCCCGCCGCAGACTGCGTTCGGCGCGTCTCAACAGCCGGGAGGAGCTGCTCAGGATCACGCCGTCCCGCACGAGAATGTACACGCCCAGGGCGATCATCACCAGCAACGCGGCCACGCCGAGCATCACCCACAGGTGCAAACCCAGGATGCCCGCCACACTGACTGGCACCGCAGAGAGCAGGCACAGCCCCACGCCCTCGCCCACCGCCTGGCGGTGCTGCGGCTGGTACTGCCTCAGCTCATCCTCGATGGACGCCTTCACGGCGTCGGGCATGGCATACCTGTCCCGCTCCAGATAGGTGTATCGCTTCATGCGAAAGCCAATGGAGATGAACAGTCCCACCGCCGCGGCGACGATGACGATCAGCAGCCCGACGCCCAGGGCGACGGCCATGTTTGAGCTCAGCCACGGCCAGCAGGCGGGTCCGGACAGGCCCAGCAGCGCCAGCAGCGGCGCCGCGCACGCCACGCACATCCCCACGCCCAGCGCGATTAGCGGCGCGCATTGGCGGCGGTTCTCCAGATAGCGGCTGACCTCAGCCAGTGTGACCAGCCGAAGTCCCGCCGGACCCTTTTCCTCTTTACAGGCTGGTCGGACGACCTCCGGGGCCGGAAACTCCGCCGTCACTTCCCCGACGCCGTCCCTCAGCAGGTAGTCGGTGCTGACCCCAAAGGTGTCGCTCAGCGCCAGCACGCGCTCTATGTCTGGCTGGGCCGTGCCGCTCTCCCACTTGGAGACCGATTGGCGGGACACGCCCAACCGCTCCGCCAATTCCTCCTGGGACCATCCTTCCCGCCGGCGAAGGCCCGCGATTTTCTCTGACAGCATGATCTCTCCCCCTCTTCGGGAATCCATCGTATCAGCGCCATTATACCGTTCTCCGCCCGCGAACGCCAGCAAGTCGGCTTTACATTTCGCAATGCAACTGGCGGTTGACGCAGCTCACAGGCGCAGCTTCTCCAGCCAGTGGGTGAAGCGGGGCTCCGGCTCCGCCTCGAACAGCATCTCCTCCCCCGTCGAGGGGTGGATAAAGCCGATGCGGAAGGCGTGCAGCAGCTGCCCGCCCGCCACCGGATAGGGGGACTTCTTCGGTCCGTACACCGGGTCGCCCAGCACGGGGTGGCCGATGGAGGCCATGTGCACGCGGATCTGATGGGTGCGGCCGGTGGTCAGCTTCGCCTCGATCAGCGTCGCCCCCCTGAGCCGCTCCAGCACCCGCCAGTGGGTGACGGCCTCCTTGCCCCCGGGCACGATGGCCATGCGCTTGCGGTCCGTGGGATGGCGGCCGATGGGCCCCTCCACGGTGCCCTCCTCCTCCCGGAAGCCGCCGATCACGATGGCCCGGTAGGCCCGGTGCACCGTGTGGGCGCGGATCTGCTCCGACAGGCAGACGTGGCTGCGGTCGTTCTTCGCCACCAGCAGCAGGCCGGAGGTGTCCTTGTCGATGCGGTGCACGATGCCCGGGCGAATCTCCCCGCCGATGCCGGACAGGTTGTCCAGGTGCTTCAGCAGCGCGTTTACCAGCGTGCCGCTCTCGTTGCCCGCCGCGGGGTGCACCACCATGCCGGAGGGCTTGTACACCACGGCCAGGTCGTCGTCCTGGTAGAGGATCTCCAGGTCGATGTCCTCGGCGGTCACCTCCGCCGGCACCGCCGCGGGCACCTCCACCCGCACCGCCATGCCCGGCTTCAGTTTGAAGCCCGCCTTGGGCTGCGCCGCGCCGTCCACGGAAACCCGGCCCTCCCGGATCAGCGCGCCAGCCCGGGACCGGGTGACGTCCGCCAGCTCGGCGGCGAAGACGTCCAGGCGCTCGCCCTCGCGCCCGTCCTCCACGGCGCGCTCAAAAACCATTGCCTCGCTCATCGGGCCCTCTTCCCCTTCCGCTCATCCAGCGCCACGGCGATCACCGCCAGGGCCGCCCCGGCGCAGATGCAGACATCCGCGATGTTGAACACGGCGAACCGCACGAAGGCCAGCTCGATGAAGTCCGCCACGACGCCGAAGAACAGCCGGTCGTACAGGTTGCCCAGGCCGCCGCCGACGATCAGCCACAGGCCCGTCCGCAGCCCCCGGGGAGCCTCCGGCCTGGCGATCAGCCACGCCAGCAGTCCGGCGATCAGCGCCACGGTCAGCAGGATCAGCGCCGCGCCCTGCCCCCACAGCATCGAGAAGGCCGCGCCGCGGTTTTCCACCGGCCTCAGGTTGACGATGCCGGGGATCAGCGCGCCGCGGTGGGCCAGCCGCGCCACCGCCGCCTTACTCACCCGGTCGGCGGCCGCCGCCAGAATGGCGATCCACGCGCCGTGAAGTCCGCGAATCCTTCTCATACTCTCCTCCGTTGGATCGGTCCTGCCGTTCCGTCAGGCTGTTTGCGCCACATGGCAGTAGGGGCGCGGCGCGCCGCCCGCCGGTGCGGCGACGCGCCGCGTCCGTCGGACGCCTCGCCGGCGCCCCTACACAGGTATCTCTATGCGGGCCCTCCGGTCCGCTTGTTCGCATCAGAACAGGCCGTTGCTCTCCCGCAGCGCGGTCGCCTGCTGGTCCAGCATGCGGCTGAACTCGGCCTTGAAGCTGGTGGCGGAGGCCTTCAGGGTCTCGTAGCGCTTCTCCAGCGTCTCCACGCGGGTGCGGGCGTCGGCAGTGATCTGCTCGGCCTCCTCCTGAGCCTTGCTGACCAGGGTGTCCGCCTTCTCGCGGGCGGTCACGGTGATCTGGTCGGCCTGGACCTGGGCGTCGCCCACGGTCTTCTGGGCCTTGCGGTTGGCCTCCTCCAGGGTCTCGTCGGCGATGCGCTGGGCCCCGATCAGGGATTCCCGCATGGCATTCTGGAGGTTCGCAAAGTAGCTCTTCTCGTTGTAATCGGGCGTCTTGGCTTCCGCCGCCGCGGCCGCGGAGCGCGCGGCCTGAACGTCCGCCTCCAGGCCCTTGATCTGCTTGTTCAGCTCCATGTTCTCGCGCACGAGGGTCGCCATCTGCTCGGAAATCTCATCCAGGAAGTCGTCAACCTGCTCGATATTGTAGCCGCCGGTGGCCTGCGTGCCAAATTCCTTCTCCTGAATGTCCCTAACGCTGATCGCCATATCGATAACCGTCCTTTCGTCTCTGAAGTATGTGCCGTATGGGTATGGCCACGGGGGCCACTGGAATCAATCCTTTTTATTTTCGCCGCGCGACGGCGGAATTCCTGCAAGCCAACATTATCTTTCGATTATTTATACTTGAACACCGCCAGCACCTGCCGGCCCCGGCGGGATTCCCCCATGAACCCGACCACCTTCGCCCGGCCGTAACCCCGCACGGAGAGCATGTCGCCCTCGTCCACCCGGGCGTCCGTCCGCAGGCAGGGGACGTGGTTCAGCTTCACAAGGCCGGCGGTGATCAGCCGCTGGCCCTCGCTCCGGGACAGCCGGCAGGCCGCCGCCACCACGGCGTCCAATCGGGCCTGCTGCACCGTCAGCCGCAGCGTCTCCCCCTCCGGGGGCAGCAGCTCGGGCGGCTCCGCCTGGGCGG
Organism: Clostridia bacterium; assembly: GCA_030530315.1. Taxonomy (GTDB): domain Bacteria; phylum Bacillota; class Clostridia; order Christensenellales; family Aristaeellaceae; genus UBA2862. The sequence goes on along the minus strand of JAUMVG010000025.1, from coordinate 37,364 downwards.
TCACGCGGACCGAGGCCCGCCCGGCGCTCTCGAAGTTGGCGGCGATGTAATCCGCCATCTCCTCCAGCGCGAACAGGTAGGCGCAGCCCTCGCCCTTCCAGGTGCCCATCGCGATGTCCCCGGTGGTCTCCCGGTCGATGCCAAGGCCCATCAGCGCGCCCAGCAGGTCCCGGTGCCCGGGATTCGCGAATTTGGCGTTCCACTGGATGCGCAGCGCCGTCAGCGGGTACGCCTCCGGCTCCGGGGGCTCGAGGTCGTAGAAGGCCGCGACGCGGCGCTCCGCCTCTTCATAGCCGCCCCACAGGGCCAGCTGCACGCCGGCGCGGTTCGCCGCCGCCCGGGCCGCCGCCTCCGCGGAGGGCTCCAGGAACTTCGTGAACTGGGTCCGCCCGCTGTGGGCGCAGCGCAGGGCCAGCTCGTTCAGGCGCTTCTCCGGCGCGTCCGTCATCATAGCAGCCGCGCCAGGAGGATGTAGAGCCGCCACCACAGGCGCTCCACGATCTGATAGCCGATGATCGCGAACAGGCAGGTGAAGTCCACCGGCGCGCGGAAGTACCGCATCGCCTTCATCGACAGCTTCTGGAAGGGCGACACGAAGGGCGCGATGAACCGCCGCAGCCACTCGAATGCCCGGAAGGTGGGCCGGAACCAGCTGAGGACGCAGTAGACGAGGATCGCCGTCGTGATCAGGCGCAGGAAAAGGTAGCCCGCGTAGAAGACCTCATAGAGCCCGAGCATGCGCCGTCACCTCCCCATTGCGCTGAAAAAATCCGGGTTCAGAACCGCCGGTCAAGGTCGTAGGCCTCGTTGACCTCCACCGACATCGGCGCGACCAGGTAGGTCTTGTCGGAAGCCTTCCGGATGCTGGCGTGCAGCGCGAACACCGCCCCGGAGAGGGTGTCCACGGCGCGCTGGAGCAGCCGGCCGTCCAGCTCATCCATGGTGAGCACGACGGTGTTGTTGGCGATCAGCTGGTCGATCACCTCACAGCAGTCCTCCAGGGAATGGAGGGAATACATCACCGTGCGGGAGCGCTGGCTCACGCGCATGGCCCGCTGGGGCTCGCGCCGCTGGGGCACGTTGCTGCTGCCGTAGCGGCTCTCAGGCTGCTGGGCATAGCGGGTGCTCTGCCTCGGCGCCCGCGCGCCGTAGTCCGACTCCTCGAAGCGGGAGGTCGCGCGGCGCTCGGTGGAGCGATAGTCGTCATAGCCCCGGGCGGAGGCGCGCTCCGTGGACGCGCCGCGGCTGTCGTAGCGGCTCTCGTAGCGGCTGCGGGAGGGAGTGCGCTCCGGCAGCCTGCGGGAAGCGCTCTGGCTCTGGCGCTGGGTGGCCGCGCGGGCGCCCGTCTGCACGCGCTGGGTGCGGTTGGGCGTATAGGCCGCCTGCCGCCCATAGTTATCGCTGGAGTACTCCTCTCCATAGGTATCCCGGTTGTCCTCATCGTCCACGAGGCCGATGAAGTTCAAAAGCTTGTTGAGTCCTCCGGATTTATTGCGCGCCATGGCGTTCTCCTCTTTTCAAATCTGCGTAAGTAGCTTGATGTGCCGCCGGGCATCCTCCCGGCGGCGGGGTCAGGACCTGGCGCCGAACAGGGCCCGTCCCAGGCGCACCATCGTCGCGCCCTCCTCGGCGGCGACGAGGCAGTCGTCGGACATGCCCATGGACAGGGTGCGCATGGTCACGCCGGGGACCGGGTCGTCCCGCAGGCGGTCGAACCACGTCCGCATCCGGCGGAAATAGGGGCGCACGTCCTCAGGGTCGTCGGCGATGGGCATGATGGCCATCAGGCCCTGCACCTCGATGCCCGGCAGCTCCGCGCAGGCGCGGAGGAAGGGCACGAGCAGCTCCTCGTCGATGCCCGCCTTTTGAGGTTCCCGGGCGATGTTCACCTGCACCAGCACCGGCATCCGCACGCCGGCGGCCTCGGCCCGGCGGGAGATCTCCAGCGCCAGCGCCTCCCGATCCACAGACTGGATCATGGCCACCTTGTCGATGATGTATTTCACCTTGTTGGTCTGCAGCTGGCCGATCAGGTGGATGCGGAAATCGGGGTTCAGCCGGTCGATCTTCCCCAGCAGCTCCTGCACCCGGTTTTCCCCCAGGGTGCGGATGCCACCCTCCCAGGCCAGGTTGATGGTCTCCGGGGCGATGGTCTTGCTGACGCCGCAGATCTCCGCGCCGCCCCAGCGGGCCGAAGCCTCGCCGACGCGCTGCTGCCACAGGCGGATATTCGATAGCAAATCCTCGCGATTCACGTCACTGTCTCCCATCCCGCGCGGGCGAGCGCCCCGCGCTACTTGATCAGCACCGTCTGGCCCAGCTGCAGCGCGCCTTCCACCAGGGGCTGGATCATGGCGATGCTGCCGTCGGTGGAGAGCACCTCCACCGGCACGAAGGTGCCACCGGGCACGTCGTATACCCAGACACCCATCTGGCCGTTCTCGTTGTACAGCGCGTCGGTGCGCACGGACAGGCCGGTCAGCGTGATGCTCAGCTTCGCCTTGCCGCTGCGCCGGTAGATCAGCGGGCCGATGGGGTCGTGGATCTCGAACACCGCCAGCGTGGTGCCGTTTTCCTTCTGCACGCTGTAGACCGACGCCGTGAAGGTCAGGTCGTCGAAGCCCTCCAGCTGCATGTAGTAGTTGTCCTGGCCCACCATGGGCGTCCACAGGCTGCCCGTGGAGAGCACCGCCACGTACCAGCGATCCTGGTCCACGATGCGGTAGATGCCGTCGTTGCGGGTGGCCTTGGTGTTGGCCAGGTTTCCCCCGCCCAGCACGGTGCGCACATCTGAAATGCTCAGGTTGTTCAGGCCGTCCGGCGTCAGGTCCCGCTCATAGCCGTCGATGTAGAAGGAAACCACGCCGTCCCGGTCCGCGGTGGAGGCCTTGCGCCAGGACTGTATGCTGGCCAGACGGGTGTTCTCCTCGTCGTACAGCTTGGTCAGCTTGCTGTCGCCGCGCTTGTTCTGCCGCAGGTACTCCTGCCGGTTCACCATGGCGGTCTCCAGCTGGCTGGTGACGGTCTTCAGGTTGCCGGTGGTCTGGCGGGTGATCAGGTTCTTGAACTCCAGCGCCATGTAGGCAACCACCCGGTCCAGCCGGTTCAGCTCCTCGTCCACGATGTTGGCCAGCAGCTGCTTGTGGTATTCCTGGATCTTCTTCCGGGTGGCCTCCAGGTTGTCCAGCAGGCTCTCGGAATAGCCGGTGGTGTACAGGTTGGCCACGTTCGCCCCCGCGGCGACCAGTGAGTCCTCCGGGGCGATGTACTCCACCCGGGCGGTGGAGTCCGACGCCGTGACGCTCTCGTCGCGGATGATGACGCAGTCCACCGTCTGCCGCTGGGAGGAGTTCGCCATCATGATCACCGTCTCCCGGGAACCGGGGAACAGCGTCGGCCGCAGGAGCAGGAACGCGATCACCAGCAAGCCCAGCAGAAAGATATAAAACCTGCCGGTCACTCTCTTCTTGCGCATAGCTCACGCTCCGATCGATCATCAATCCCGGTGTGCGCCCGGGTCCCGCGGCGATGGCATGGACAGGGTACAACCATCGTATTCTATATTATACGCCCTATTCGGTTAGGATTCAATGCGCATGAATTGACTTTTTCGTGCCTTTCACATTATAATGGTGGACACCACCCTGAAACCAATGGAGGGATCGACCTTGCTCCGCTTTACCCCCACTGCGCTCATCGCCTTCGGGCTGACCATACACTGGTACGGCGTCATCATCGCCGCGGGCATGGCGTTGGCCGTGGCCCTGGCCTGCGCCAGGGAGCGGCGCATGGGCCTGCCGGGGGAGACGGCGGTCGACCTGGCCCTGCTGGGCATCCCCGCCGCCATCGTCTGCGCCCGCCTGTACTACGTGTTCTTCTCCTGGGAGGCCTACGCCAAGGAGCCCATTCGCGCGCTCTTCATCTGGGAAGGCGGCATGGCCATCTATGGCGGCATCATCGGCGGCGTGCTGGCCGGCTTCTTCTATGCCCGGCGCAAGCGCCTGCCCTTCCTGAAGCTGGCCGACCTGGCGGCGCCGTCCATCGCCCTGGGCCAGGCCATCGGCCGCTGGGGCAACTTTGTCAACCAGGAGGCCTACGGCCGCGCCGTCGCCCACGACTGGCAGCGGCACTTCCCCATCGGCGTGCTGATCCAGGCCGACGGCCAGTGGCACTACGCCACCTTCTTCTATGAGTCCGCCTGGTGTTTAATCATCGTCGTCCTCCTGCTGCTGGCCGAGCGCCGGCGGCGCGACCGCCGGGACGGCGAGCTGTTCATCGCCTACGCCTTCCTCTACGCGCTGGAGCGGGCCCTGGTGGAGGGCCTGCGCACCGACAGCCTGTACCTGGGCAGCCTGCGGGTGTCCCAGCTGCTCAGCCTGGCCGCCCTGCTGGCCTGTGCCGCGCTGGCGCTGGTCAGAAGTCCTCGCAGCCTCCTGCCCTCCATCACACTGGCGTGCGCCGCGGCGATGGCCGCGCTGCTGCTCACCGGGCACGCCCTCCCCGCCCTGCTGCCTGCCGCCGGGGCCCTGGCCTGCGCGCTGTGGCAGCTGTTCGGCTCGCCGGAGAGCGACAGGCCGGATTGACGGATTCGTCCTTCGCGCAGGCAGGAAAACCCGGAAAAAAGCTATACCTACCAACGTAAATTCCCAGCGCTTGAATCTATGGCGCTGGGAATTGATAATAGAAAGGCGGCAGCAATTGGGGTTGAGCACACTGTGCTCAAACGCGGCAGCAGATGGAAGCCGGCACCGCCGGCCGCTTAAAGGGTGTCCAGCATCGCGCGGCAGCCCGTCTCGATCTGCTCGTAGACCTCGGCAAAACGCCCCGTGTACCAGGGGTCGTCGATGGCCGCGTCCGAGCCCGCGAAGGACATCAGCAGCCGCATCTTGCCCTCGGGGTCGGGGCTGATGCGCAGCATGTTGCGGATGTTGTAGGGCTCCATGGCCACCAGATAGTCGTAGTAGTCGTAGTCCGCGCGGGTCATCTGCCGCGCCTTGTGGCCCTTGCACTCGATGCCGTGCTTCGCCAGCTCCGCCCGGGCCGGCGGATAGACCGGGTTGCCGATCTCCTCCCGGCTCGTGGCCGCCGAGGCGATCTCAAAGCGGTTCTCCATACCCGCGTCCCGCGCCAGCTTCTTCATCACAAACTCCGCCATCGGCGACCGGCAGATGTTGCCGTGGCAGACAAACAGTATCCTGATCATTTCGATTCCTCGCTTCCGCGCCGCAGCCTCGGAGATCCCACGCAGCGCTCCATGCCACTATGCCACAGCGGTGTAAACCGCGTCCGACCACCCCGGTAAAAGTGCGGTAAACCCAAGGGGCTCACAGGACGCTCCCCGACCCCTGCTCTCCCTCCGGCGCCACGTATTGCTTGAGATATTCGCCCACGGAGCGGCTCATTTCCCGGGCAAAATCCGAATTGTACTTCCGCTGGCAGAAGGCCGCCATCCACGCCTCGTAGTCGCCGCCCGCCGCCTTCCCCCGGAACATGCGCCGCAGCGCCGCACCGTCCATCCGGCGATACCGGTTCTCGTGCACGACGCAGTCCAGGTCCACGCGTTCGGGCTTGGGGCGCTCCTGCTGCTGCCGGGTGGGATAGCCGAACACCAGCAGCACGGCGGGAAAGACCAGCTCCGGCAGGCCCAGCAGCTCCCGCTGAACCTCGATGTTCTCCATGATGTCGCCGATGTAGCAGGAGCCGATGCCGTGGGCCTGGGCTGCGACCACGGCGTTCTGGGCCGCGATCAGCGCGTCATCCACGGCCAGCATCAGGTCCCCGGGGCCCGGCCGGCGGGGCGCGCAGCCCGCGTCCCGAAACGCCTCGTACCACTTGAGGCAGTCCGCGCAGAACACCAGCACCAGCTTGCCCCGGGCGATGAACGGCTGGTGGTCGCAGGACTCCGCCAGCCTCTCCCGCAATGCGGGATCGGTGATCCGCAGGATGGTGTACATCTGCTGGTTGCCGGCGGTGGGCGCCATCGTCGCGGCGCGAAGGATCTGTTGGACGATGGGCTCCTCGATCTCCCGGTCCTCGAAGACCCGGACGGATTTGCGCTCATACAGCTGCCTGATGACCTCGTTCATGGCTGTCCTCCCCCAGTAGTTCTCCCAGCCGCGCCCTTCACCGCATATCCTCCCGGCTCAGGCGCTCCAGTTCCCGCTCCGCCAGGGCGGCAAAGTACCGCGCGGCGGGATACAGCGCCGCGGGATCGGCGGTAAAGCCCGGATGGTGAGCGGCGCAGGTGCCGCCGGTGCCCACGCGGATGAACGCCCCCGGCGCGATGTTCAGGTAGTCGCTGAAGTCCTCGGCCTCCAGCGCGTCCTCCTGGCGGTCCACGGCGAAGCCCATCTCCCGGGCTAGCGCCGCCGCCCGCTCGCAGGCCGAGGCGTCGTTGACCACCGGGTCCGTCCCCCGCTCGAACTCGATCTCCGCCGCACAGCCGTAGGCCTCGGCGGTCAGGCGGACGACCTGCTCCAGCCGCTGCTGCACCTCGTCCCGCACCGCCGGCGACAGCGTGCGCACGGTGCCCTCCAGTTCGGCCTCGCCGGGAATGATGTTCCAGGTGGTGCCCGCCTGGACCCGGGTGACGGAGACCACCGCGCAGTCGAAGGGACTGACGTTGCGGCTGACGACGCTCTGGGCGGAGCCGATCACCGCGGCCAGGGCCGGGATGACGTCCACGCTCTTCTCCGGGTGCGCCGCGTGGGCGCCGCGGCCCTTCAGCCGTATGGCGAAGCGGTCCGCCGCGCCCATCACCGGCCCGGCCTTGATGCCCAGCGTGCCCGGTTCAAACCACGGATAGCTGTGCACGGCGTAGAACGCCCGCACGTCGTTCAGCAGCCCGGTGGCCACGACCAGCTTCGCGCCGTTGTCGATCTCCTCGGCGGGCTGGAAGACCACCTTCACCGCGCCGGGCAGCGACGCCTCCCGCTCCTTGAGCAGCAGCGCCGCCCCCAGCATGCAGGCGGTGTGGAAGTCGTGGCCGCAGGCGTGCATCACGCCCGCGTTCTCGGAGGCGTAGTCCAGCCCGGACGCCTCCTGGATGGGCAGCGCGTCCATGTCGCAGCGCAGCCCCACCACGGGGCCGTCCTTCCTGCCCACCATTGCGATCGCGCCGGTCTCAAGTTCCGCGTCCAGCAGCTCGACGCCACCCTTGCGCAGCGCGTCCTTCACAAACGCCGTGGTCCCGTATTCCCTCAGGCCCAGCTCCGGGTGGCGGTGCAGCCACTTGAACTGTTCGATCAGCCATCTCTCATCCATCGTATAAACCTCATTCTTCATTTCCGCGCCTGGCGGAAGATCATCTTACGCGGGCACACCCCTATTATAGTGGCAGGCGTCGGGAAAAGCAAGGCCAGCCCGGCCCCTTTCCGGTCAGGGCGCCCATCAAATATAACACCGTCTCCTCCCGGTCAAACCGTTGAACTCGCCCCCGGAATCTGCTATAATAGCGCTGATAAGCGGGCGCCGGAAAAGCCGAGGTCCCGCGCGCAAACGGGCGGCCCATTGCCGCGCATAACAGACAGGAGGAAAATAAGCATGGCTCAAATCGTCGATTGGAAGACCATCACCGGGTTTGTCACAGAGGCCTTTATGAAGTACGGCGTTCCCGAGGAGGACGCGAAGATCTGCGCGGACGTGCTGCTGGAGTCCGATCGCCGGGGCATCGAGTCCCACGGCGTGAACCGCTTCAAGCCCATCTACCTGGACCGCATCAAGGCCGGCGTTCAGAAGCCCGTGACCAACTATGAAATCATCAAAGAGACCCCCACCACCGCGGTAGTGGACGGCCACGACGGCATGGGCCAGGTCATCGGCTACCGCAGCATGGAGCTGGCCATCAAAAAGGCCAAGGAGTACGGCATGGGCATGGTGGTCGCCCGCAACAGCTGCCACTACGGCATCGCCGGCTACTACACCTCCATGGCCACCAAGGCCGGCTGCATCGGCATGACCGGCACCAACGCCCGCCCCTCCGTGGCGCCCACCTGGGGCGTGGAGGGCATGTTCGGCACCAACCCCTTCACCCTGGGCGTGCCCACCGACGAGCCCTTCGACTTCAACTTTGATTGCGCCACCTCCATCACCCAGAACGGCAAGTTCGAGTACTACGAGCGCATCGGCCACGACGTGACGCCCGGCACCGTCATCGGCGACGACGGTGAACCCGTGACCGGCGGCGGCGGCGCGGCCCTGAAGCGCATCCGCCAGGGCACCGCGGCGCTGGTGACCGTGGGCGGCATCGGCGAGATGCTGGGCGGCTACAAGGGCTACGGCTTCGCCATGTTCGTGGAGTTCCTCTCCTCCGTGCTCTCCGACGGCTTCTACGGCAAGCAGCTCAACGGCGTGGACGAGAACGGCCAGAAGTGCTCCCCCCGCCTGGGCCACTTCTTCATCGCTATCGACACCGACCACTTCCTGGGCGAGGATGTCTGCCGCAAAAAGGCCGGCGACATCATTCGCGAGATCCGCGCCTCGAAGAAGATGCCCGGCGCCGAGCGCATCTACACCGCCGGCGAGAAGGAGTACGAGATTCGCCTGGCCCGCAAGGACGGCGTGCCCGTGAACGAGTCCGTGCAGGCGGAGCTAAACTTCGTCCGCGAGGAGACCGGCCTGACCGGCAAATACGCCTTCCCCTGGGACTAAACCATTTCTTACACAGCGCGCCCCGCGGCCGATCGGCTGCGGGGCGCTTGTATTCGGATTTAGTATTAAACGAAGGTACCAGGCGCAACGGAATAAAAGCGCCCGCCGTCCCGGCCGCGCTTCGCGGCGCGGGAGAGGCACGCGGCTATTCCTTTGCCTTGTTCAGCGCGTCCTTCACGGCGTCCTTGAAGTCGTGGTAGTTGTAGGTCGCGCCGGAGATGCAGTCCACCTTGTCGATGTCGTTGGTCTCCACCAGCTGCTCGGCGTACATGCCGCAGGCGAGGAAGGCCTTCTTCGCCTTGTTGTAGAAGTCCCGGTTGGCGACCTCGCCGCGCTTGGTGCCGTACTCCTCGTCCTTGAAGTTGCCGTCCAGGTCGTAGGTGGCGAACTCGCAGGCGGTGATGACGTTGTCCTTGATGGTCAGCTTGACGACGCCGTAGCCGTCGGCGTTGCTGTCCTCGTCGTCCTCCTCGTCCACGACCTCGAACACGTGGGGCTCGCTCCGCCCCTCGTACTCGCCATCCCTGTAGTTGGCGGGCTTTTTTTCGCCGCAGCCGGCCAGCAGCGCCGCGCAGAGCAGCAGGCACAGGCAGGCCAGCATCCGTTTCACAGTGCAATTCATGCGTCCGCCCTCCCGTCAGCTCACGAAGTTCTCGTTGATGATCTCCTTCACCAGGCGCCCGTGCTCCAGCACGATGGTGCGCTGGGCGGCCTCCGCCACCTCAGGGTCGTGGGTGACCACGATCAGCGTGGTGCCCTCACGGTGCAGCTGGCGGAACAGGTCCAGCACGATGTTCTCGTTGGTCTCATCCAGGTTGCCGGTGGGCTCGTCCGCCAGCACCAGCTGGGGATGGTTGATCAGCGCCCGGGCGACGCACACGCGCTGCTGCTCGCCGCCGGAGAGCTGGCTGGGCAGGTGCTTTGCGCGCTCCGCCAGGCCCACCCGCTCCAGGGCCTCCAGGGCCTCCTTCTCGTCGGGCAGGCTGTGGTAGTACTGGGCCACCATCACGTTCTCCACGGCGGTGAGGTAGTTGACCAGGTGGAACTGCTGGAAGATCAGGCCGATCTTGTCCCGGCGGATGTTGGTCAGGTTCTTGTTGGATTCCTTGGCGATATCCACGCCGTCCAGCAGCACCTCGCCGGAGGTCGGCTTGTCCATGCAGCCGATGATGTTCATCATCGTGCTCTTGCCGGAGCCGGAGGGGCCCATGATGGCCACCCACTCGCCCTCGTTCACGGTCAGGCTCACATTGTCCAGGGCTTTCAGGCCCGGATAGACCTTCGAGATATTCTTGACTTCCAAAAGGCTCATACGCTTACCTCCTCGAATCATTCACCCTTGAGCACCAGCGCCGGATCGACGTCCGTCGCGCTGCGCACGGGGCTCAGGCAGGCCAGGCCCGTGACCAGGATCGACACGACGATCGTCGCCGGCAGCAGCAGCGGCTGGAAGGTGATGGAGCTGTTGAACACGTTGCGGCTGACCATCTGCGCGAAGGCGAAGCCCAGGCCGGAGCCCAGCAGGCCGCCGATGCCGCCCAGCAGAAGGCCCTCGCCCATGAACTCCATGATGATGCTGTTGTCCGACGCGCCCAGGGCCTTCCTCAGGCCGATCTCCTTGCGGCGCTCGGAGACCACCGCCATCATCGTGGTGGAGACGCATATCATCGTCAGCAGCAGCACGATGACCGTCACCAGCAGCACCAGGGCCTGCAGCTTCTTCAGCACCGTGTTTTCGGACTGGGTCACCCGCTTCACCAGCCGCGGCGTCACCTCGGGCACCCCGGCGGCGATGGCCTCGGCATATTCCTCCAGCTTCGGCTGGCCGCCGGACACGCTCAGCTCCGCCACGTCCAGGCGGTCGTCCACGCCGGTCAGCGCGGCCATGTCCGCCAGGGAGATGAACAGGTATTCCTCCTCGGAGCCGCCGGTGTCCAGCACGCCCGTCACCTTGAAGGTCCGCTCAAAGGGCTCGACCTCAACGTCATCCGCAGCGTGCTCCGGCACGTACTGGGCGGTGAGAGTGTCCCCCGGGCCCAGGCGATAGGTGTTGGACACGGCCTTGCCGATCAGCGCCTCACCGTCTCCGGAGGGCCACTCGCCGGTGACGAACCAGTAGGGGCTGGTGCTCTGGGCGCCGGCCATGTCCGTGCCCGCGGCGATGACGGGCCGCTCGTTGATCCGCACCGACTCGTAGCGGTAGGGCGCGAGGCCCACCAGGTCCTCCGCCTCGATCAGCGCCGACGCCCGCTCCACCTGGTCGGTGGTCAGCCCGTCGGAGTCCGGCGCGGCGGTGAAGATCATGTTCGCGCCGTAGCTTCTGAACTGCGCGCCCATCTGGCGGGGCACGTCATAGTAGATAGTCACGAGACCCGAAAGGATGGTCGCGCCGATGGCGATGGCCAGCAGGGCCACCAACATTCTCGAGCGCCGCCGCAGCAGCGAGGCGGAGATCATCCTGAAGTACATCTGTTGTCGTTTCATGGCAAATCGCCTACCTTCCGACATGTTCCATGGGGAGCCCCCGGCGCGGGCCGGAGGCGGCTCGACGGCATCAATGGCCGTGCAGCACCTCGGCGGGATCCAGCTTCAGCAGCGAGCGGATCGCCGGCACGCTGCCCGCCAGAGACACCAGGATCACCAGCACCGCCACGATGGGCACCACCATCAGCTTCATTTCGATGGCCGAGCCAAACACGCTGTGGCCGATCACCTGGGCGAAGCCGAAGCCCACGCCGTAGCCGATCGCGCCGCCGATGATGGCCGTGATGATGATCTCCGTCAGCACCAGGCCGGAGATGGAGCGGCTGTGGGCGCCCACGGCCTTCATCAGGCCCATCTCCTGGCTGCGCTCCATCACGCTGGCCGTCACCAGGTTGGTGATGCCCAGGGCCGAGCCGATCAGGCTCAGCACCGTGATCAGCACCATCAGCAGCTTGGTCTTTTCGAGGATCTCGCCCTCGGAATCGGCCACCTGGCGCACCGCGGAAGCCACGCAGTCCGGTATGGCCTCCATGATCTGGTAGCAGATGGAGCTGACGTAGGCCGTGCAGTACCACAGCTCGTACTGGCTGATGGACAGGGAGCCGGGGTCCTGGGCCGCCTTGATGGCCAGCTCGTTGTCCGGCGTGGTCAGGGCGCTGACCTCGATGCTGCCGATCAAGCCCTCGGCATCCGCCAGGTCCTGGGCCATGTGCAGCGGCGCGTACACGGCGTCGTCCTCGTCGCCGCCGGCGTCAAACACGCCGGCCACCCGGGCGGAGCGTTCGCCGTTGCCGCTGGACAGCGTCACGGTGTCCCCGGCGTGCAGCCCCAGCCGCGCGGCGATGGCCGCGCCGACCATCACGGCGTCGTCCTCGTGGGCCTGCTCGTCCAGCCACTCGCCCTCGGCGATGTCCCACCAGGAGCGCAGGCTGGTCACGCCCGCGTCCAGCTCCTCGCCGGTGGGCAGGCTCAGGTGGTGGTTGAACCAGGTGCCCACCAGCTTCACGCCCGCCTCGCCGTTCAGCGACACGTCGGTCTCCAGGAACGGGGCGAAGTCCACGATGTTGTTCGCCCAGAATATGGTCTTGATCTTGCCCAGCTCCGACTCCTTCAGGTAGGCCGCCTCGGCCTGGCCCTCCACGTCGTACAGGTCCTGGAGGATGGAGGCGTTCTTCGGCGAGACGGTGATGTTCGCGCCGTAGGTCTTGAGCTCCTGGTTGACCTTGTCCTCCACGTCCATCATCACGTTCAGCATGGCCGTGGCCAGCGACGCACCCAGCGCGATGGTCAGGGCAATCATCAGCATTTTCTTCCATTGGCGCACGAACGCGCCCTTGATCATTCTAAAAAACACGCCGATCCCCCCTTCTCACTTGAACTCGCTCTCGTACTCCACCAGGCCCTCGATGGGCAGCGCGATGAAGCCCTCTTCGATGCTCCAGGGCACCACGATGGGGTTGCAGCCGCCCTTGAAGCCGATGGTGTTGATGTTCATCACCACGTCGCACAGCTTGCACACCACCTGGCCGCCGCGCTCGAAGTAGCCGGTCTCACCGCAGATGTCGCAGGCGTCCAGGCCCACGCCGTAGGAACTGGAGTTGGGCTTCTTGATGATGATGAAGCGGATCTCCACGCCGTTCTCGGTGGTGTAGGCGAAGCGGTGCAGGTGGCCGTCGTCCACCTGGGTCATCGCCACGTAGCAGGCGCCGTCGCGGACCTCGCACTCCTCCACCGGGGACAGCTCGATCTCCCGGTTGTCGATGGCCGTGAACCAGGTCAGGCACAGCACCACCAGCACGAAGGCGCAGACCAGCGCCGTGGACCAGCGGCGGATGCTGCGCCACTTGGCCTTGATCTTGCGGTGCTCAGCGGCGTTGCGGTAGGGCTCGCGCACGTCGAAGGAGCGGATCCACAGCACCACGGGAATCGCGAAGGCGACGGCCATGATCACATAGGTGAACAGGTCGCTGTGGTTCGTGGTGAACTTGATGAACTGGAACAGCCCGTGCCCGCTGATGTAGCGCTTGCTGTACAGCGTGCCCAGGGCCGAGGAGACCTGCTGGAAGGCGTTCACGAACAGCACCGCCCACAGCAGGGCCAGCACCGTGCCGGGCTTCATCCGCAGGGCCACCTGGATCATCGCGGTCAGGATCACCACGGCGATCACCAGTCCCAGGATGAGGCCGATGATGCGGGTGATGAAGGCCGTGGACAGCATCCCCTCGCCGCCCAGGTTGAACTTGCTGATGTTCATCATCACCTGGGCCATGGCGTAGAACGTCTGGGTGAGCGTCAGGACGCCCGCGGCGGCCAGGGCCAGCGCGCGCACCGCGCCGCCGGCCTTCCGCCGCGCCGCCAGGGGGCTGAAGATGTAGAATATGATCAACGCGAAGGCCGACACGGCGAACACGCGCACATTCCACATGGACGCGCCACCGGACTTATCGATGACCTTCGTCGTATTTCTCAAAATCGTGTAGGCCAGCGCCGCCAGGGTGGCGGCCACCGCGCTGACGCAGACCGTCAGCGTGCCGCGCCGCTTGTACGCCGGCACAATCCATGCGCACAGCAATCCCAGCAACACTGCCGGCACTGCCGTGCTTCCGGTTACCGCTATCAGGTATTTCAGCATGATCGTTGCTCCTATTCGCGGAAGGTGTCGGGGCGGCAGCTCCGCCCCGCGGGCCCGTCCCATCCGGGAGCGGCCGCGCGCCGTTCCCGGATGGGATGATATCTTTCACCCAAAGTTAAAGCAGAATTTACCCAGTCCGTAAACCCAACGATAGACCCATGCCAAAATGGCACAGGTCTATCGGGAAAGCGTTCAATTCAGGGGCGAATTGAATCAGCTCAGCGGCACGTAGTCCCAGCCGGAGTATTCCAGGGTCAGGGGGCCGTCGCCGAAGTACTCCTCCAGCAGTCCGCCGGGGCCGGTCTCGGAATCGCTGTGGATCAGATAGCCATTGTCAGCGGGGCTGTGGAAGGTGAACTTCACGGTGTAGGTGCCGGCATTGGGCAGCTTGATGTTGGCGCCGTAGTGGGGGCCGTCGGAAGCAGACATGACCATGAAGGTGCCGTCAGCGGCGGTCTCGGAGGTGGCCTCGTCGATGACCTCGAAATCGATGGTCAGGTAGGGAACCCAGTCGTCCACGCCATAGCCCAGGTTGTTCTCCAGAGCGGCAACGTCGCACTCCAGATGGATGTCATAGTCCTCAAAATTCTCCTGGCCGGGAGCCATGGGAACCGCCTGGAAATAGACGGCGTTGACGTGCAGGAAGGCAACTTCCTCGTCCTCGAAGATCGGATACTCCGTGAAGCCCGCTTCAGCGGAGGCAGCCATGAGCAGAGACATGGCCAGCACCAGGGACAGAACCAGAACCAGAGTTTTCTTCATTGTACTTTCTCCTTTTCTTGATTTATATCAACGCCCGGCGGGCGCCAATATCACCACTTGGATCACTTCGCCCCGACCCGCTCGAGCTGCATGGTCATGCCCTTGCTCTTGCCGATCTGATAGGCGAAGGTCGCCACCTGCACCAGCAGCAGCACGACCTGCGGGATCAGCGTCGCGAACACCGGGTAGATGCCGAAGATGTCCAGCACGTCGGTCACCACGAACCAGTCGTGGGTCACGGCGTCGATCACGCCGCCCTCCATCAGCTCCATGATGCCGGCGCCCAGGAAGCACACGCTCATCAGCGCCATCAGGATGCTGGTGCCCAGGAAGAAGGGCTTCAGCGGCAGCTTGATGGACAGGAAGCGGATCACCACGAACACCACCACCAGCGCCAGGCAGCCCACGCCGAAGCCGGCCCAGACCATGCCGGAGTAGTTGCCCTGCAGCAGCGGCTGGTAGAACAGGATCACCTCGGCGCCCTCGCGGAACACCGCCAGCCAGGCGGTGAAGCCCAGCGTGAACATGCTGCCGCGGCTCGCGCCGACGGCCACCTTGTTCTCGATGTACTGGTTCCATGCCGCCGATTCGGCCTTGGAGACCATCCAGTTGCTCACGTAGAACAGCACGCACACCGCCAGCAGCGCCGCAATGCCCTCGATGATCTCCTGGGACATGGCGTTCTCCGCGCTGGCCCGCTTCAGGGCGGCGATAACGGCCGCCATGCCGAAGGAGCACAGCACCGCGAACGCCGCGCCGATGTACACCGGCTTCACGGCGGCCTTGTTGCCGGACTTGATCAGGTAGGCCACGATGGCGCCGACGATCAGGATCGCCTCCAGGCCCTCGCGCAGGATGATGCCGAAGGCGCCCAGGAAGGAGGCCAGCTTCGCGCTGCCGCTGCCGCCCTCGTTCTCGCCGCCGATGCCCAGCTTCCCGTTCAGGGCGGTGCCCTGCTTGTGCAGGATGGAGCTCAGGTCGTTGCCCGCCGCGCGGACGGCCTCGGAGCCCTTGTCCTGGTTGACGGCGGTGCGGAAGTTGGTGAAGAGGCCCTCGGCCTTCTTGACCTCGCCGCCGGAGACGTAGGTCATCACGCAGCGTTCGAAGCCCGTGGTCTCGTAATAGCCCCAGTAGGTGGCCTTGGCGTACTCGTAGGCCTCGGCCCTGTCGCCGCTCTCATACAGTGCCACGGACTTGAGGATGACCTCGTCGATGGCCGTTGCGGCGGTCTCGAAGTTCATGGGCTGGCCCGCCAGGCCGTTGGCGCTCTCCCACTCCTCCCAGGTCTTGGGCACGTCCTTGGAGACGTAGTCGGCCACATTGTCGTAGGTCAGTTCGCTGTAGTTGGCGATCGAGCCCGTCACCGCGATGCCCAGCTGCATGTTCATGGCCGTGCCCTGTTCATGGATGGAGGCGATCAGCTCGTCTGCAGCAACCCGGACCGCTTCCGCGCCCAGGTCGTTCTTGATGGACTTGCGCAGCGCCGAGAACAGGGACGCCGCGTGGCTGGCGTCGCTGCCAGACATCTGGGTGCGCACCTTGGCGTCAAAACCAGAGGACTTGTAGTAGCTGGAGTTGGCCGCCCGGGCGTAGGTATAGGCCGCGTCCTTGTCGCCAGCCTCGTACAGCGCCACCGCCTGGTTGACGACCTCCTCGATCGCCCCGGCCACGGTCTCGTAGTTTTCCTCGTCCCCCACCCCGTGGGCTTCCTTCCACTCGGCCCAGGTCAGGGGCACGGCCTCCGCCTCGGCGAAGGCGGGAAGCGCCGCCGCGAACAGCATCAGCAGCGCCATCGCGGCGCACAGCGCGCGCCGCAGGGAACCCATGCGTTTCATATCGAACATCTCCCACTCTTTCGAAGCGCCCCGCCCCCACATGTCCGTGGCAGCCTCGCGCTCTTCGAATTCAGGGGCAGGCAATATCTTCTATCAGAAGATAGTTTGTCTCCTCTAACTCTGTGTGTTCAGTATAACTAACCTCCCTTCCGTTGTCAAGACGGGTAATCATTTTTTCACAAACATTTTGCCGTATGATCCAGAACAAAAAAGTCCTGCCCGGGCGGCGCCTCTGTGAGGCGCCGCCCGGGCAGGGCGAAGGATTTTGAATTGCGTTTTATAACGTGGGATTATTGGGACCGGGCGTCACCGGCGGAACAGCTTCCGGCAGCGGGACTCGATCCACAGGTTGCTGGCCCCGTTGTAGATGAAGATGCCCCCGATGACCATCACGGCGGCCTTCATCACGCTGAAGGCGTGGAAGAACACGAACGCGCCCAGCAGTATGGTCAGAACGGCCATCGCCAGGGAGGCGCCCCACCGGGGCTGTCCCGCGCCGCGCAGCTCCAGGGCCTGGGCCAGGTTGTAAAAGCCATTGACGGCAATGACCACACCGATCAGCTTCGGCAGCAGCGACACCACGCCCTTCAGCGCGACCAGCACGACGATACCCGCCGCGAGGCACAGCAGCGCCATCGCCAGCGTGACGTAGTCCGCCTCGTTCCGGCGCTTTCCCCAGTACCAGTTGATCGCGGCCACCACCGCGCCGACCAGCAGGGCAATGCCCACGATACGGCCCAGCAGCTCCAGCGTCTTGCCCGGCCACAGGAACAGCACCAGCCCCAGTATCACCATCACGGCCGAGAGCCATATGTTGCTCCGGTTCAGCTTCACAAACCACTTTTTCATGTCTTTCTTCTCCTCGTCAGCGCCGCCACAGCCTGCGGAAGCGCTCCTTCAGGTTCTCCCGCGGTGCCTGCGACTTCGCAAATTCAATCGGATGCTCCAGGTACCAGGCCTGCACGTCGATGGGCTGCGCGTCGCCCGGGGTCAGCCGTGTATAGGTTCCGTCGGCGTGCTGGCGCCAGGCCCGGGTGTTGTCCGCCAGCAGCAGGTTCAGGTATTCCTCCAGGAAGGCCTTCAGCTCCGGCGAGCGCACCGGCCCGCCGACCTCCACCCGCCGGTCCTGGTTGCGGGTCATGAAGTCCGCCGAGGACAGGTACAGCTTCATCTCCACGCCCTCGCCAAAGGCATAGATGCGGCTGTGCTCCAGGAAGCGGCCCACCACCGAGGTGACGGTGATGTTCTCCGTCTTGCCCGGCACGCCGGGCAGGATGCAGCAGATGCCGCGGATGATCAGGTCAATCCGCACCCCGGCGCAGCTGGCCTCGCTCAGCTTGTCAATCAGCTGCCGGTCGGTGACGGAGTTGGCCTTGATGCGGATGCGTCCGTCCGCGCCCCGGGCGATCTGCTCGTCGATCATGGCCATGATCCTGTTCTTCATGGCGTTGGGGGCCACCAGCAGCTTTTCATACTCGCCCTCGCTGTTGCCGATCAGCATGTTCTCGAAGAAGCTGACCGCGTCCCGGGTGATGGCAGCGTCGGCGGTCATCATGCAGAAATCGGTATACAGCGTGGAGGTCTTTTCGTTGTAGTTGCCGGTGCCGATCTGGGCAATATAGCCCAGGCCGCCCCGCTCCCGCCGGGTGATCAGGCACAGCTTGGCGTGGCACTTCAGGTTTTCCGGGCCGTAAATGATCCGGCAGCCTGCCTCCTCCAGCTCCACGGTCCAGTCGATGTTGTTCTGCTCGTCGAATCGGGCGCGCAGCTCCATCAGCACCGTGACCTCCTTGCCGTTCTCGGCGGCGGCGCACAGCGCCTTGGCGATGGCGGAATTGCGGGCCAGGCGGTAGATGGTGATCTTGATTGACAGCACGTCCGGGTCCTTGGCGCTCTGGCGCAGCAGGTCCAGGAAGGGCTGCATGCTCTGGTAGGGATAGAACAGCAGCACGTCCCGCTGGACCACCTGCTCCCAGATGGGACGGTCGGCCAACAGGTAGTCCGGGTAGACCGGCGCGTGGGGCACGTTGAACAGCGCCGCCGGGCAGTGCTCGATCTGGTCGATGTAGTCCAGCTTCAGCGGGCAGTCGCAGCTGTAGACCCGCTCCGGGGTCAGCTTGAGGAAGTCCATAAGCCGCTTCGCCAGCCTCGGCGCGCGGCCCTCCAGCTCCAGCCGCACCGGAGCCAGGCGGTCCCGCTTCTTGAGCAGCTTGCGCATGTAGTTCAAAAAGTCCGGGTTCTCCTCGTCGTAGTGCTCCTCGCTGAGGCTGATGTCGGCGTTGCGGGTAATGGAGATCACCGCCTGCTCCGACACATCGTAGATCTTGAAGATCTTCTTCAGGTGGGCAGCGATGACGGCCTCGGTGCGGATGAAGCGCACACCCCCGCCGGGCAGCATGATCACCCGGGGCAGGCTCGTGGGCACATCCACGATGCCCAGCACCGAGGGCTGCTTGCCCACGGCCTGCTTCCCGGCCGCCTGCTTGCCGCCGGACTGCTTGCCTCCCGCCTGCTTGCCGGAGGCGGGCTTGCCGCTGAGGGTCAGCAGCGCCGCTGCGTACAGCGCCTTGTTCTTCAAGTGGGGAAAGGGATGGCTGCGGTCGATCACCTGGGGCGAAAGCAGCGGCCGGATGTTTTCCTTATAGTATTCCTGGACGTAGGCCTTCTGGGCCGCCGTCAGCTCCTCGAAGGAGGTCTCGGTGACGCCGGCGTTGTCCAGCTCGTTGGACAGCTCGCGGAAGATGGCGTCCCGCCGCTCGATCAGCGGCACCACCGCCGCGCAGATGGCGCTGACCTGATCCCGGGGCGTCATGCCGGATTTGTTGTCCTCCTCTTCGGGGGCCAGCATGTCCATGTCGATCAGGCTGCCCACGCGGACCATGAAGAACTCGTCCAGGTTGCTGGTGAATATGGAGACGAACCGCATCCGCTCCATCAGCGGCACGGTGGGATCCACGGCCTGGGCCAACACGCGCTCGTTGAACTTCAGCCAGCTCAGCTCGCGGTTCTGGGTATAGCTCATGTCGCGCTTCAAAATGGGTGCGTTTTCCACTTGTGTACCTTCCTTCCGGGTGCAGGGCGCCCGCTTCAATCCAGACTTACCCATTATCCCCTTCATTATATCAGACCGCGCCCGGTTTTCCAACCGCACAGATCGAAAAAACATCGACACAATTGTGCGTTCGGCCCGAATTTCTGCGCGCAGGGCTTGTATTGAGTGAAAAAATGCGCTATAATATGTTAAACTGATGTTTTCTATTTAACGACATTACAACATGAGAAAGAGGTGTCCCCATGATTCGCATCGGTATGCTGACCTCCGGCGGCGACTGCCAGGCTCTGAACGCGGCCATGCGCGGCGTCGCGAAAACCCTGTACAACTCCAACGAGGAAGTGGAGATCTACGGCTTCCTGAACGGCTACCAGGGCCTGATCCACGGCCGTTTCCGCCTCCTGACCTATGACGATTTCTCCGGCATCCTCACCAAGGGCGGCACCTTCCTGGGCTCCAGTCGCACCCCCTTCAAGATGATCGAGGTCATCGAGGAGGACGGCATCGACAAGGTGGCGGCCATGAAGCAGACCTACTACAAGCTGCAGCTGGACTGCCTGGTGATCCTGGGCGGCAACGGCACCCACAAGACGGCCAACCTGCTCAGCGAGCAGGGCCTGAACGTGGTCACCCTGCCCAAGACCATCGACAACGACCTGTGGGGCACGGACATGACCTTCGGCTTCCAGAGCGCCGTGGACATCGCCACCGACTGCATCGACATGATCCACACCACCGCCGCCTCCCACGGCCGCATCTTCATCGTGGAAATCATGGGCCACAAGGTGGGCTGGCTGCCGCTGAACGCGGGCATGGCCGGCGGCGCGGACATCATATTGATCCCCGAAATCCCCTACGACATCGACAAGGTGGCTGAGAAGATCAAGGAACGCCACGACCGCGGCGCCTCCTTCACCATCCTCGCCGTCGCCGAGGGCGCCATCTCCAAGAAGGACGCGAAGCTCTCCAAGAAGGAGCTGGCCAAGAAGCAGGCCGAGTCCCCCTATCCGTCCGTCTCCTACGAGATCGCCGCGAAGCTGACCAAGAAGACCGGCTACGACGTGCGCGTGACCGTCCCCGGCCACACCCAGCGCGGCGGCGCGCCCTGCCCCTATGACCGCGTGTTCGCCAGCCGCCTGGGCTCCGAGGCCGGCAAGCTGATCCTGAAGAAGGAATTCGGCTTCATGGTGGGCTACAAGAACCGCGAGATCGTCAAGGTCCCGCTGAAGGACGTGGCCGGCAAGCTGAAGATGGTCGACCCTGACGCCTCCATCATCAAGGAGGCCAAGATGCTGGGCATCAGCTTCGGCGACTGATAAGCCCCCTTTCCCAGGGAGCCGCCCTCCGGGCGGCTCCCAAAAAAATGGAATAGGGGGACGGTTCCTTATTCCACTCATTGCGACGAAAAAGGAATACGGAACCGTCCCCCTATTCCATCTCCGGAAAGGAAAATTGCCATGCCCAGAAGCGCGAGAAGGCTAAGCGCCACAGACACCTACCATGTGATGCTGCGCGGCATCAATCGCCAGCAAATCTTCATGGACGATGAGGACTACCGCCGCTTTGTGCGCACCCTGTCGGATTGCAAGCAGCTCAGCGGATTTGAGCTGTACGCCTGGTGTCTGATGCCCAACCACGTCCACCTGCTGATCCATGTGCGGAACGAGCCGCTGGAGAAGATCATCAAGCGCATCGGCAGCCGCTTTGTTTGGTGGTACAACATGAAGTACGAGCGGGTCGGCCACCTGTTCCAGGATCGCTACAGGAGCGAGCCTGTGGAGGAAGATGCCTACTTCCTGACCGTGCTGCGCTATATCCTTCAAAACCCGATGAAGGCGGGGCTGGAGAAAGTACCGGGCAGCTGGCCCTGGAGCAGCTATGCCCACTACAGCGGCAATGAGGATTTCCTCACCGACACCGCCTTCGCCGACGGCTTCTTCACGGATCGCGCGGCGCTGCTCGACTATCTGTGCCAGCAGAATACGGATCGCGCCTTGGACGAGCATCCGAGAGCCGTCCACCTCAGTGACGAAAAGGCCGCCGCCGTCGCCTCGGAGCTCACCCACTGCAAGACCCCGGAAGCCTTCCGCCAGCTGGACAAGGCCACCCAGCGTGACTGCGTCGTTCGGCTGCGCCAGGCTCACCTGACCATCGCCCAGATCGCCCGCCTCACCGGCATACCCTCCACGACCATATTCCGGTTTACCAAAATGGAATAGGGGACGGTTCCTTATTCCACTAATCAGTCCGTCAATTATGGAATAAGGAACCGTCCCCTTATTCCACACAGGAGGTAACCCCATGCTCATATCCAAAGCCGATGCCCTGACCTGGTTTGAATTCTTTGCCGAACTGCCGGAGGACGAGCCGCTGCTGCCCCGGCAGCAGGAGATTGCCCTGGCGACGCTCTCCCAGATCGAACTGGCGGAGGAGACGCGGATCGAGGCGCTGAAGGCTGAGATCCCCGGCCTGAAGTCGCTGAACGGCCGCACCCTCTACGTCGGCGAGGATGCCCGCTTCCCCAAGGGCTGCCGGTCCTGCCTGCTGGGCACGGGGCTCAGCGCCGTGCGCAAGACCAACCGGTGCAATTTGCAGTGCCGCTTCTGCTATGACTACGGCGAAATGGACCTGCAGCCGCCCATCGGCGAGGGCTTCTGGGAGATCGGCGGCACGAAGCTGAGGGAGGAGGACCTGGACCTGGTCTTTTCCGTGGACAAGCGCCCCACCGGCATCGCCTACGTGTACCTGGAGCCCTTCGTGGAGATCGAAAAGTATTACGGCATCATCCGCAGGTTCCGGGACGCGGGCGTCTACCAGCACCTGTACACCAACGGCACCCTGGCCACCGAAGAAAACCTCCGGGCCCTGGGCGAGGCGGGGCTGGACGAGTTGCGGTTCAACCTGGGAGCCAGCGGCTGCGCGGACCGGGTGATCGAGACCATCGGCATCGCCAAGAGGTACATCCCCATGGTGGGCATCGAGACGCCCATGACCCCAGAGTTATACGAGACCTTCCTCAAGAAGAAGGACGCCATCCTCGCCACGGGGCTGGACTTCATGAACTGCGCGGAGCTGCACCTGAACCCCAACAACCTGGAGAACTACTGGGGCGAGAACCTGTACATGTACCGGCAGGGCTACCTGTCCCCCATCTGGAGCCACGAGCTGACGCTGAAGCTGATGCGCCGCGCCGCCGAGGAGCAGTGGCCCATCGCCGTGCACGACTGCTGCAACCGCACCAAGCTGGCCCGGGGGTTGAACCTGCGCGCCCACGAGGGCGGCTGGTTCGGGGCCAGCAGCTATGGCATGGAATTCCCCGGGATCCCCTACGCCGCCTTCCTGCCGATCCTCGGGGACGACAGCTTCCCCTTCCTGGAGGAAGAGCCGTTGCCCGAGGGCTACCGTCCCGGCGACGTGGTGCTCTGAGGCAAAAGCGCCTTCTCCACGTGCCGCTTCGGCCCTCGCGAGCGACCGTTCATTGCGCAAAAACGACCATTCATCTAAAACCCGTTTACACCAAACGGGTTTTTTGTTATGCTTTCCCCGAGCTGAAGAGAACGCCGGTTATCGGCGACGACGGAGGTGACCCCATGAAGGTGGAGATTCGCGTGGACCCCAGTCTGGCGGAACCGAAGGCGGTCCTGTGCGCGCCGAAGGTCACGCCGGAGCTGGAGGCGCTGGCCCGCCGGCTGGAGGACGAGGGCGGTCAGCTGACCGCCCACACCGACCGCGGCGCGGTGTTCCTACCCATCCCGGAGGTCATACGCGTCTATGCCGAGCGCCAGCAGGTTCTGGCCCAGACGGCCCAGGGCGTGTTCGTCCTGCGCCAGCGGCTCTACGAGCTGGAGGAGCGCCTCGCCCCGCACCGCTTCGTGCGCATCTCCAATTCGGAGATCGTCAACGCCGCCATGATCACCGGCATGGATTTCAGCCTGACCGGTACGATCCGGATGAGCCTGCGCGGCGGCCTGGTGACCTACGCCTCCCGCCGCTATGTCTCCAAGATCCGCAAACAGTTTGATGTGTGAGGTGAAGCCGAATGCTGAAGAAGATGCTTTCCCGCGCCCTGGTCAGCGCGCCCGCGAGCATGCTCGTCAACCAGCTGGTGGGCATCTGCGTCTCCCTGGTCCGCGCCGACGGCCGCTATTCGCCGGTCACCCCGGCCTTTGCCGCCCGCTTTTCCAGCGATACCACCGCGGTCATCGTCCAGCTGTTGCTGATCGGCCTGGTCGGCGCGGTGTTCGCCGCCTGCTCGGTGATCTTTGAAATCGAGCGCTGGAGCTTTTTAAAGCAGGGCCTGGTCCACCTGGGCATCACCTCCGTGGTGCTCATACCGGTCTGCCTGTACTGCTGGAGGCCGGAGAACGCCGCCTGGGCCATGGCTCTGGCGGGCAGCTGGCTGTTCAGCTACGCCGCCACTTGGCTGTCCCAATACCTGGTCTACCGCCACAGGGTCCGCGCCCTGGACGCGAAGATCAAGGCCGTCAACGGAAGGAGAGAAGCATGAACGCCATCGAAACCCACGGGCTCACCCGCCGCTTCGGCGCGGTGGAGGCCGTTCGCAACCTGGACCTGACCGTCCCCGAAGGGGAGCTGTTCGCTCTGCTGGGCGTGAACGGCGCCGGCAAGACCACCGCCATTCGCATGCTCTGCGGGCTGCTGCCGCCTACCTCCGGCGACGCGCTGCTGCTGGGACACAGCATCACCCGCGAGTCATCCGCCGCCCGGGCCCTTTTGAACATCTCTCCCCAGGAGACCGCCGTGGCCGGGGGCCTGTCGGTGCGGGAAAACCTGCGGTTCATCGCCGGCGTCTACGGCATGGATCGCCGCGCGGCCGCCGAAGCCGCCGAGGCAATGCTGGAGCGCATGGGCCTTTCGGAGGTGGCCGGACGCCGGGCGAAGACCCTCTCCGGCGGCTGGCAGCGGCGGCTGAGCATCGCCATGGGGCTGATCTCCCGCCCGAAGCTGCTGTTCCTGGACGAGCCCACCCTGGGGCTGGACGTGCTGGCCCGCCGGGAGCTGTGGCGCGTGATCGAGGGGCTGCGGAGCGAAATGACCATCGTGCTGACTACCCACTACCTGGAGGAAGCGGAGGCCCTCGCGGACCGCGTGGGCATCATGGCCAAAGGCACCCTGAAGGCCCTGGGCACCCCGGCGCAGCTCATCAGCCGGTCCGGATGCGCCACCTTCGAGGACGCTTTCGTGGCCCTGGCTGCCGGAGAGGAGGCGCGCCCGTGAGAATGCTTGCCTTTGCGAAAAGAAACCTCATGGAACTCATCCGGGACCCGCTGACGCTGTTCTTCGGCGCGGCGTTCCCGCTGGTGCTGCTGGGCCTTTTGAGCGCCATACAGCGCAGCGTCCCCGTGCCGCTGTTTGAGATCAGCGCGCTGACCCCGGCCATCGCCGTGTTCGGCCAGTCCTTCCTGACGCTGTTCGCCGCGCTGCTGATCGCCAAGGACCGCGCCTCGGCGCTGACCCAGCGGCTGATGGCCTCCCCCATGACCGGCGCGGACTTCATGCTGGGCTACGCGCTGCCGCTGCTGCCCCTGGCGCTGCTCCAGGCGCTGCTCTGCCTGCTGGCCGGCGCCCCGCTGGGCTTTTCCCTGGCGCACCTGCCCGGCACGCTGGCCGTGCTGATGGTCAGCGCGGTGTTCTACATCGCCCTGGGCCTGCTGTTCGGCAGCCTCCTGAACGAAAAGCAGGTGGGCGGCGTCTGCGGCGCGCTGCTGACCAACCTGTCCGCCTGGCTGAGCGGCATCTGGTTCGACGTGCGCCTGGTGGGCGGCGCTTTCGCCGCGGTCGCCAATGCCCTGCCCTTCCTCCACGCGGTGGAGGCCGCCCGCGCCGCCGCCGCCGGACGCCCCGGCGTCTGGGGTCATCTGCCGCCCGTGGCCGCCTGCGCCGCCATTCTGCTGGCCATGGCGGCCTGGGCCTTCCTGCGCTGCATGCGGGGCGGGAAGCGCTGAGCGCATTGCCCGTTTTTCAAAGTACAAAAATCGGCTCTTCACGGAAATCCGGGAAAGAGCCGAAGCAGTCTGTAAACCGTCTCTTTTGACGCCGTTGGTCAATGAAGGCCAACGGCATTTCCCCAATTTTCGTAAAGAACCTCATTTTCGTTCGTACTGTGTCAGTTTTCTGATTTCGTCGGCGCGGGCTATGATTTTTTTCACCCAGTCATCGTCCTGCGCATCCAGTTGGTAGGTGCGGAAGCCATACTGTCCGCCCAGGGTGCAGATGACGGTTTCATCGTCCACATGCAGCGATATGCGATAGTGGTTGGGCAGCTTTTGGGGCAGGATGGTCTTTTGGTCCCGCTGAACCTCCCGAAGGTGCCGATTTCCGTTGACGATCCCGTCAAAGCGCGTGCCATAGTGCTGAAACAGCCTGCGGATATAGCCTTCCGATCGAAAGGAGGACGTGTAGACCCACACTTCATAGCCCAGGGATTGCAGGGTGTTGATCAACTCCGGCGTGCCCAGGCGGAGCCGCTCCTGATACAGCCTGTTAAAGGGAAAGGCGAGGGGCGGTTCCGTTTTATGGGTTTCCGGGGACACAAACAGCACTTCATCCAGGTCAAAGGATATGCGCATCTTCTGCCCGGGCACTTTATCCTTCATGCTTCTCAGCCCCTCCAACGATCTCCATGATCTCCTGGGACCATGTCCGGGGGTTGCCCGACAGCGCGAATTCCTCAAACGATTTTGTGCCGCGGTCGATACGCACCAGCGAGTTGGCGTCCAGGTGGATCATCTGCGGGTACTTCCGGGTGACCAGGGTCTCCAGCCTTTTCCTTTCCTCCGCGTCCGCCTTGCCCTTTCGGGAGGTGCCCGTCACGATGTTGTCGATCCGCACGCCGTACCACTTGAAGAGGTGCTGAATATATTCCATGGAATAGTATTTTGCCGTGTATACCCAGACATCGTACCCATTGGTCTTGAAATATCGGATCAGCGCGGGCACGCCGTAGCGCAGGCGCTCCTTATACACCCTGTTGGCAGGAAAGGGCAGCGCCTTTTCCATCGCCGTGTCCTGGCCGGAGGCAAATACGACTTCATCCAAATCCAGGGCGACCCTCTTGTCGTGCTTCGCGTTTTTCAGCATTTTCTTGATGTCGCTGGAATGCGTCAGATTGACGATCCTGACCGGCACCCTGCGCAGGCCCATGCGCTTGGCCGCCGCCCAACGGTGGTGTCCGTTCAGCAGTATATACCCGTCCGGGCGGATCCTTTCAACGATCAGATCCTCTTCGATTTCTCTGATCCGCCTTTGCTTCTTTGCCACCCAAATCTCGTGCTGATAGCGGGAAACGATCTCGTCATTGGGCCCTATCTGGGGATCGCAGAATTCGTCTTCCGGGTTGGGATGCAGCTTCTTTACGGGCAGCTCCCTGACAAAGGCGCGCTTGAGAAAGGCGGTCTTTACGGGCACATATACGCCCTTGTATCGATTGACCTCACCTTCCAGAAAGAGCTGGAAGCTCGTCTTGGATTCAGCCATGTTCATCCTTTTCCTTTATTCAGAGTGCCCGGTCCGCTAACCTGGCCAATATGAATTATACCATGGAGCAAACAATACTTCAACGCAAAAAGTATCTCATGAAACCACCTCAACGACGTGAATAGACAACAGACTGACAGACTGCTGAAAAACCTGCAAGGCAAGGCGGCAAGCCTGCAAAAAAGGGAGCTTACCCGGTCGTAAGTGACCGCATTTTGCAGGCGCAGCCAACACAGCAAGCAAGAATCTCTGCCTGTTCTTCTTCGTCGGCAGAGATTCTTGCGTTTGCAGACTTTGTCAGCGGTCTGAGGACCGCCCTCCCGGAGCGGTCCTTCCATCCTCACAGCCCCGCGAGGCCCTTGAGCAGCGCCTTCACGTTGTTTTCCAGCACCGCCCGGTCGATCCCTCCCCGGCGGGCGGCGCGCCACACGCGCCAGACCCACTTCCGGCCTCCGGGGGTGATCCAGCAGTTGCCCGCCCTGACCATCTCCACGGCGTCCACGGTGCGGTAGCTGCCCCAGTCGGACATGATCGCGCCGTCAAAGCCCCACTCGCCGCGGATCAGCCCCTGCAGCAGCGCCGCGTTCTCCCCGGGGTAGAGCCCGTTCAGGGCGTTGTAGCTGGTCATCACGGCCCTGGGCTTCTGCACCCCAAAGGCGATGGCGAAGGGCCGGAGGTACAGCTCCCGGAGCGCCTGCTCCGACACCACGCTGTGGCTGCCCAGCCGCCCCAGCTCGCTGCCGTTGCAGAACATGTGCTTGTAGCAGCAGCCGACGCCGCCCTCAACCAGGCCCTTGCCCTGCCAGCCCGCCATTTCGCCGGTCAGCAGCGGGTCCTCGGAGAAGTATTCCGGGTGCCGCCCGCAGAGCTGGCTGCGGTGCAGGTTCATCGCCGGTCCCAGGTTCAGGCACACGCCGTGCTCCGGGCACTCCGAAGCGATCACCCGGCCCACCTGATAGGCGATCTGCCGGTTGAAGGTGGCCGCGATGACACTGCTGGCGGGAAAGCCGATGTTGGGCCGCTTGAGGTTCAACCCGGCGTTGGCGTCCGCCACCACGAAGGAGGGCAGGCCGCGCCACGGCAGACGGGGCGTGAAGCCCGCCGCGCCGTCCTGCCAGGGCATCCAGCGGCTGCCGCCGCAGACGTTCAGCCGGCACAGCTCGTAAAGCGACAGCTGGGCCACGAAGGCCTCCAGCTTCTTCGGATCCCTGACGACCTCTCCCCAGCGCACCCGCCGCCCGGATCGGCGCAGCGGCGCGGGGGCATAGGCCATCCTCGGCGCGGCGACGGCAATCTGCTCGCCCAGGGGCACCATGCCGGAGCGCCCGCCCTTGACCTCCGGGCTCTCCCGGGTCAGTCGGTCGATCCGCTCCACCGGCGCGCCCAGGGGCAGGACCTCCTCCAGCACCTGCGGCTCGGCGAATTGCAGGCTGCCGCAGGGAACCCGCCGCGCGAGGCTCTCCCCCACGCTCAGGGCGTACTCCCCGGCCTCCAGCACCCAGGCGGAGCGCTCCTCGTCGAAGGAGGCCATATCCGCGTACCGGGCGGTGATCTCCAGCGTTTGTTCCTCCCCCGGCGCCAGCAGCCGGGTCTTCTCGAACCCTGCCAGCGTCCGAACCGGCTTCTCCAGCCGCCCCTGGGGCGGCTGGACATAGAGCTGCGCCACCGCCTTTCCCGCCCGCTGGCCGGCGTTTTTCACCCGCACGCGGACCACGACCGCGCCTCTGCGGCGCTCGAGTCCCACCGGCTCCAGCTCGAAGCGGGTGTAGCTCAGCCCGTGGCCGAAGGGAAAGGCCACCGGCACGCCAAAGGTGTCAAAATAGCGGTAGCCCAGATAGACGTCCTCCTCGTAGTACACCCGCACGCCCACGGCGTCCTCCGGCACATAGGGCGCGTCCGGGTCCGGCATGGGAAAGTTGCGGCTGACGGGGTTGTCCGCGAAGGCCCAGGGCCAGGTATCCGGCAGGTGGCCGGAGGGGTTTGTGCGCCCGTCCAGGATCTCCACCAGCGCCCAGGCGGACAGCATGCCCGCGTACCCGGCGTACAGCACCGCGTCCACCGGGCATTCCCGCAACCAGTCCATGGCGATGGGATAGCCGGCGTTGAGGATCACGATCACCCGGGAGAAGTTCGCCCGCGCCGCGGCCAGCATCTCCCGCTCACCCTCGGTCAGCGCGTACTCGCCCGGCTTGAGCCGGTTGTCCTGCATCTCCCCGGAGTGGCGCTCGATGAACACCAGCGCGCAGTCGCTCCTCTCCCGGGCCCGGGCCAGCGTCTCCGCGTCCGGCAGCCCCGCCCTGGGGTCCAGGTAGTGCTCGGAAAGCTCCTCGTTGAGGGTGAAGCCGCTGTGCTCCGCCACCGCCTCGTGCAGGCCGGGCTTCCACCGGGGATTGATCATCGAGGCCCCCGCCGCGCTGACCCGCCAGAGGTGCTGGCCCCGGCCGAAGCAGTTCAGCGTGGCATCCGCCGGCAGGGGCAGCGCGCCGTTGTCGTTCTTCAGCAGCACCATGCCCTCCCGGGCCGCCTCGAGGGCCTGGGCGTCGTTGGCGTCGTACTCCGGCAGGCGCGCCCGCCTGAGGGACGTGCGCAGCCGGAAGGCGCACCGGGGAAACCGGCGGCCCTTGAGGGTGCGGAAGCCCTCCAGGACCACGCGGTAGCTGCGGCCGTGTTCCCGGGCGACCTCGCCCACCGGGATCAGCAGCAGCTGGAGGCCGTAGACGGTGATCGGCTCCCAGCGGGTCAGCGCCACGCCGTCCACCGTCACCTGGCCGCAGCCCTCCCGCACCGGCGCGAAGGCCATCACCGCCACGTAGCCGGGCAGCCGGGTGAACACGGAAAAGCGGGCGTCGATGGCGTCCGGGTCGAAAACTCTCTCAATGGGCAGCATCAGCGCGGGCACGCGGCATCCCTCCCCGGTAAAGTCTGCTTCCGGCAACATGATAGCATGTATCCATGGAAAAATCCACCCCAAAGGGCACTATTCTCTTTGCATTCTCCGGGGCTCTGCGGTATAATTAGAGTGTGGTTCCAAAATGAAACATGTGCAGCTTTGAGTGGATTGAAGTGCAGTTCAAGGCGATTTTCCGCAGGCTTAGTGGCGCTAAGTCAAGGGAAATCAACGCAGAAATGCAGTTCAAGACATCAAAAATGCATCTTGGTGAATTTGGAAACACACTCTAAATCAGCCCAAACGAAAGAGGGAATGCGTGTGAAACTGAACACTCGCCGGACACTGACGATCGGCCTGGCCTTCTTCTCCGTCTGCGCGTTTTGGCAGATGTATGACACCATCATTCCTCTGATCCTGAGAGACACCTTCCACATCGGCGACAGCGCGTCCGGCGCAATCATGGCGGCGGACAACGTTCTGGCGCTGGTGCTTTTGCCGCTTTTCGGAAAGCTGTCCGACCGCACCGACACCCCCATTGGGCGGCGCATGCCCTACATACTCGGCGGCACGGCCTGCGCCGTGGCGCTGACGCTGGCGCTCAGCGGCGCGGATGCGCCCGGGCGCTTCCCGCTGTTCATCACGCTGCTGGGGCTGCTGCTGGTCGCCATGGGCACCTATCGCTCCCCCGCGGTGGCCCTGATGCCCGACGTCACCCCAAAGCCGCTGCGCTCCAAGGCCAACGCCATCATCAACCTGATGGGCGCGCTGGGCGGCATCTACGCCCTGGCCGCCATACGGCTGCTGGTGAAGAGCCACCCCGACGGGCGGGCCGACTACTCGCCTGTATTCATCGCCGTGGCCGCGCTGATGGCGCTGTCGGTGGCGCTGCTGGTCTGGCGGGTCCGGGAGAACGCGCTGCGCCAGGCCAACGCCGACCCGGAGGAGGCGCAGGCCACCACCGGCCGCCTGCCCCCGGAGCAGATGCGCAGCCTGGTGCTGATCCTCTGCTCGGTGTCGCTGTGGTACATGGGCTACAACGCGGTGACCACCGCCTACTCCAAGTACTTCACCCGCATGTGGGGCGACCTGTCCGGCGCCGCCACCTGCCTGATGATCGCCACCGGCGGCGCGGTGGTCTCCTACGTGCCGGTGGGCATGCTCTCCTCCCGCTTTGGCCGCAAAAAGATGATACTGGTGGGCGTGGCGATCCTGGCGGCCTGCTTCGCCCTGGCGGGCATGGTCAAGACGTTCAGCTTCATGGTCTATGTGCTGTTCGTGGTCATCGGCTTCGCCTGGGCGGCGATCAACGTCAACTCCTACCCGATGGTGGTGGAGATCAGCCTCAGCGGCGACGTGGGCAAGTATACCGGCTACTACTACACCTTCTCCATGGCGGCCCAGATCGTCACCCCGATCCTCTCCGGATGGCTCCTGGAGCACGTGGGTTATCACACGCTGTTCCCCTACGCCACGACTGCCGTCGCCCTGGCCTTTGTGACCATGCTGTTCGTCAAGCACGGCGACAACCGCCCCCAGGCGGCGAAAACGCTGATCGAGCATTTCGACGTGGAGGACTGAGTTCGTCCTGCCCAGGAGTCCGCGCGACGCCCCTATCCCAATTTTGCCAACGGAGGCCCTGGTTATGTCCATTTGGATCATATTGATCATGCTGCTGGCCGTCCTCGCCTTCCTGACCCACCCCAGCCTGAACTTGCACAAGGTACATCGCTGGCGCGGTCAACAGTTCGCCCATCGCGGGCTGCACGACCTCAGCCGCGGCATCGTGGAAAACACGCTGCCCGCCTTTGAGGCTGCCCGGGACAACGGCTACGGCATGGAGCTGGACATCCAGTTCTCGAAGGACATGCAGGTGGTGGTGTTCCACGACAACGACCTCCTGCGCCTGTGCGGCGACAGCCGCAGGGTCTGCCAGCTGACCCTGGCCGAGCTCAAGGCGATCCCCCTGGCGGGCCGGGAGGACGCGCGGATCCCCACCCTCCGGGAGGTACTGGACGCGGTGGACGGCAGGACGCCCCTTCTGATCGAGCTGAAGAACGGCGGCAGCAACCCCCGGCTGTGCCGGGCGCTGATGGACCTGCTGGAGGACTACTCCGGCGAGTACATCGTCGAGTCCTTCAACCCGCTGATCGTGACCTGGTTCCGGCTGCACGCGCCCCACATCGTGCGGGGGCAGCTGGTGGGACCGCTGCCCAGCTACCGGCCGGAGGTCAACGCCATCGCCGGGTTCGTGATGGCGGGCCTGCTGCTGAACTGCCTGTCCCGGCCCGACTTCGTGGCCTACGACGCCAACGCGCCCCGGTTCTTCTCACCCCACTTCCAGCGCTTCCTGTTCCACACCCCCATGGCGGCCTGGACCGTGCGGGACGAGGGCCTCGCCGCCCTGGTGGCCCGGCGACACGAGATGAACATCTTCGAGGGCAAAGGCGCCCTGCCCGCCGGAAAGGCCGGCGACGCACGCTGACGGCGCGGCGCGTCTGCCCGGGGGCAAGCATCAAAAAAGAAGGATTCTTCACATCCCAAAGGAAAGTGAAGAATCCTTCTTTTCATTACAGCCCCGCCACGGACAGCTGCTTTACCAGCAGGCTGGGGCTGCCGAAGCAGCTCGCGCCGGGCGCGTGGAATTCCAGGTCGCTGCCCACGGCCTCCACGGCGCCGAGCACCTCGTAGAAGTTGCCGGCGATGGTGATCTGGGCCACCGGCTCCGCCAGCTTGCCGCCGCGCACCGAAAAGCCCTTGGCCGCCAGGGAGAAGTCCCCGGTGATGGGGTTCGCGCCGGCGTGCATGCCCTGCATGTCGGTGATCAACAGGCCGTCGCCCAACCGCTCCAGCATCGCGTCGAAGTCCGCTTCGCCGGGCTTGAAGTAGAAGTTGCTGGGAGCCACGCCCACCGGCGCGGCGTAGCCGGGCCGCGAGGCGTTGGCGGTGGTGGCAACGCCCTGCTTGTTGGCGGTCTTGAGGTTGTGCAGCAGGGTGTTCAGCCTGCCGGCCTCGATCACCGCCTTGGGCACAGTGGCCACGCCCTCGCCGTCGAAGGGCGTGGAGGCGGCGCTGTCCGCCAGATGGGGGTTGTCCATCAGCGTCAGGCACTCGGCGGCCACCTTCTCCCCCTCCCGGCCCTTCAGCCGGGACAGCCCGCGCTGGGCGTTGTCCGCGGAGAACACGCCGGAGAAGGTGCTCAGCATCGTACCCGCCACGTCGTTGCGCAGCAGCACCCGATAGCTCCCGGAGGGCACCGGCGCGGCGTTCAGCCCCGCCAGGGCCTCCTGGGCCGCGGTGCGGGCCACCTTTTCCAAGTCGATCTTGCCGGGATCCATCACAAAGAACACCTTGAAGCCGGTGTTCACCTGCTCGCCCTCCTGGGCGACGGCGGAGGCGTAGCCGCCCAGCAGGTTGCCCTTTTGGCTCACGTCCAGGCCCTTGCTGTTCACCAGCCCGCTCTCGGCGCAGGTGGAGAACACCGCGCACTCGTCCACGCGCACGATCCTCGGGTCCTGGGCCAGGGTCAGCCTCTCCAGTTCCCGGGCCATCTCGATCTTCTTCGCGGCGTCCAGGGCCTCCAGCTCCGGGTTGAACAGCGCGAGCTCCGGATAGCGCTCGCTGCCCTCGAATATGAACTGCCTGTCCACGCTCTCCACCAGCGCGGCGTTTTCCAGCGCGCCGTCCACCAGCATATCCACGGCGGCCTCGTCCAGGATCTGGGTGGAGGCGTAGCCCATTTTGCCGTTCACCAGCACCCTGAAGCCCAGCCCGCCGCTGTCGGCGACGCTGTAGCGCAGGATCTCGCCGTTCAGCACCGACACCTCAAATTCGCTGCCCGCGCTGTAGCTGGCCTCGCAGGCGAAGTCCGGGGCCTGCCCCGCCTTCTCCCGGGCCCGCTGGAACAACTTGGCGATAAACTCGTTTCTCTCCATGCTCATCGACCTCCCACCGTCATATCGGTCACGCGGATCATCGGCTGGCCCACGTTGGTGGGGATCGAGCCGCTGGACGCCCCGCACATGCCCTGGGCCATCCACATGTTGCCGCCCACGCGGTCAATCTTCCGCAGCACCTCGGAGCCGCGGCCGATCAGCGAAGCGCCACGCACGGGCCGGTCGATCTTGCCGCCGCGGATCAGGTAGCCCTCGGCCACGGCGAAGTTGAATTCGCCGGTGACGGGGTTCACGCTGCCGCCGCCCATGCTCTTGGCGTACAGGCCGTCGCCGCAGCTGGCGATGATCTCCGCCTCGTCGTCGCTGCCCGCCGCGATGTAGGTGTTGCGCATGCGGGAGGTCGGGGCGAAGGTGTAGTCCTGCCGGCGGCCGCTGCCCGTGGGTGCCATGCCCATCCGGCGGCCGTTCAGCCGGTCGATCATATAGTTGCGCAGCACGCCGTCCTCGATCAGCACCAGACGGGTGGTGGGCGTGCCCTCGTCGTCGATGTTCAGGCTGCCCCACTCCCCGGGCAGGGTGCCGTCGTCCACGGCGGTGACGATGGGAGAGGCGATCACCTCGCCCAGCTTGCCGGCGAATTCCGAATTGCCGAAGGCCACCGCGGCGGCCTCCAGGGAGTGGCCGCAGGCCTCGTGGAAGATGACGCCGCCGAAGCCGCCGTCGATCACCACCGGCATCACGCCCGCCGGGCAGGGCTGGGCGTGCAGGTTGGTCACGGCCTGACGGGCCGCCTTGCGGGCCTGCTCCGCCACGTCCACGCGGCCCTCGAACAGCTCAAAGCCCATCATCGCCCCGGGGGAGGCGCTGCCGGACTGGCTCTCGCCGCCGCCCTCGGCCACCGCCGAGCAGGCCATGCGGGTGTACACCCTACGGTCGCCGGTGTACAGGCCCTCGCTGTTGGCGATCAGCACGTCGCTGTCCCAATAGATCAGATTGGCCCGCACCTGGTGGATCTCCGGGGAGACGTCCCGCGCCGCCAGGTCCATGTCCTTCAGCAGCTGGGCCTTGCGGGCGCCGGCCACGTCCATGGGCATGGCCTTGACGGGGTGGATGTTGGCCGTCAGGCTCTGGGTCAGGTGGATATCGCCCACGCAGGCCTCGCCGCTGACCGCGTCGGCGGCCTTTCGGGCCGCGGCAGTCAGGCCGGAGAGGCTGGTGTCGTTGGTGTGCACGTACACGCTGTTCAGCCCGCGGTACACGCGGATGCCCGCGCCGTGGCGGCGCACGGTGGAGGCGTTCTCCACCCGGCGGTCCACCAGGCCCACCACGCCGCTGCGCCGGTCCTCGCAGAAGATCTCCGCGAAGTCGCCGCCGGTCTTCAGCGCCTCATTCAATACCTGTTCGGCAGTGCTCTTCAAAATCATAGGCTTACTCCTTTATGATAAATGCCCCGTCGGCAAAGCCGACACCCCTGGGGATGGGGGATTCTTCACTTCGTTCAAAGCGGCGCGTCCCGCAAGGGACAGCCGCCCCGGGGCGCCTCAGATGAACCGCTTCTGCAGCTCCTCGAACCGTTCGTGGGTGATCAGCGCGTCCTCCTTCAGGCCCTTCAGCTTCACGATGAAGGTCCAGCGGCCGTAGGGCGCGATGGAGTCGATCAGATTCAGGTTCACGATGTAGCTCTTGTGGGTGCGGAAGAACAGGTCGTCCGGCAGGCGCTCGTCCAGCTCGGCCATGCCGTCCCCCACCACATAGCGGGTGCCGTCCTTCATCAGCAGGATCGTGGCGCGGTTTTCGCGCATCACCATGGCGATGTCCGGGATGTCGATGAAGCTGACGCCCTCCCGGTGCTTGAGCATCATCCGCCCGGGCACGGGCTCCACCGGCGCGGCCTTCTCCGCGGCCCCGGCTGTGGGCATCTCCAGCGCCTCTTCCACGGAACCGCGCAGCCGGTCCCGGATGCGCTCCAGGGTCTGAAGGGCGCGCTCCACCCGGAAGGGCTTCACCAGGTAGTCGAAGGCGTACACCTCAAAGGCGCTCCTCATGTACTCCTCGTGAGCGGTGGCGAACACCAGCACCGTGCGCGGATCCCGGTCCTGGATGGCGCGGGCGCACTCGATGCCGGTCATGCCGGGCATCTCCACGTCCATCAGCACTACCTCGGGCCGCAGCTGGTCGTACAGCGCGATCAGCTCATTGCCGTCGGCGGCCTCGCCCACCAGCGCATAGCCCTCGGCCTGCTCCGCCAGCTTGCGCATCACCAGCCGCATGCCCGCGTCGTCGTCGGCGATCAGTATGCGAATCGGATCCATATCAGCTTCCTCCAGACACGCCGTCTGGCAGCGCCGGAATCCGACGCTGCCCTTCAAGCGCTCGTTGTGATGTATTGTCATCCTTCACCCGCCGGGCGACGGGCCCCTCTCAGAGATCGCAGAGTTTCCGGGCCCGCGCCTCGTCGGCGCGGCGCACGTACACCGTGTAGACATAGCCCAGGGCGTCCGAAAAGGACGCGGCGGGCATGCCGCCCAGGTAGCCCGACACGCCGCGCCCGGCGGTCACCGCCTTGCCCAGCGCCCCGCGGGTCTGCTTGGTGCGCCGGTCATAGGGAATGCCGCCGGCCCGCAGCTTGTCGCACACGGCGGCCACGGTCTCCGGCGAACTGTCCACGATCAGCTTGACGCGATTGAATGGCAGGATCATGTCGTTTCCCTCCGTGGCGCGATCCGCTCTCCGGCAGCACGCCGTCGCGCAGATCGCGCAGCCTCTGGTCATTCATTCGTCTTCGATTACCTCCTGCGCGCCAGGGCCCTCGGCTTGCCCAGTACCTCGGCCATCACCACGGCGCGGCGCATGGCCTGGGCGTCGATGTCGGCGGCGGCCAGCACCGGTCGGTGCTCCATCGGCTCCGCAGGGCCGTGTCCCGCTTCGTCCAGCTTCGCCATGCGGCGGGTCTGGGACGCGCGTCCGACGCCTTCGGTGTGGCTGTGGGCCATGGAACCGCCCTGGCAGTCCTCGTCCGCCAGCGCGCTCACGCCCTCCTCGTGGGTGTGAGGCATGGAGCCGCCGCGGCAATCCTCGTCCATCAGCGCGCTCTCGCCCTCTCCCGCGGGGCCGGCCAGCACGGTTTCGGCAGCGCGCGGCACGGCGACCGACGGCTGCGCTTCCTCCTGGCGGTTCGCGGCGAACTGGTTCAGCATCTCCCGGATCTCCGCGGAGGGGGACGGCTGCCTGCGATTCACCTGGGGCTGACGGCGGGCGGCATTTTGACGGTTCTTCTTGCCCTTGCCGCCGGAGGCCGCGATGAATACGATGATCAGTATCAGCGCAATGAGCTCCACGAAATCGCCTCCCTCGTCAAGCGCCGGGCGCTGAACGCGCCCGGCGGTAATCCTCAGCGGTCATTACTTCTTCTCTTTGTCGGCAGCCGCGGTCCCGTCCCCGGCGATGGCTTCGC
Organism: Clostridia bacterium; assembly: GCA_030530315.1. Lineage (GTDB taxonomy): Bacteria > Bacillota > Clostridia > Christensenellales > Aristaeellaceae > UBA2862. Next base: position 216 of record JAUMVG010000025.1, on the reverse strand, counting down.
GCATGCGGGTGTCGGAGATCACATTCTGCATCTGGTAGTAGTCCATCACGCCCAGCTTGCCCTCGCGCAGCGCGGTCGCCATGGCCTTCGGCACCTCGGCCTCGGCCTCGACCACCTTGGCGCGCATCTCCTGCACGCTGGCCTTCATCTCCTGCTCGTGGGCGACGGCCATGGCGCGGCGCTCCTCGGCCTTGGCCTGGGCGATGCGGCGGTCGG
>JAUMVG010000096.1 GCA_030530315.1 Clostridia bacterium | reverse complement strand
CCGAAGGGATTTGCACCACCATTCCCAATTCTCCATTCTCAATTCTCAATTGGGTGTCAGCCCGACAACTTCCAATTTATCAACAAAACTGAGCAGTTATTAAAAGTTAAAGTAAATAAACGGGTTGTAGCTGCCCACCGCGATGTAGGTGATGGAGATGAAGGTCAGCGCCAGCAGGCACACCGAGCCGACCACCTTCATCAGGTTCGGGCTCACGTGCAGCCGGTCCCGCAGGAACTCGGGCACCGGCAGGCTGAACAGCACGCCCGCGGCCAGGAAGGGGCCGTATTCCCGCAGGAACGCGCCGGTCAGCGGGTTCCACAGCGGCGCGCCGCTCATGCCGAACATCGATCCATAGAATATGCGGGCCACGTGCAGGTTATCCGAGCGGATCATCACCGTGATGGTGACCACCACGAACATGGCGTAAAAGTGACCGATTTTGTGGTTGGACATCCACTTGCCCATGCCGGTCAGACGCTCGATCACCAGGAACACGCCGAAGCCGAAGCCCCACAGGAAGTAGGTCCAGGCCGCGCCGTGCCACAGGCCCGTCAGGGTCCAGACTACCATCATGTTGAACACCAGCCGCGGGGTCTTGACCCGGCTGCCGCCCAGGGGGATGTAGACGTAATCTGTGAACCAGCTGCCCAGGGAGATGTGCCAGCGCTTCCAGAACTCGCCCACCGACTTGCAGAGGAAGGGATAGACGAAGTTCTCCAGAAAGTGGAAGCCGAACATGCGGCCCAGGCCGATGGCCATGTCGGAGTAGCCGGAGAAGTCGTAGTACACCTGCATCAGGTAGGCGCAGGCCGCCAGCCACGCGCTGACCACGGACAGCTGGGCGGTCTCCAGGCCAAAGGCGGTATCCACCAGCAGGCCCAGGTTGTTGGCCAGCAGCATCTTCTTGCACAGGCCGCGCATGAACCGCACGGTGCCCTCGATGAAGTCGTCGAAGTTCTCCTTGCGGTTCTGGATCTCGTCCGCCACGGTCTGGTAGCGCACGATGGGGCCAGCGATCAGCTGCGGGAAGAACGAGATGTACAGGCACACGTTCATCAGGTTCCTCTGCACCTGGCCCTTGCCGCGGTAGACGTCGATCACGTAGCTCATGGCCTGGAAGGTGAAAAAGGAGATGCCTATGGGCAGCGTGATCTGGGGCACCGGCAGGTGCAGGCTGAACCACAGGTTCAGGCTGTTCATCAGGAACATCAGGTACTTGAACACGCCCAGCAGCGCCAGGTTGAACACCACCATCAGCGTCAGGGCCAGCCTGGCCTTCTTTTTCTCCCCGCGCACCTTGTCCACCCACAGGCCGAACAGCCAGTTCGCCACGATGGACGCCATCATGATCGGGAAGAACTTCGGCGCGCCGAAGGCGTAGAAGCCCAGGCTCATCACCGACAGGAAGATGTTCGCCGCCTTGCGCCAGCGCTTCAATATGTAGTAGCCGATCAGCGTCACCGGCAGGAAGTAGAACAGGAACTCGATGCTGGAAAAGACCATTTGTACGTCTCCTTGAGCGCATAATAAACTATTTTATATTATACCGCATCAACGCATGCTTGTCCATCCGTCAAGGTTAAATCGCGCAAGGCGTATGGTTGGAATAGCAACTTGGAATTTAATTAATTGGGAATTGAGAATTTATGTTGAAATCCTTACGGATTTCTCTGATTAAATGGTGGCAAATCATCGTAGAATCACAAATTGTGGGGCGTAATCAAAACAAATCCCGAAGGGATTTGCACCACCATTCCCAATTCTCCATTCTCAATTCTCAATTGGGCGTCAGCCCGACAAATTCCAAGTTATCTCCCAAACTCCCATCACAATTCCATATTGTATATTCCCGGTGAATGTGCTATGATATATATAGCTAATTATGCGCAAAGGAGATATCGCCATGAAGATCTATTCCATCTACGACGCCGAATTCAAGCCCTATGGCCAGGTGCTGGAGGGCTACGACACCCAGGAGCTGCGCGAGGCCATGATGAAGATCGAGCTGCCCGAGGGCGTGAACTACGAGCCCGGCATCGACAGCCTGGAAGCCTGCGCCATCTTCGCGCCGCTGACCGACCGTGCCTACGGCGGCATGCCCATCCAGCTTGGCATGTGCTGGGGCCACAACACCAAGCTGAACTGCCTGGAATACCACCGGGACAGCGAGGTCAACATCGGCACCCATGACTTCGTGCTGCTTCTGGCCAAGCAGGACCAGATCGTGGACGGCGTGCTGGACACCGCGCTGGTGAAGGCCTTCCGCGTGCCCGCCGGCGTGCCTGTGGAGGTCTACGGCACCACCCTGCACTACGCGCCCTGCCACACCAACGCCGCCGACGGCTTCCGCGTGGCCGTAGTGCTGCCCAAGGGCACCAACACCGCCAAGCCCGATTTCGCGCCCCTCAGCGAGGAGGACAAGTGGATGACCGCCCGCAACAAGTGGCTGCTGGCCCATCCCGACTCCGCCGAGGCGAAGGACGGCGCCCACATCGGCCTGAAGGGCGAGAACATCGACATCGCCTGATTGATCCAATACTCAGGAGGGGGACAGCAAAGGGATACGGAAACCCGCTGTCCCCTTTCTTTTTCACTTTTGTGCTTTACATTTTTTGACAATGCTGTTACAATGATGTCATCATCTCCCGCCGCAGCCTGCGGCGGGACAACAAGGAGCGTTGCCCTATGAAATTCCTGCGCATGATGGCCCTGGTGCTCGCCGCGGTGCTGCTGCTGGGCATGCTGCCCGGCCCGGCCAACCAGGCCGCCGCCGAGCTCAGCCAGCAATACTGGATCGGCGTCGATGTCGCCAACCAGCGCGTCACCATCTACCGCACCGCCGACAACGGCGTGGTGCACCGCTGGCGGTGCTCCACCGGCGCGCCGGCCACCCCCACCCCGCTGGGCACCTATCACCTGCCCGCCGGCCGCAACACCAACCGCAAAGAGTGGTACCACTTCGGCAACTGCTACGTGAAGTGGGCCGTGCGGATCACCGGCGGCATCTACTTCCACTCCATACTGTTCAACAAGCGCGCGGACAACACCATCATTCAGTCGTCGGTGAGCAAGCTGGGCAGCAAGGCTTCCCACGGCTGCATACGCCTTGAGATCGCCCATGCCAAGTGGATCAGCGACAACGTCGCCAACGGCACGCTGGTGGTCATCCACAAGGGCGTGAACGACTCACGGATCACCAAGGTCCTGGGCGGCAGCGCGGGCACCGCGGTGACGCCCTCCCTGCCCACGCCGCCCACGGTGAAGGCCCTCGCGCTGGACCAGTCCGGCACCGTCACCCTGCAGAAGGGCGAGACGCTCCAACTGAACTGCACCATCCAGCCCGCCGACGCCACCACCGTGCTCACCTGGAAGAGCAGCAAGAGCAAGTACGCCACCGTGTCCAAGACCGGCCTGGTCACCGCCGTGGGCCATGGCACCGCCACCATCACCGTCAAGGCGAGCAACGGCGTCAGCACCTCGGTGAAGGTGAAATCCGTGGATAAAACCGTGCCCACCAAGGTCAGCCTCGACCGCACCGGCACCGTGGTGATGAACCTGGGCGACACCCTCCAGCTGAACGCCACGATGGCCCCCGAGACCGCCGTTAGCGTGCTGACCTGGAAGAGCGCCAAGGCCAGGGTCGCCACCGTCAGCGGGACCGGCCTGGTCACCGCCAAGGCCGTGGGCACCGCCAAGATCACCGTGCAGACCGCCAACAAGAAGAAGGCCTCCGTCACGGTGAAGGTGGTCAACCCCTACGCCCCCACCAAGGTGCGCATCGCCGAGGGCTCCGTGGTGAAGCTGAAGAAGGGCCAGACGCTCCAGCTGAACACCCTGCTCACCCCAGACACCGCTGTCACAGCCTTCACCTGGAGCTCCTCTAGGAAGAAGGTCGCCACGGTCAGCGCCACCGGCGTGGTCACCGCCGTGAAGAAGGGCACGGCCCGCATCACCGTCAAGACGGACAACGGCAAGCGCGCCCGGATCACCATCAAGGTGGTCAACTGAGCTTTTCCCTTACAAGACGACGGCACGGTTCAAAACGAACCGTGCCGTCGTTTATTTCTTTGTTTGCGCTTTCTCCGCTTTGCCGGGCCATCACAGGTTCAGCCCGCGCTGGCCAAACTCGCCGTCGCTGCTGGCGAAGTAGCGCTGCAGGTCGTAGGGGGCATAGATGCCGGTGTCCGTCACCACGCCGGAAACCAGGTGGGGCGGCGTGATGTCGAAGCTGGGATAGTAGCCCTTCACGCCCTGGGCGGCGGTGCGCACGCCCATGGCCTGGAGCACGAACTCCGGGTCCCGCATCTCGATGTTCACGGTGTCGATGGTGGGATGGCCCGGGTCCGGCGCGCCGGTGACGAAGTAGGGCACGCCCATGTACTTGGCCACGATGGCGATCTGGAAGGTGCCCACCTTGTTGACCACGTAGCCGTCCACGCTGATGGCGTCCGCGGCGGAGGTGAACACGTCCACGGCCTCGTTCTGCATCACGGTGGCGGGCATGTTGTCGGTGATCACCGTCACGTCAAAGCCCATGTCGTGGCACACGGTGGCCGTCAGCCGGGCGCCCTGGAAGTAGGGCCGGGTCTCCGGGCAGAACAGGCGGATGCGCTTGCCCCGGTCCCGGCACTCCTTCAGCATCATGCCCACGATGGTCTCGCCGAAGCACTGGGTCATCACAGTGCCGTCGTCCGGGAACATGTCCACCAGGTACTTCGCCGTGCGGTGCACCTTGCTGTAGCGCAGGTTGTTGGCCTCCACGGTGTGGTCCACGATGGCCCGGGCGGCGTCACCGCCCTCCGCGATCGCCTTCTTGGCCGCGGCCAGGCAGCCCTCGGTGATGATCTGCATCCGCGAGACCGTGGTCGGCCGGGCATGGGAAATGTTGTCGGAGGCGTCCTCGAGGTAGGCCAGCTGGTCCGCGGCCTTCCTGTCGCGGCACTCGTGAGCCGCCAGCGCCATGCCCATGGCCGCGGCGGTGTAGGGGCCCGCGCTCTGGGTCACCATGTCGGCGATGGCCTGGGTGACCTCCTGGTGGGTCTTGCAGGTGACGAATTCCACCTTCGTGGGGTACACGCGGCGGTCGAGGATGCGCACCTCGCCGGCATCAAACCAGGCCACGTTCTCGTATTGCAGCATAAACGCCAGGTCTCTGTCCTGTCTCTCCATGTCAATGCCCTCCGTACAGCCGTTCCACAGCTTTCTTCGCGTCGTAAAGCACCTTGTCCCGGTCGATGGTCAGGTATTCCCCGTTCTCGTACAGTATTCTGCCGTCCACCATGGTCATCACCACGTCAGAGGCCTGGGCGGAATAGACCAGCATCGGCAGCGGCTCAAAGGCGGGATACAGGTGCGGCCGATCCATGTCCACGACCACGACATCCGCCTTCATGCCCACGGCCAGGCAGCCGGTGTCCTCGCGGCCCTGCAGGCGCGCGCCGTTCACCGTCGCCATGCGAAGGATCGTCGAGGGCGGCATCAGCTCCGGGTCCATCAAATAGCCGTTGATGCCGATGGCGGCGATGTGCATCTCCTCGAACATATTCAGATTGTTGTTGCTGGCCGCGCCGTCGGTGCCCAGGGCCACGTTCAGCCCCCGCTCCAGCATCTCCGGCACCGGCGCGAAGCCGCTGCCCAGCTTCAGGTTGCTGGTGGGATTGTGGATGGGGCTGACGCCGTGGGCCTTGAGGATGTCCAGGTCCCGGTGGGTACACCACACGCAATGGGCCGCGGCGGCGGGCAGGTCGAAAATGCCCATCGCCTCGAACCACTCCGCGGGGGTCATCCCGTGGCGGGCGACGCACTCCTCGTGTTCCTTGCGGGTCTCGGACAGGTGCAGCTGCACCCGGGCGCCCTTCTCCCGGTAGGGGCGGATCTGGTCGGCGTAGTAGCGGGTCACGGCGTCGTTGGTGGTGTACTCGGCATGGACGCCGAAGTCCACCCGCACCCGGCCGTTCTGGACGCCGTGGTACCGGTCGAACAGCGCCAGCGACTCCTTCACGCGGAAGTTCTGCTCCGGCGGCTCGGAGGGATCGAAGGCCTGCACCACGCGGGTCAGGTTCACCTTCATGCCCACCTGCTCGTTCAGCTCGATCAGGGTGGCGGGCTCCATGTACATGTCGCTGAACCCCGTCACGCCGGAGGCCAGCAGCTCCAGCACCGCCAGCTCGTTGCCGGCGATGAAGTCGTCGGTCTTCATGCGGTCCTCCACCGGGAACACGGCCTCATAGAGCCAGCGGTCCAGGGGCAGGTCGCTGCCGATGCCCCGCAGCAGCGTCATCGCGGCGTGGCAGTGACAGTCGATCAGGCCGGGGATCAGCAGCTTGCCCCGCATGTCCTTTTCGCTGTCGTAGGCGGCCTCCGGCTTCGCCTCGCCGATGTAGTCGATGGTATCGCCGTCGATGCCCAGGTAGCCTCTCCGGATGGTTTTGTAGCGCCTGTCCTCCCACGCCAGGATGTCGGCGTTCTTCAGCAGCAGCCTCACAGCGCCACCTCCCCGATGCGGCCGACGATCTTCGCCACATAGCCGCTGAACTTGTCCTCGATCATCTTTGCGGTGGCCTCCACCTCGCCGTTGCACAGCGGCTCGTCCAGCACGCCTGCGGCCATGTTGGTCATCACGCTCAGGCACAGCAGCGGCATGCCGCAGTGGGCCGCGGTCAGCGCCTCGGTGACGGTGGACATGCCCACCGCGTCCGCGCCCAGGATGCGGGCCGCGCGGATCTCCGCCGGAGTCTCGAACTGGGGGCCGGTGAAGAACATGTACACGCCCTCATGGGCCTTCAGGCCCGTGTCCTCGGCGCATTCCAGCGCCAGCCTGCGCAGCGCCGGGGTGTACATACGGGTCACATCGAAGAAGCGGGGGCCGAATTCCTCCACGTTGGGGCCGCGCAGCGGGCTGGCGCCGGTCAGCTTGATGTGGTCGGACACCACCATGATGTCGCCGGGCCGGTAGGCGGTGTTCACCGCGCCGGCGGCGTTGGTCAGGATCGTCACCTTCGCGCCCAGCAGCTTGAACACCCGCACCGGGATCACCAGCTGCTCAAAGTCATACCCCTCGTAGGAGTGGAAGCGGCCGGACATGCACACGACCTTTTTGCCCGCCACGGTGCCGAAGATCAGCTTGCCCGCATGGCTCTCCACCGTGGATACCAGGAAATTGGGGATGTCCTTGTAGTCGATGACGATGGGGTCCTCGATGGTGTCGGCAAAGGGCCCCAGGCAGGAGCCCAGCACGATGGCCACCTCCGGCGTATAGGGCACAAACCGGCAGATATAGTCCACGGATTTCTGGAAATATTCGAGCGTATATGCCATTGCAATCCTCCTGTTCGCCGCGCTTCGGCAATTGTCCCGTGACCGCCGGCATTCGCCCGCATTCGCAGGCTTTCGCCCGGTCACTGTGCCTTCATTTTATCATGCGCGGCAGGGCAAGTCAACGCCGCGACCGCCCGCAACCGGGGCTCTGTGGCCAAATATAACCGAAATCTAAAGGAAAACAGCCTCGACAGGTTCGGCGGCCTGTGCTATGATAGAGGCGAATGGAAAGGTGAAAACCGTCGAAAATGTTCGTTTTTTTCACTCTCCGCATTTGAAGCCCTCGGGCTTTGAATAATACTGAAAAGGAGCTGCTTTCCTCATGAAGAAAATCGCTTCCCTGCTCATCGTTTTCGTTCTGGTTCTGGCCACCATCGGCGCCTGCGCCGAGGAAGCCAAGAAGATTGCCGTCATCTGCGACCCGGTCGGCGTGAACGCCTTCCTGACCCAGGTTGTGGAGAAGGTCGAGGAGCTCGCCGGCACCTACGGCTACGAGTATCGCATCCTCGAGTGCTCCGACACCGACAAGTGGCAGTCCAGCTATGACGCCGCCGTGGCCGAAGAGTACGACCTGATCCTGGGCGTCGGCTGGCAGTCCGCCGAGTACGCCGCCGCCAAGGCCGAAGAGGCCGGCGACACCATCGCCTTCGCCGTCATCGACACCGACGCCGGCAGCGACAAGGTCGCTTCCTACAGCTACAACGAGGAGCAGGCCGCCTATCTGATGGGCGCCATGGCCGGCTACGCCTTCCCGAACGAGACCAAGTTCGGCTACATCGGCTGCTTCGAGGGCTCCGGCTCCTTCAAGTATCGCTGGGGCTTCATGGAGGGCGTCAAGTCCGTGATCCCGGAGGCCCAGATCACCTTCAACTACACCAACTCCTACGCCGACCCCGCCCCCGCCTATGAGTTCGCCAAGCAGCAGCAGGCGCAGGGCTGCACCTACATCTTCGGCGGCGCCGCGGCCTGCAACGAGGGCATCTTCAACGCCGCGCTGGAGCTGGCCGAGGAAGGCAAGCACATCTACTCCATCGGTCAGGATACCGACATGACCCGCGAGGAGAACCCCTACATCCTGTCCTCCCAGCTGAAGAACACCGGTGTCACCGCCGGCATCATCATCGACGCCTACTTCGACGGCACCCTGGAGAACGGCCTGCACGTGCTCGAGATGAAGGATAACGCCATCGGTGCGACCCACATCACCGCTGAGGGCGCCTACCTGAACAGCGAGATCCTGACGGACGAAGTCATCGCCCAGTGCAAGGCTGTGGCCGACGCCATCGCCTCCGGCGAGCTGGTGCTCGAGATGCCCGCCTCCGAGGACGAGTACACCTTCCCGATCTTCTGATCGACGCGACATGTGCAACGGCCCTTTGGTTCGTCCAAAGGGCCGTTCCATCGCAGTAACGTGAAGGATCAGGAATGGGAAATGTGGCATCCACGGGATCATACTGAACTCTCAATTCCCAATTCCCTATTCTCAATTCCCAATTCTCACAT
>JAUMVG010000095.1 GCA_030530315.1 Clostridia bacterium | reverse complement strand
GGGCTGCGTCTCCAGCTCCAGCCGGTGTCCCATGAGCTCCGCCACGATCACCGCCAATTGGAAACGCCTCCCGATTTCATCCTCTTATATCTCTCTAATCTGCCACGTTCATTATATCACATCCGCGATTGGCGAATAAAGAATAATTATCGACATTCCCGCAAAAACTGATTAAAGACGCGCAAAAGGAGGCTCCCATGATCGTCTATCTCGTCGCCGCGCTCCAGGCGCTGTACTACGCCGCCCGCGTGCCGCTCATACTCGCCCTGTGCCTGAGGACCGGCGGGGAGCCGTCCTTCGGCTTCGCCCTCGGCGCCTTCCGACGCCGAGGAGCCCTGCGGCGCGCCCAGAGAAGCCCCTGCAGCCCGAAAAAAAAGCGCCGCGGGGGCGGTTCCTACGGCCTTAGGCTGATTCGGCGGCTGCGCCCGGGTCGCCTGTCCCTGGAGGGCACGCTGTGCCTGGGCGACGCGGCGGCCACGGCGCTGGCCTGCGGGGCGATCTGCGCCGCGGCGGAGCTCTTCCCCGCCGACCGCCCCGCCCGGGTGCGCGTCGCGCCGGATTTCGACGGAAGCGCTCCCCGCTGCGCGCTGAGTCTCACCGCCACGCTGCCCCTGGGCCGGCTGCTGCTAACCCTGCTGAGGGCCGGCGCTCGCGCCGGGTAGCCGGACTGCGCCGCCTCCCCGACCATCCCAGAGCACGGCGGCACATTAAGCAGACTTTGGTCTGTATTTCTTTTTACGGTCCAAGCGCAGGCGGCGCTTCGGGACACGCCGCCGATCCTTCCGCTTCCAGAAATGACCGGCTTTGCCCCGCGCGATCCCGGGCAATATATAGCGGAAACCCAGATCAAATCCCCAAGGAGGAACCGATATGGAAAAGCGACCCATCGAAAGCCTGATGCACACCACCCTGGAAAACATCCGGGACATGATCGACGTGAACACCGTGATCGGCGAGCCCGTCACCACGGCGGACGGCTCCACCATCATCCCCATCTCCCGGGTCAGCTTCGGGTTCGTCGCCGGCGGCGGCGAATATCCCAGGCATTCAAAGCCGACTTCGGTCGAAAATTCCGAAAATGCCGTTCTCCCCTTCGCCGGCGGCGCGGGCGCGGGCGTCACCGTGCAGCCGCTGGGCTTCCTCGTCACCAGCCAGGACCAGGTGCGCCTGCTCTCCGCCCAGTGCTGCCAGCCCATCGACCGCCTGATCGAGCTGATTCCCCAGGCCATGACCGATCTGCGCAAGCTGATGTCCAACTGACCGCGCCTGATCCGTCAACCGGAGGTTCATGGTTTAAAAACAGGGGGTAATTTCCGTGAAAACCGTGGCGGACGCCAATTATGGCGTCCCTACGGATGGCTTTGTACAACACAAGAGGCGATACGCTGCCCGCGGACGCCAATTAGGCGTCCCTACGGCTGATTTTGTGCAATATAAGTGTCGATGTGCCACTCGCGGACGCCAATTATGGCGCCCCTACGGATGGCTTTGTACAACACAAGAGGCAACGTGCTGCCCGCGGGTGCCAATTATAGCGTCCCTACGACGCTCGCTCAAGCCAATTCCCAATTCTCAATTCCCAATTCCCAATTCTCAATTCCTCCATCCCGCATACCCTTTCCAGGGGGGGGATTCGCATGCAGCCGACCATCGTCATCTCTTCGCCCGACGCGGGCATGATCTACCTGAACGGGCGCTTTGCCGGGGAGGCTTCGGCGCAGCGCCCGCTCATCGCGCCGGTGACGCCCTCCGGCGCGCTCTACCTGGAGTACCGGCCCCTGGAGGGCGACGGCCTGCCGCTGGCCCGGCGCATCGTGTTCGCCGGAGGCGAGGTGCTGCCGGACAGCCTGGCGGACGCGTCCGGGCTGACAGCGGTGGCCTGGCCGAACGGCGTGCTGGAGCTGGAGCTGTCCGCCGTCCCCAGCTCGTCCACCGCCTTTCTGCTGGAGGGGCTGCCCTGTGCCCTTTCCCGGGGCGAGGAGACGCTGTTGACGCTGAACGGGCTGGAGATCTCCCTCCCGCAGGGCGCCCTGATGCCCCGCCTGTTCCGTCCCGGCGGCGTGCCCGCGCTGACCGGCGACATCGAGGGCGGCGGCAGCTACCTGGTCACCCTCGCGCCGGACCTCTCTGCCCGGACGGGGCTGCTCGTCGCCGACCGCATCGACTTCGTCTCCGGGGACATGCTCAACGCCATCGTCTCGCTGGACGACGGCGTGGGCCACGGTCGGCTGGAACAGTGGCTGGTGGACGCAGGGGGCCTGCACTGCGCCTCCAGCGAGCCCGTATGGAGCGCCGGCGCGCCGCGCTGGCCGGAGACCGCCGAGGCGACCATGCGGGCCGCCGTGGAGGCCGCCCTGGCCGGGCTGAAGAGCGAGGCGGAAGGCTACCTGAGTCCCGCTCTCGCCGCAAATCGACCGCTGGACGCCATCGCGGAGGTCTGCGAGGTGTGCGCGCCGATGAAGTACGCGCCGCCGGACCCCCGGCCCTGCGTGGCGCTGATCCAGGCCGAGGGGCCCCGCCTGGCCCGGGCCCGCCCGCTGTACTACGGCGCGGAGCCCTCGGGCGGCCGGCAGGGCCCCTGGCGGATCACGTCCCTGGGACTGGAATAGCCCACATCGGCGGCCTTCGCCGGTCATTCTGAACGCAGTGAAGAATCCTCAAGATCCTTCGACTGCGCCGCTTTCGCGGCTCCGCTCAGGATGACTCGCACGAGCGCAAAAGGTCCTTGCCTCTATCGAATATCGGTGTTGATGCAGTCTCGGCGGCTTTCGCCCGTCATTCTGAACGCAGTGAAGAATCTTGTCTCTCCAGTCACTGGGTCTCCGTGGAGAACCCCAGCGAAACCTTCAGTGCCTCCCCCACCCGGGCCATCACCTCGGGCCGCAGGGTGCCGATGCGCTCCCTCAGCCGGCGCTTGTCCAGCGTGCGGATCTGCTCCGCCAGCACCACGCTGTCCTTGGCAAGGCCCGTGCCCTCGCAGGCGATGGGCACATGGGTGGGCAGCCGCGCCTTGTTCATCCGCCCCGTGACGGCCAGCACGATCACCGTGGGGCTGTAGCGGTTGCCCACGTCGTTTTGGATCACCAGCACCGGGCGGATGCCGCCCTGCTCCGAGCCCACCACGGGGTCCAGACAGGCGCTGAACAAATCGCCTCGGGAAATCATGCTATCACGCTCCGCATACATCGTACGCGGCATACTATGCGGCGCCTGCCGAGGGCGTGCGTAGAAGTCCGTCGCCATCCTCACATCACCAGCGCGCCGTTCTCGTCGGAGATCACCTGCATCAGCTTGCGCTCGATGCCGGTCACGGCGTCGATATACACCAGGAAGGTGTCCCGGCCGGAGGTCGCGCGCACCTCGTAGCACAGGAACTCGCCAGCGTTGTCGGGGATCAGGCACAGCCGCGCCGACTGGGGCGTCAGCGCTCCGCCGATGCGGTCCACGGCGTCCTGCTCAGACAGGGCGGGGATCTCCAGCGTCCGGGCCACGTGGTTCATCAGGTACCCCGCGGCCTCCAGGCCGATGATCGCGCCGTCCGCCAGGGACACCTGCACCTTGACCAGATCCGGATAGAGCACCACGCCGTTCTGCACCGAGGCGAAGTTCACCGTCAGGATGCCCTCGAAGCGGCTGGAGTAGCTCATCTCCATCTCGCCGTAGCCCCGGGCCAGCAGGAACGCCCGGGCGGCGTCCACCGCCTGCCGGTCGGTCAGGTTCACCTCGCCGACCGCGCCGTCGGACAGCATATACAGCACCTGCCCGCCCAGCCGGGTGACGCCCGCGGTCAACCGGTAGCCGCCCAGGGAAACGGCGTACTCGTAGCAGTCCACCGGGATCGCGCTCTCGCCGGTGAAGGTCACCTCCGAGAGCTGCTGGCTGCCCAGGAAGGCGATCAGTGCCTGCCGCGCCTGGGTTTCGTCCACCGCCGCCAGCCCCTCCAGGCCCTTGAAGTCGCCGTCCGCGCGACCGTCTGAGAAGGGCCCGTCGTAGAGCAGCGCCGGGTATTCCGCCGCGGGATTGGTGATCGGGTACAGGCTCTCCGCGCCGGTCTCGTCGTAGTCCGAGGCGTCGAACACCGCCTCGCCCCGCTCGTAGCGTTCCAGCAGTCGCCCCATGCTGACGGAGAAGGCCGCCGCCGTCTCGGAGAGGTCCTCCAGGGTATCGTAGTCCTCCCGGCTGATGCCGCCGCCGTTGCCCAGCTTGACGGACAGCGTGCCGGCGAAATCCCCCGCCTGGTTGATGAATTTCAGCGTTGCGGAGACCGTCTCCTGCCCCAGCGGCAGCAGTGCCAGGTTGGACAGCGCCCCCTGGGTCTGCAGGGCGGTCTCGTTCAGCAGGGCCTGGATCTGCCCCGTCTCCCCCGCCACCAGCAGCTTCCGAAAGTTCACGGCCATGCCCTCGGTCAATTCGCAGGTCTCGTAAAACGCCTTCTGCACCACCGCGTTGTTCCGGGCGTTGGCCTCGTTCAGCCGGGCCGTCTGGGCCGCCGAAAACGCCAGCACCCCCGCCAGCAGCGCCGCCAGGGCGATGTTCAGTATCCTTGGCCAGTCCCGCGTCCGCGCGTTTTCCGCAAAAAAGCTCTCGTTCATGCGCTCATTCCCCCATCCTGTCGCCTTTCATGGAAATCATACCGCGAAGCTGTGGTTGCCGATCACGGTCTTGATTGTGCGCGTGCGGATCCACTTGTCGCCGGTGGCCTTCGGGTTGTAGTAGTACAGGCACCCGCCGGTGGGGTCCCAGCCGTTGAGGGCGTCCAGCGCCGCGCGGATGGCCGTGCTGTTCGGCGTGTTGTTGATGGAGCCGTTGCTGACGCAGCTGAACGCCCCAGACTGGTAGATCACGCCGGAGATGGTGTTGGGAAAGGAGGCGCTCGCCACCCGGTTCAGCACCACCGCGGCCACCGCCACCTGGCCCTTGTAGCTCTCACCCCGGGCCTCGGCGTAGACCAGCCGGGAGAGCAGGCGATGGTCGGCGGAGATGATCGTCGCCGACGCCGCCACAGAGCCCCCGCCCGTACTGCCGCCGCCGGACAGCGTGAGGCCCATCGCCGCCGCGGTGGCGGGGCCCACCCGCCCGTCCACGGACAGGCCGTTGCGGCGCTGGAAGGTCCGCACCGCCTCCCGGGTCTTTTCGCCGTATTTGCCGTCGGCGGAGCCGGTGAGGTACCCCCACTGGATCAGCTTCTTCTGCACGGCGGTCACATCGCCGCCGCTGGAGCCCACCTCCAGCACCGCCGCCAGCACCGGCGGCGCCAGCAGGGCGACGAGCAGCGCCGCAGCCAACACCAGCGCCATCCCGCGGGTCGCGCCCATCACGCCTCACCTCCGAGCCATCCCCGAAGCCAGCGCAGGATCGACGAATAGAAGCGCACCGGCCGCCCCGGCTCGACGTCCTTGGGCAGGCACAGCGACGGATACAGCACGCACCACCAGTTGTGCCCTTTGCCCTCGCCGAGGACCACCCTCAGCGCCCGGTACCGCCCCGCGGGCACCGCTGAGCCGCCATAGACCCGGTTCGGAAAGGCGCACACCGCCGCCTCTGCCCGCACCGCGCCGTGCCAGCCTAAGGACTGGGCTTCCCGCCGCGCGGCGGCCTCCAGCAGGGGCAGATTGCCGCCGACAACGGCCCAGGCCATGTCCGGGTCGCCGCAATCCTCCAGCAGCGCCCGGGCCCGGGCCAGGCAGGCGTCCCGCACCTTCAGCTTCAGCGCCTGGGCCGCCGGGCTGTCGTCACTGGCCACCACGTGCAGCCGGATGTAATCCCCAACGGGCGCCTCCTCCGCGGCCAGCACCGCCGTTCCGATCAGCAGCAGCGCCAAAAGCGCGCAAAAAAACCGACGCATCAGAACCATTCCTCCGTTTCATGGGCGGCCAGGCGCGCGTTAACGCGGCGACCGCCTTGGAATATGTTCTAATCGTCGGCAGTTTTGGCAAATATTATGCGTCTTGAAAGCAATTATGGGGTGCCGCCGGACACCCGGCAGGCGCCAAGGCAAAGAAATCCCGCCCAACGAATCGATCGTCGGACGGGATTTTCTCAACCGGGTTTTTCGCGCACACTTTACCCTATGTACACGAAGCCGTAGTCGCCGCAGTTGTCCAGGGCGTTGGTGCGGATCAGCGCCCAGCTGCCCTTCTTGCCGATGTAGAGGACCTTGGTGCCCTTCTTCGCCTTGACGCAGGCGCTTTCGGAGGTCGGGCGCTGGTACACCCGCACGCTCTTCTTCAGGGTGACCTCTTTCGCGGAGCCGGGATATTCGTCCTGCAGCAGGGCGGAGGTCCTGATATAGCACTTGACGCCCTTGTAGGTCACCAGCGCCGCCTTGTTGGCGGTATACCAGTTGCCGTTCAGCGTGTCCTTCACCACCACGGCGGTGTACTTCGGGATCGTGCCGATGTAGTCCGTCATCTCCGGGTCCCGGTAGGCCTTAACCCCCTTGACGACCATGTCCCCGTGGGCAACGCTGTGGTCATAGCTGGCCAGCGCCGCCATGGGCAGCAGGCTCATGACGAGCGCTGCCAGAAGCGCAAAAACAATCGCACGTTTCATCTTCAAACGCCCTCCCGCTTTCGTGAACCAGGCGCGTCCCCGCCCCGTTGGACAGTCGCGCTTTTTTACTGTCAGAAGTATAACACGCGCGTCACAGCGAAGTCAATATTTTTTCATCATTTAACAGACGCAGCGCAGGAACAGCGCGCCCGCCGCCTCCGCGGGATACTCGCCCAGCTTTTTCAGCATTTCCAGCGGGAAATCCTGTCCCGACGCCAGCCGCCCGTACAGAAAGGCCAGCAGTTCCCGGCGGCTCCGGGCGGCGACGGCCTGCAGGCCCGCCTCGTCGAACTTCTCCGAATAGGTCCGCCCCTCGCAGAAGCTCCGGCAGCGGGCGATCATCGTCCCTGCGTCGTAGATGGCGTCCACCCGGAACCCCATCGCCCCGGCGCACAGCTCCAGCCCCCGCAGCCACAGGTCCTTCCAGCTCAGCGGCCGTCCGTCGGTCTCCGCCTCCAGGGCCGCCGCCAGCGGCGCGTTCACCGGCTGTCCCACGTGGATCAAACCCCGGCGGACGGTCTCGCCGTCGAAGCGGACCACCTGGCGGGCAAAGCGCCGCGCCGCGTCCGCCACCGCCAGCGCGTCCACCTGGCGGAAGCTGTACAGGAAGCCGTCCAGCCTGCCCCAGCGCTTCATGGTGTCCTGGTAGCCCATCGTGCGGCTCCGGCGCAGCAGGTCCGGGTTGAAGTCCAGGAAGCCGCCCAGGTTGTGCCGGGGCCTGACGGTGGTCAGCCAGGGCATGCGGGCGTACTCCGGGTGGGTGAACTCCGGGTGCAGCTCCACGGCCACGATCTCGTCCATGCCGTCGGCCAGGGCCAGGTCGACGGGCAGGTTGTCGTAGTAGCCGCCGTCGATGTACCGCTGCCCGTCGATGTGCCGGGTGGGAAATATGGGATAGCAGGAGGCCGACGCGATCACCCAGTCCCCCAGGCTGCCGGGGGCCATCTGCCCCAGCAGCATCGGCACGCCCTGCATCTGGGGCACGCGGAACGTCATCACGCCCAGGCGCAGCCCCCTGGCCCGGATCTTCGCCTCGTCCACGCGCTCGCGCACCAGCGCCACCAGCGGGGAGATGTCCATGCGCAGGTGCTTCGCGTTCTCCACCAGGAAGGGCAGCACATCCCGCTTGCGGGAGACCATGTGGTTGATGGCGAAGTCGTCCTCGTCCTCCACGGACAGGATCTGCCCCACGGTGATGCTCGACCACAGCGCCACCGCGCCGTCCAGGTCGCCCTGGGCGAACAGCGCCGCGTTCAGCGCGCCGATGGAGGTGCCGTAAACGCCGTCAAAGCGCACGCCCAGCTCCTCCAGTGCCTGCCACGCGCCGATCTCATAGGCCCCCCTGGAGCCGCCGCCGTTCAATACCAGTGCCCGCTTCACGGGATCACCGCCTTTCAATGCCTCGGAGAGTTTTTCTTTCATGGATTGTCGCCGTGCCGCGCAACTCGCTCCGCTCCCTTGCACGGCGACCCGGAAAACCCGAGGTTTCCCTGATCATTATACCACGCTGCGCAATACCCGGCCGCGCCCCTCCCCTTCCCCAAAACTTCACTTGCATATTTGCCCGCCAGCGGCTATAATGAATCCGCACAGCGAGGGAGAAAGCCCCGTTCAAGGCTTCAAGAGAGCGCGCCCGCGGCTGGAAGGCGCGCAGCCCCAGGCGGAAGGGCTCCGGCCTCCCGAGTGCGCGGGGGAACCCGTATCCACGCGGATATGAAACCCCGCCGGGCGCTCCCGTTACAGGGCGCATGAGACGGCGCGCACCGCGCCAAGCAAGGTGGTACCGCGAAGCATCAGCCTCGCCCCTGCGACAGGGGGAGGCTGTATTTTTTGCCAACAAATCAGGGAGGAAGTCACACATGAAGGTCAGAAATCTCGTTTCCAAGCGCTTTAAGGAGACCCCGGCGGACTGCCAGATCGCGTCCCAGGCGCTGATGATGCGCGGCGGCTACATCAAGCCCGTGGGCAACGGCATCTTCACGCTGTTCCCCATCACCAAGCGCATCACCTCGAAGATCGAAAACATCATCCGCCAGGAAATGAACCGCATCGACGGCCAGGAGGTGCTGTTCCCGGTGGCCATGCCCGCGGACATCTGGCGCAAGTCCGGCCGCTTCGACGCCATCGGCTCCGAGCTGCTGCGGTTCAAGGACCGCTCCGGCGCGGACATGGTGCTGGGCATGACCCACGAGGAGGCCTCCGTCCAGTTCATGACCGACGTGGCGGATTCCTACACCCAGTATCCCTTCATGATCTACCAGATCCAGACCAAGTTCCGCGACGAGCCCCGCTGCCGCGGCGGCCTGATCCG
>JAUMVG010000024.1 GCA_030530315.1 Clostridia bacterium | reverse complement strand
CTCTTAACTCTAAACTCTTAACTCTCAACTCTAAAAAAGCGAGCTTTCCGCGTCGATCCGGCGCACGATGCCGTTGGTCACCACGATGCACAGGCAGCCCACCACGCTTTGCAGCAGGCCCGCCGCAGAGCTCATGCCCATGTTGTGGGTATTGGCGTAGGTGTTGTACACGTAGGTATCGATGACCTGGGTCACCGGATAAAGCGGACCGGAGTTCTGCGGGACATTGTAGAACAGACCGAAGTCTGCGTTGAAGATCTTGCCCACGGACATGATCAGCAGGATCACGATCATCGGGCGGATGCCCGGCAGCGTCACGTGCCAGACCTGCTGGCTCTTGGTGGCGCCGTCCACCGCCGCCGCCTCGTACAGCGTGGTGTCGATGCCGGTGATGGCCGCCAGGTACAGCACGCTGGAGTAGCCCACATTCTTCCACAGGTTGGAAATGGTCAGGATCAGCGGCCACCAGGTGGTCGTCATGTAGAACTGGGTCGCTTTCAGGCCCAGGCTCTTCTGGATGGAGGGGATCATGCCGCTGGTGGGATCCAGGAAGGCCAGCACGAAGTAGCTCGCCACCACCCAGCTGAGGAAGTAGGGAAAAAACATCATCGTCTGGTAGGCCTTCGCCATGAAGCGGTTCTTCAACTCGCTCATCATCACCGCGAACAGCACCGCGATGATCAGCACCAGCACGATCCACACCGCGTTGTAGAGCAGCGTGTTGCGGATCATCGTGCCCGTGGAGGGGCTGTTGAGAAACTGGAAGTTCTTCAGGCCCACCCACTTCGACCGAAGCAGGTTGTTCCAGAACGTGTTCGGCTTCTGGGCCTTGTAATCCTTGAAGGAGATGATCACGCCCAGCATGGGCAGGTAGCGGATGAGCAGCAGCCAGATCGCCCCGGGAAGGGTCATCGTCATCAGCCAGAAGTTCTTCCAGCTCCACCTGCGCCGCGCCTGCGGCCCGGTCGGACGCGCCATGGTCGTCGCCTCCCTCTGTCGTCTTTGTTAAGGACAGTATAGCGCAAGGTTACAAAAAAGGCATCGTCTGCCCTTGTCTTTTATTGTCTGGGGTTGCCAAGTTTGGCTTGAGTCGATTTGGGGCATAAAAGCGGCGGGGCCGGCGCAAACGCGCCGACCCCGCCCCGTGCATTATACAGTTTTTCGCTACAGCGCCGCCTCGAAGCCGAGCTCGAAAGTGTTCAAGTCGATCATGAAGCGCTCGCCCTGCTCCGTGCGCAGCACGACGCCGTTCTCCAGCACTGCCTCCACGGTGTAGACGCTGCCCTTCGCCAGCGCCACCGGCGGGTCGGCCTGTTCAAAGACGATCTCATCCACGGTCCTCACGCGCTTTTCATTCATTGCAATTCCTCCTGCTGCCTGACAAAGCAGGCAATGCTGTGGTCTTCCCCGACGGTCGTCAGCGACGGGCAGGCGCCCGCGCAGATCCCGGTGGCGACGGCGCAGCGGGGCTGGTAGGGACAGCCCGGCAGCTTGCGCCCCTTTTCGATCAGGGACAGGTCCTCTATGGCGATCTGCTTGCGGCCC
Source organism: Clostridia bacterium (assembly GCA_030530315.1). Classification (GTDB taxonomy): domain Bacteria; phylum Bacillota; class Clostridia; order Christensenellales; family Aristaeellaceae; genus UBA2862. The sequence continues at coordinate 44,125 of JAUMVG010000024.1, read as the reverse complement.
CGGTCGCCGGTGGAAAACACCGAGTCCAGCAGCCGCCGCGTATAGGGGTGCGCGGCCGTCTCCACCAGCCGGTCGCTGGGCAGCTGCTCCACCAGGCTCCCGGCGTACATCACCGCGATGCGGTCGGTGACGCTGCGCACCACGGCCAGGTCGTGGCCGATGAACAGCATCGTCAGCCCCAGCTCCTCCTTCAGCCGCATGAGCAGCTTCAGGATCTGCCGCTGTACGGACACGTCCAGGGCGCTGGTGGCCTCGTCCAGGATCAGCAGGTCCGGCTGGATGGACAGCGCCCGGGCGATCACCACCCGCTGCTGCTGGCCGCCGGACAGCTGGTGCGGCAGGCGCTCCGCCAGCTCCGGGGGCAGCTCCACCCGCGCCAGCAGCTCGGGCAGCCTTTCCCGGGCCGCCGCGCGGCCGGCGATGCCGAAGTGCACGAGGCCCTCGGTGAGGAAATCCCCCACCGTCATTCGGGGGCTGAACACGGAATAGGGATCCTGGAACACCATCTGCACCCGACGCCACAGCTCGCGCCGCCTGCCCCTGGGCAGATGGGTCACATCCCGCCCGTCGAACAGGATCCTGCCTCCGCTGACCTCCGTCAGCTGGGCCACCATCCGGGCGATGGTGCTCTTGCCGCAGCCACTCTCCCCCACGATGCCGAGGCTCTCGCCCCGCCGCACCGTCAGGCTCACGTCCCGCACCGCCCGCAGGTGCTCGCCCTTGCCCATGTCAAAGGTCTTGGAAAGGCCCCTCAATTCCAGCAGCGCGTCATCCATGGTTTGCGATCAGCCTTTCATCGTCGATTTCCACCACCGCGTCCAACAGGCCCCGGGTGTAGGGGTGTTCAGGCCGTTCGATCACAGCCTGGCTGTCGCCCAGCTCCACCAGCCTGCCGCGCTGCATCACGCCGATGCGGTCGGACAGATAGGCCGCCACCCCGATGTTGTGGGTCACCAGCACGATGGCGGTGCCGGTGGACTCCCGCAGCTCCAGCATCTGCCGGATCACCTGGGCCTGCACAGTCACGTCCAGCGCGCTGGTGGGCTCGTCCGCCAGCAGCAGCTCGGGCTTCAGGGACATGGCCATGGCGATGCCCACCCGCTGCCGCATGCCGCCGGACAGCTCGAAGGGATAGGCCCGCAGCACCCGATCCGGATCGGTCAGGTGCAGCTTCAGCAGCATCTCCCGCTGCAGGCTGCGCCGGGCCGCGCCGTCGCGCATGCCATGGATGCGCAGGAACTCGTCGTACTGCGCCCCGATGCGGGCGATGGGGTTCATGTAGCGGCCCGTGTCCTGGAAGATCATCGAGACCCGGCTGCCGCAGAGCGCCCGGCGCTCCCCGGCGGGCATCGTGGAGATCTCCCGCCCGAACAGCGCGAGCCTTCCCCGGGTGGCCGCCCCCTTCGGCAGCAGCCCCAGCATGCCGTGGAGCAGCGTGGACTTTCCGCTGCCGCTCTCCCCCACGATGGAGACGATCTCCCCCTGCCGCACGTCCAGGCAGACGCCGTCCACGGCGCTATGCTGTCCGTCGTAGGACACGGAATAGTTGTCAATCGAAAGAATGTCCAATGTCTTCCCCCGGTTTGTCGTTTTTCTGAGAGTTAAGAGTGAAGAGTTGAGAGTTTAGATAGAGTCAGCCGCGCACGAATCAGCTGCGAAACAAGGCAGTCGTTTCCGCGAAGATGCCTGAGTTGTTTGACAAGCAACATAGCTTCGTTCTTCGGCATTCTTTATCTTAACTCTTCACTCTAAACTCTTAACTCTCGGGCTCAGCCCGTCAGCTTCCCAAGTCTACACTCAGTCAATACTCAGATGATTATCCACGAAGTAGTAGTCGATGGGATAGGGCGTGATGTTGCTCACCTTGCTGTTGGCGACGACGAAGTTGTTCTCACCCACCAGCCAGATGGCGGCGCAGTCCTCCAGCATGATCTTCTCCGCCTCGATGGTCAGCTCCTCGCGGCCCGCGATATCGAAGGTCTGGGCCAGCTTGGCGATGACCTCGTCCAGCGCCGGGTTGGAGTAATGGGTCACGTTGTTGGAGGAGTCGGTCTTGAAGAAGGAGTCCAGATACCACTGGGGATCGCCGGTGGAGAGCACCTGGGTGTTGCCGCACAGCATGTCATAGCTGCCGCTCTCGCCCAGCTCGCTGGTGCTGTCCACGATCTGCAGCTCGATGTGGATGCCCACCTGCTTGAGCATGTCCTGCACAGCCTCCAGCATGGTGGTGAAGGAGCCGTTGGAGTAGGTGATGGTCAGGGTCAGCTCCTGGCCGTCCTTCTCTACGTAGCCGTTGCCGTCCACGTCCTCAAAGCCCGCGTCGGCCAGGTACTTCGCAGCCGCCTCGGCGTCGTAGGTCTGGCGGTCCAGGGTGTCGTAGCCGTAGGGAGAGGAGGCCGGATAGGGCGCGCCCGCGACGCTCACGCCGCTGCCCAGGACGCCCACCAGCGCCTCGTAGTTGATGCCGGCGGCAATGGCCTTGCGCACATTCACGTCCGCCAGGAAGGGATTTTCGTAGTTGAAGGACAGGATGCGGGTGCGGGCGCCCTGGGTGTCGAACACCTGCATGTTGCTGTCAGCCTCAAAGGCAGGAATGTCCGTCCAGGCGATGCGCTGCACGATGTCCACCTGGCCGCCCTGCAGGGCCATGCCGCGGGTGCTGTCGTCGTCGATCATCAGGATGGTCATGGTATCGATGTCGGAGGCGCCGCCCCAGTAGCCCTCGTAGCGGGCCAGGTCGATCTGGGTGTTCACCTCAAAGCCGGTGACCATGAAGGGGCCGGTGGCAACGGGCGCGCTGGCGAAGTCGGTGCCGGCGTCCACGTCGATGATGGAGTACATGGGCTCGGAGATGTTGGCCAGGAACGCGCCGAAGGGCTCGGTGGTGGTGATGGTCACATTCTGGCCGTCGGCCTCGATGGAGGCGATCTTCGCGGCGGATACCGCGCGGTCCTGCATGGTCATGGCTCGCTCGAAGCTCTTCTTCACGGCCTCGCCGTCCACGGGCTTGCCGTTGTGGAAGGTGACGCCCTCGCGGATGTGCATCACCCAGGTGGTGTCGTCGGTCTGCTCCCAGCTGTCCGCCAGCAGGGGTACGATCTCATATTTCTCGTTCACGGTGACCAGGGTCTCGGTGATGCCCGCGCGGCAGGTGGTCCAGCCATCCCAGTCCGCGGCGGCGTCCAGGCTGCCGCCGAACCAGTACAACGCGGCGTTCAGGTGCTTGCCTTCGGCGAAGGCGCCGCCCATCAGGGCGAGTGCCAGGCACAGGGTCAGGGCCAGGATGCGGGAAATCATGCGTTTGTTTGCCATTTTCTCATCTTCCTCCATTTTCTCTCTTTCTTTTCCCAGCGGGGGTCCAATATATCTCTAAGGCTGTCGCCTAAAAGATTGAAGATCACCACGTGCAGCACGATCACGCTGCCGGGCCAGATGATCAGCCAGGGCGCGGCGGTGATGAACTTGCGCCCCTCCGACAGCATGAAGCCCCATTCCGGCGTGGGCGGCTGGGAGGACAGGCCCAGCAGCGACAGGCCGCTGAGGGTGAGCAGGTTCGCGCCGATGTCCTGGGTGATGTTTACCAGAAGATACGGAAACACATTGGGCAGGATCACCCGGCGGATGACCTGCGCCTCGGAAAGGCCGCCCATGCGGGCCATGTCCACGTAGTTGTTCTCCCGCACGGAGAGCACCAGCGCCCGGGAGACCCGGCAGTATTCCGTCCAGCCCACCAGGGACATGGCCAGCACCGTGTTGCGCAGGCTGGGTCCCAGCACGCTGACCAGCGCGATGACGAACACCGTGGACGGGATGGCCACCACGATGTCGTTGACGCGGGTGATGAGCATATCCACCCAGCCGCCGGCAAAGCCGGCCACCACGCCCAGCAGTATGCCCACCGCCGCCACGATGGCCACCACCCAGAACACGATCAGGAGCGAGGTCCGCCCGCCCCAGATCAGCCGGGACAGTATGCACCTGCCGATCTGGTCCGTGCCCATGGGGTATTCCGCGGAGTGCTCCACCATCGAAGCGGCGTAGTTGGTCTCCAGCGGGTCGTGGGGCGCCAGCTGCGGTGCGAACACGGGAATCAGGATCAGGATGATCGCCAGTCCCAGCAGGACCATGAACGACGGGCTGCGCAGCGCCTTTTTCACATAGCTGTTCATCGGCGGCCCCCCAGTCTGATCCTCGGGTCGAGGTAGTGATAGGACAGGTCCACCACCAGGTTTACCGTCACATAGATGATGGCCATCCACAGCACGTAGCCCTGTATGATGGGATAGTCCCGCACGGAGATGGCCTCCACGGCCATCTTGCCCACGCCCTTCCACTCGAAGATGGTCTCCACGATGGTCGCGCCGCCCAGCAGGCTGCCGATGGACATGGCGAACATGGTGATCACCGACAAGAGCGAATTGGGCAGGATCTGCTTGAGTATCACCCGCCGGCGGCTCATGCCCTGGGCCAGCGCCCCGGTCAGGTAGTCCTTGTTCATCTCCTCCAGCATGCTGCCCCGGACCCGGCGCACGTACAGCGACACCATCCAGAAGGCCAGCGTCACCGCGGGCAGCACCAGGTGCTGGAGATCGCCGCTGCCCAGGATCGGCAGCAGCTTCAGCTTCACGCCAAAGGCGTACATCAACAGAGTCCCCACCCAGAACGAGGGCATGGAGACGCCGAAAAAGGAGACGAAGCGGATCAGCCCGTCCACCCAGGTGCCCTGCTTCACTGCCGACAGTATGCCCAGCGGCGTGGCGAACAGCACCGTCAGCAGCAGCGTCGCGCCGGTCAGCGTCAGCGTGTTGGGAATGCGCCGGGTCATCTCCGACCACACGGAGGTGCCGTAGAAATAGGACTTGCCCAAGTCGCCCCTCAGCACGTTCCTCAGCCAGTTCCAATACTGGACGAGAAACGGATCGTTCAGCCCCGCCGCCTCCCGCTCCGCCTCCAGCAGCTCCTGGTCCGGCACCGCGCCCATGCGCTCGTAGCGCAGCGCAATGGGATCGGAGGGCGACAGGTAGGTCAGCGCGAAGGTGAAGAAGGACAGCACCAGCATGATGGGGATGACGAACAGCGCGCGGCCCACGATATACTTTTTCATTCGACGGCGCTCCTCACCTTTTGCACAAAGCGCTCCTGGACCGCCTCCAGCGCGCCGAGTCCCTGCAGGCGCGCGGCGATGTCAAAGCCGCGCGCTTCAAGGCGGCCCTTCCACGAATCCGGTCCCTCGCCCGCCAGGTCGTTCTTCGCGTGGTCGCCCGCCACCAGCATCAGCGGCATCAGGGTCAGCTTTTTCTCTGGAAGCGCGTCCAGCTCGGGCAGGAGCCCTTCCAGGTCGTGGCTGCCCTCGACGCAGGCCAGCTTGACGCGCTCGGGCAGCAGCTTCCGCAGCCGGGCGTAGGTCTCGTCCGCCGCGTGTTCGGTGCCGTGGCCCATCACCAGCAGCGTGCGCCCCTCCTCCGCGGCAATCCCGTCCAGCAGCGCCGCCATCCACCGCAGATCCTCTTCCGTCTCCAGCAGCGGCGCGGATACCGGCCAGGCTCCGGCCGCGGCCTTCACCAGGCCGTATTCACGGCCGGGGATGATATGCGTCGCCGCAAGGACCACGCGCCCGCAGCCCTCCCGCGTGAGCCGCTCCAGCGCCTCCGCCTCGTTCTCCACCGGCTCGCCCCGTTCCGCCAGTCTCCTGGCAATGATCCGCGACGTCCAGGCGCGGCAGACCTCCCAGTCCGGGAAGGCCCGCCCAATGGCGCGCTCCACAGGCGCGATGGCGCTCTGTTCGGCGTCCTTATGCGTCGTGCCAAAGCTGACGACCACTATTGCCTGCTTCATATCCAATCTCCTCAATTTCTGTCCTTCGCCGAAGTTGAAAGCCTCCGGCGAGCCTTGTGTCCCCGCTTCGCGCCGGTCCACTGAATCAGCGGAAGGCAAAAAAACAGGGCGCGCTCCGTTCCAATTCGGACGCACCCTGTCGGCAACACATAAGAGCATGTTCCTGAAATAGAGGATCATATGCCGAACAAGCATCTTTCCATATCCAGAAACAGCCTCTCAGACCGCGGCGCAAATGCCGCTGCCTGCCATGCAAAAAAGGGACGCATCATTCCTTAGTCCGAAGAATCTGATCGTCGTTTTCACAGGCAGGTCTTCTGACTCAGCTTCATCGTCCCCAAACCCTTCTCGGCCTTGCGGCCAATGGCATCGATCAGGGACTCCACTTCACAGCAGCGGTCCTGTCGGAGATTCGCACTCCGTTCCCTATTCTCCCTCTTGTCCGTCCTCGCCTTCGGCATGAGGCCGCTCAGTGGATGAGCGCTTCATGTCCGCCGGCGCAGGCAGACAAGCGGGCACCTGTGAATACCCGAATATTCGATTGTCAATTCAGTATACCATCTTTTGTGTCACAATACAAGCGTCAGTTTATTAAAACTCACTTCTGCCGCACCGACCCGCTGAACAGCGCCTCATAGAGGGCCTTATCCGCGTCCTTGAACACGTTGAACACCACGCGGTCCATCTGCCCCGGATGCCCTGCCAGCCAGTCCTGCGTCGCAGCCACGGCGATCTGCGCCGCGCGCGGGGCGGGAAAGCGGAACACGCCGGTGGAGATGCAGCAGAAGGCCACGGTGCGCAGGCCGCTTTCAGCGCACAGGTCCAGCGTGTTGCGGTAGCAGTCCGCCAGCTGCCGCTCGTGCGCCCCGGTCAGCGGCCCCTCCACGATGGGGCCCACCACGTGGATCACCTTCTTCGCCGGCAGGTTGTAGGCGTCCGTCAGCATCGGCACGGCCGTGGGCTGCTCGTAATCCGCGCCGAAGCGCCCCCGCAGCGCCTCCATGCGCCGCCAGCACTCCGCCCGCAGCTGTACCCCCGCGAAGGTGTGGATGCAGTTGTCGATACAGGTGTGCATGGGCACGAAGCACCCCAGCATCCGGCTGTTGGCCGCGTTGACGATGGCGTCCACCGCCAGGCGGGTGATGTCGCCCTGCCAAAGCGAGAGCTTCCCGGCAAAGGGCACGTCACCGGAATACCGCTCGGCCACGGTGGGGATGTCCTCCACCCCCACGGCGCCCTTTTCCCGGGCGCGCGCACTGAGGTATTCGTCCTGGAGCCGCAGCGTCGCGCCGTCCATGGGCAGGGGCATGCGGATATTCATCAGGGAGCGCAGGGCCCGCCGCTTCGCCTCCGGTCGATCGGGCACCTCGAGATCCCGGTACTCCCCGGAATCCTCCTTGAAGCGCTCCAGCAGCGCGTCCAGCCGCCGTTCCTGTTCGTTGCCTGACATACTGACGCCTCCCTCTGTCCCCGCAATCGCTCGCGGGAATCGTCCTGTTCCCATTATAAACCCATTTTCCTCTCAGGAAAAGCCCCCCGGAGCCTGCCCGCGGGAATCGCGTCCAAAAAACTGTAGCCATCCCCCGCCCCGCCGGTGTATAATGGTCCCGGGCATCACTTCCCGCGAATGCGCGGGGATTCCCACGCAGGCAGAAGGGCGGCGAGGCCGATGAACGATCGCGAATGGGACAAGCGCCTGAGGATTCGCACCACCGGGCGGGAGGACGAGGCGAACGCCAACTACTCCCCCTACGAACCCACGCCCTATTCGGTGCTGGAACGGCTGGCGGACAGCGGGCTGATCCGCCGGAGAGACCGGCTGCTGGACTATGGCTGCGGCAAGGGCCGGGTGGCCTTCTTCATGGCCGAAGCCGTGGGCTGCGGCGTGACGGGCATCGACCACTCCCGGAAGCTGATCGACATTGCCCGGGAGAACCGCCGCACCGCCCGCGCCGGGGACCGGGTCACGCTCACCTGCTGTCTGGCGGAGCAGTACGAGCCCGCCTCCGAGAACGCCTTTTTCTTCTTCAACCCCTTCTCCGAAAAGGTATTCGAGGGCGTGCTGCGCCGGCTGCGGGAGCGCTGGTACCGCGCGCCGGAGGCGTTGACGCTGTTCTGCTACTATCCCTCGGAGGAATACATCGCCTGCCTCGAGGCCATGCCGGAGCTGCGGCTCGTGGCGAACATCGACTGCCGGGACCTGTTCATCGGCAACAATCCCCGGGAGACCATCGCCGTGTACGCCTTCCCGGCGCGGTGAGGCCCGCGGGATGGGAAAAGCCCCGTCTCCTTCCGGGAGCGAAAGGGCATGAAGAAAGGCTCCTCGCGTATTCTTGAGGGATCCCCCTCTCAGACACGGCTACGCCGTGCCAGCTCTCCCCCCGTTGGGGGGCGAGCCAAGCGCTGAACACCACACTCTCCTGCCTCGCCTCCTGTGAAGGGGAGAGGTGCCCAAAGGGCGGAGAGGGGGGATTCAATCCCTCTGTTTTCATGAAGAGCTTGAAAAAACCCGCATCCGAAGCATTCAGCCGTCTCGGACACGGGTTTTTCGCCCTTTGCAGAATTATGTATTTCCTCTATGTTCGCCCTTCCAGTATCTCCGCGATCTCCTCCAGGCTGCCCGCGAAGCGAATGCCCGCCTGGCGCTGAGGCGTGGACAGGCCCATTTCGATCATGTGGGAGAGCAGGAGGCGCAGCCCCTCGTAATAGCCGTTCAGGTCGTAGAGTATGCAGGGCGCGTCCAGGTGCCCGAGGGACACCATCGACATCACCTCGGCGATCTCCTCCAGGGTGCCCGTCCCGCCGGGAAAGGCGATGAATGCGTCGCCCAGCTCGATCATCTTCGCCTTGCGCTGGGGCATGTCCTCGGTGACGATCAGCCGCGTGATGGCGTCGTACTCAAAGCCCGCCTCGATGAAGAACCGGGGCTCCACGCCCGTCACCTCGCCGCCGGCCAGCAGGACGCTCTCCGCCAGCTCGCCCATCAGGCCCGACTTTGAGCCGCCGTAGACCAGCCCGTGTCCGCTTCTGCCGATCCACTCCCCCAGCTCCCGCACGGCGCTTCGCAGGGCCGGGTCGTTGCCCGGGTTTGCGCCCAGATACACCGTGATGTTCAAGCCATTATCCCCCTCGCCGTCATTTGCTTTCATAGGTCCAGCCGTGCTCGCCGTGGTAGATCATCAGCCGCGTCATGCCGCCGTCCACGCAGATGTTCTCGCCGGTGATGAACCCCGCCGCGTCCGAGCACAGGAACAGGGCCAGCTCCGCGATGTCCGCCGGCCTCCCCACGCGGCCCACGGGTTGCTGGGCGGCATCGGGTCCTTCGATGGTCGAGCCGGTGGTGTCGATCCAGCCCGGGGAAATGCTGTTCACCCGCACCCGGCCCGCGAGGCTCACGGCCAGAGCGTGGGTCAGCGCGGCGATGCCGCCCTTGGCCGCCGCGTAGCTCTCCGTCTGGGGCTGGCTCATGCGGTCCCGGGAGGAGGCAATGTTGACCACCGCCGCCCCGGGCTGGAAGGCCGGCAGCAGCAGCTTGGTCAGGTAGAAGGGCGCGGCGGTGCCCACGGCCAGCGCGCGCATGAAGTCATCGAAACCGCAATCGTCGATGCCCTTCATCAGCGGCGGCGCGTTGTTGATCAGATAGTCCACCCCGCCGCCGTCGGCCGTGATCTCCGCGGCGAAGCGCTCCAGCACCGCCGGGTCGCCGATATCCCCGACGAACCAGTCGCCCGGCGCGGCGTCGATCACATGCACCCGCGCGCCTCGGGCGCGAAAGCCCTGGGCGATCGCCAGGCCGATGCCATGGGCGCCGCCTGTGACCACTGCGGTCTTGCCTTCAAACAAGGCGCTCATCTCTCCCGCCTCCGTTTCCCATCCGATGAATAAGCCGCGCAATGCCTGCCCGGCATGCGCCGAGCCATTGACAAACGGCCCGCTTTCGCTTACAATTCTATCAAATAAACGCCCGGTTGTAAAGGCGACGATTTGGCGCTGCGCGCCGCGAACAAGGAGGTATGAACATGATCATCAAGGCAGTCAAGCTGTACGAAAAGGGGTTCATGCTCCAGCCCTTCGCCTTCGGCGGAGAGGGCATGGAGGGACTCGACCCCACCGTGCGCTATCGCTCCAGCCTGCAGAACTACGTGATAGACACCGGCAGCGAGGTCATACTGGTGGACACGGGCATGCCCGACGGCGTGCCGGACGCGGTGCCGGACGACAAGACGGTCATCCACATGGGCGCGCGCATCCAGGACTACCTGCCCGCCCTGCGGGAGCTGGGCTATGGCCCGGAGAGCGTCTCCAAGATCCTGTTGACCCACAAGCACGCCGACCACTCCGGCCTGCTGGCGGCCTTCCCGGACGCCGTGATCTACGCCTCCCCGGAGGAGGCCGCGGCCCAGGAGCTGGCGGGGCTTTCCAACGTGAAGGCCGTCGAATACAAGGACGGTCCCTACTACAACTTCGACGCCTGTGAAAAGGTGGCGGAGGGCGTCTACTTCCTGCCCGCCAAGGGCCACACCACCGGCAACAGCATCGTGATCGTCGAGGACGGCGACCTGTTCTACATGATCCACGGCGACGTGACCTACACCGACGAGGCGCTGTACGCCAACAAGCTGTCCGTGGTGTTCGAGGACGCGGCGGCGGCCCGGGACACGCTGAACCGCGTGCGGGACTTCATCGCCGGCCACCCCACCGTGTACCTGTCCACCCACACCCCGCTGGGCGTGGAGAACCTGGAAAACACAGCTATCGTCGACCTGGAGAACCCCCCGGTGACCATCCCGCCCACGGAGATCGCCGGCGCCCAGGCCACGGGCAAGTACGTCTGTTCCATCTGCGGCTATGTATACGACCCCGCCGAGCACGACGGCGTGGCCTTCGAGGCGCTGCCCGAGGACTGGAAGTGCCCGCGGTGCCGGCAGCCCAAGGAGAAGTTCAACCGGGCGTGACGCGCGGTTTTCCCCCTCAGAGCATCCGCTCAATGGCGGCGGCAAACTGCCGCTGGAATTCCGCCTCCTCTCGCCTGACGAGCTCCCGGCATTGGAGGATCTCCGCCTCGGGCAGCACCCGGGCGGACACAAAGCGCAGCCGGGAGGCGGCCCGCTCGGTCCGGATCACCGCCTGCACATATTCCGGCCCGATCATCAGCAGCGCCAGGGACTGCTCGCGGCTCAGAAGGCCGCTGGTGCTGATCCCCCAGGTGTCGTAGATCGTGTCGTTGGCGATGGGCCCGATGATGACGTCCCAGGCTTCGACATTCCCGGCGAGGCCGCTGCGGTTGCGGTAGATGAGTTCGTACCACGCCGCGTCCCGGGACAGCTGCTTGACGTTCAGTCCGTCGAGGCTGAGCTCGTAGACGTTCAGCCAGGTGTCCTGTCCCCGGCGCAGCTTCGCCCAGCGGCGGGAGAATTCCCGGTCCGGCGACAGGTAGAAGCCCTGGCCAAAGTCGGCGTTAGGCCTGCCGATGTGAATATCCGGCTTCCGGATCTGGGTAAAGCCGGTGTGGTACAGCGCGATCTTCTCCATGGTTTTCTCCATTCCCCTGTCCGGCCACAGGTGCCGGGCTCTCACAGTTCTCCGTATGCAAGGAGCCCATCGGCCGATATACTGCCGATGGGCTCCTGTTTTGCCCTGTTCCCAAGATAATCACAGGCTGTTGACGAACTTCACGGCCTCGGTGGCGGCCATGGCGCCGTCGGCGGTGGCGGTCACCAGCTGGCAAAGGGCCTTGGCCCGGTTGTCGCCCGCGACGAAGATGCCCGGCGTGGCGGTGTGGCAGTCCTCGCCCGCCACCGCGTAGCCCGCGTCGTCCAGCTGCACCAGGTTTGCGAAGTTCTGGTTCTCCGGCACGCGGCCCACGGCCACGAACAATCCGTTCAGCTCGATGGTGCGCACGCTGCCGTCCAGCTTGTCGGTCACCTCGATGGCCTTGAGCCGCTTCTCGGCGATCAGCTTCGTCACGTTGGCGTTGTAGATGATCTCCACGTTCTCCCGGGCCTTGAGCCGCGCGGCGTTGGTGTCGTCGCCGCGGAAGCTGTCCCGGCGATGGATCAGGTACACCTGCTTCGCCAGATCAGCCAGGTACAGCGCGTCCTCCAGGGCGGTATTGCCGCCGCCCACCACGGCCACCACCTTGTTGCGGTAGAAGTTGCCGTCACAGGTGGCGCAGTAAGAGACGCCCTTGCCGGTCAGGCGCTGCTCGTCCTCCAGGCCCAGCTTGCGGTTCTCGGAGCCGGTGGCCAGGATGACGGCCTTGGCCTGGTAGCTGTTCTTCGGGGTGACGACGGTCTTGACGCCGCCCTCATCCTTGATCTCCACGGCCTTCTCGAACACGAACTCCGCGCCCAGGCCCTTGGCCTGCTCGTAGACCTTCGTGGAGAAGTCGAAGCCGGAGATGTGGGCCTCCACGGGATAGTTTTCGATGTCGGGGGTGTTGAGGATCTGGCCGCCATAGCTCAGTGCTTCCAGCACCAGCACCGTCTTGGCGGCGCGGCGCGCGTAGATAGCCGCCGTCATGCCAGCGGGACCCGCCCCGATGACGATGATGTCATACATGGCCCATCAGCCCTCCACCAGTTCGGCGATGGCGTCCTTGGCGATCAGGCCCACGCTGCGGTTGACCTCCTCGCCGCCCTTGAACACCACCAGGCAGGGAATGGAGGTGACGTCATAGTCCTCCGCCAGCTCGTCTTCGGCGTCGATGTCGATGGACACGATCTTGTAGGCGGTGTTGCCCTCCGCCAGCTCGTCCAGCATGGGCTTCATTGCGCGGCAGGGGCCGCACCAGCCAGCGTTGAAATCGGCCAGCACGGGCACTTCGGACTTCAAAACTTCGGATTCAAAATTGGCCTTGGTCACTTCGATAACAGACATGTTCACATCTCCCTTTCAATATTCATCAGCACCTTGCCGATCAGGCCGCCCAGCGTCCGGGCTTCGTCGTCGGTAAGGCTCAGGCAGTTGGCCATCATGGCGGGCACGCACAGCGCGTCGTCGCGCAGAGCTTCCCCCGCCCCCGTGAGCCGGATCACCAGGCTGCGCTCGTCCCCGGGGTCCCGGGCGCGGTCCACATAGCCCTTCTGCTCCAGCTTCTTCAACACCGGGGTCAGCGTGCTGGGATCCAGCAGCAGCGCCGCGCTCAGGTCCTTCGCGCTGCCGCTGCCCATCTCCCACAGGTACATCATCACGATGTATTGTGTGTAGGTCAGGTTCAGCTTTTCCAGCATGGGCTGGTACCGCCGGGTGATCTCCTTGGAGCACAGGTACAGTGGAAAGCACAGCTGGTTGCGCAGGCGCAGGGGTTCGTACTTGTCAACCATTTCAGATCAGCGCGGCGATATCGGCGTCGAAGGAGGCCGGGTCGCTGGTCGGCGGGAAGCGCTTGACCACGTTGCCCTCGCGGTCCACCAGGAACTTGGTGAAGTTCCACTTGATGTCGTTGGGCTTCTTGCAGGTGTTGCTGATTTTGGCAATCATGGCCATGGCGGCCTTGTTCTTCATGCCCTCGATTTTCTCGTCGGGCTGGGCCTGCTTCAAGAAAGTGTACAGCGGCTCCTCGTTCTCGCCGTTGACCTCGATCTTGGCCAGCTGGTCGAACTGGGTTTGATACTTGGCGGTGCAGAACTCGTGGATCTCGCCCGCGTCGCCGGGAGCCTGGTGGCCGAACTGGTTGCAGGGGAAATCCAGCACCTCGAAGCCCTGGTCGTGATACTTCTCGTACAGCTGCTCGATGGCCTCGTACTGGGGGGTGAAGCCGCAGCCGGTGGCGGTGTTGACGATCAGCAGCACCTTGCCCTTCATGTCGGCCATGTTCAGCGTGGCGCCCTTGCGGGCACGGACGGTGTAATCATAGATGCTCATGGTGTGAACCTCCTTTATTTAGTTCGCAAATCAATTGTACCAAATTGATTTGCGTCTGTCAATACCTATCGCGGCAATTCCATCGTTAAGTTTGGATTATATAACAAAAATCCCTTCCAGGGGTATTTTGCCCCGGGAAGGGAATCGCTATGAGCCACATCTCGCGTCAATTGATTTTCAATACCTCGGCCAGCGCCGGGTCCCGCGTGAACAGCGGGATGACCGCAAGGGGCGCCTGGGCGAGCACCTTTTGGCCGCCCGCGTACCACCTGCCGGTGGCCGCCTCGATCCACTCCGCGCCGGCGGGCAGGTACACCTCCCGCTCCTGTGCGCCGGGTGTCATCACCGGCGCGACCAGCACGTCGGGCCCGAACAGGTAGGCGTCCTCCACGTTCCAGGCGTCGATGTCCTCCGGGAAGACGAAGAACAGCGGGCGCATCACCGGCGCGCCGGTCTCATGGGCCTCCCGCATCACATTGCGGATGTAGGGCCGCAGGCGCTCCCGGAGGAACAGGTACTTCGCCAGGATCGCTTCGATGTCCTCGCCAAAGCTCCACAGCTCGTTGGGCTGGCCGCTGGTGATTTGCATCACGTTATCCACGTACTCAGGGTGCTCCGCGTCGTGGTCGTACCAGGGCTGGCGCTCGCCGTGCATGCGGAACACCGGGCAGAAGCAGGCCCACTGGAACCACCGCACCAGCAGCTCCCGGAAATCCGGGTCCTCCGGCATGCCGCCCAGGAAGCCGCCGATGTCGCTGGTCCACCAGGGGATGCCCGCCATGCCCATGGAGAGCCCCGCCTGCAGCTGCTCGCGGAAGGCCCGCCAGGTGGAGGAGATGTCGCCGGACCAGGTCAGCACGCCATAGCGCTGGCTGCCCGCCCAGGCGCAGCGCACCAGGCTCATCACGTCCGTCTCCCCCGCCGCCCTCAGGCCCTCGTAGAAGCCCTGGGCGTAGCACTTCGGATACTCGTTGCTCACCTGCAGCGCCGGGCCGTCGTGGTAGCGGTACAGGTCGAACTCATAGGGACCGTATTCGGGCTCGGCCTCGTCCAGCCAGAACACCCGCACGCCGTGGGCATCGTAGTAGTTGCGCTTGCAGGTCTCCCAGACGAATTCCCGGGCCTCGGGGTTCGTGGCGTCGAAAAAGGTGGTGTCGCCTATCCAGGACATGTGGTTGCCCATGCCCCGGTCGTTGCGCACCAGCAGGCCCCTCTCGGCCATGGCGGCAAAATTCTCCGAGCGCCGGTCGACGGTGGGCCAGACGGACACCACGGTCTCCACGCCCATGTCCTTCAGCTCCCTCACCATGGCGGAGGGATCCGGGAAGCAGCGCGGATCGAACCGGAAGTCGCCCTCCAGGGTCCAGTGGAAGAAGTCCACCACGATCACGTCCAGCGGATAGCCCCGGCGCACGTGCTCCCGGGCCACGGCCAGCACCTCGTCCTGGGTGCGGTAGCGCAGCTTGCACTGCCAATAGCCCATGCCGTACTCAGGCATCATCGGCACGCGGCCGGTGACGGAGGAATACCGGGCCTCGATGGCCGCGGGCGTCTCCCCTGCGGTGATCCAGTAGTCCAGCTCCTTGCAGGATTCCCCCGTCCACTCCGTCAGGTTGGTGCCGAAGCTGCACCGGCCCACGGCGGGGTTGTTCCACAGGAAGCCATAGCCTCGGCTGGACACGTAAAACGGCACGGAGGCCTGGGAATTGCGGTGGGCCAGCTCCAGCACCGCGCCCTTCTTGTCGAGATGGGCCACCTGATACTGTCCCATGCCGAAGATGCGCTCGTCGTCGAAGGCCTCGAAGCGGGCGGTCAGCGCGTAGTCGTCTGTGCCCTGGATGGGCCTCAATTCGCGCCCGTCCACCCGCAGCGGCGCGCAGTAGCGGTCGATGCGGTTGCGCTGACGCCAATACTCCCGGGTCAGCACGTCGCCCCGGGCGTTCCTGAAGGTGATCCAGCCCTCCTCGTCCACCTCGGCGGCGATACTGCCGTTTGCGATGCGGGCGACCTGCGCGGTCCTGTGGCGCTCCAGGCGATCCCGGTACCACGGCTCGGTGGCGTCGATCTCGCGCACCTCGATCACCGGGGCGCAGGGCTCCACGGGCTCCATCAGCGCCCAGTCCCGCCCCGTCATCCCGGCGCGCCGCGTCGCGCGCACCCGCAGGCTGTCCTTTCCCCAGGCCTCGATCCACAAAAGCTCCGTCCCCCGCCGGACCGCCAGCCGTTCCTTTTCAATGGTAAATATCATCGTCCACACCCCCTGTCCTCAATTCCTGGATTATCCGTATTATAACACGCCCGGGCCGGGGTTGCAATGCGCCGCCGCCTGTGTTAAACTGTACTCAAATTGCCAACTTGGAACCGCAAGGATGTGATACGATGGCCGACGCCTGGATCATGAAGGGCCTTCCCCTGAACGACCCGCTGCGCATACGCAGCGCCGCCGAGCTGGTTGCCTGGGTCAACGAGATCGGCTTTCTGCCCTTCTTCGCCAACGCCGTGGAGAGCTTCTCCGCCGAGGAGCACGTCGCCGCGGAGTTCTGGTGGACCGGCGACCGGGCCGAGGACCCCTGGGAGTGGCGGGAGGTCATTGCCGCGGGGCACGAGGTGGCCTACGGCAAGTTCTTCGACGGCCGCGCCGGCTTCATCAGCCGGGAGTGGCTCCCCGTGTTCGCCAACGCCCGCCGGGACGGATGGGACTTCGACGGCAGGTGGCAGAGCGGCGCGGCGAGCCGCAGGGAGTTGGCCATCATGGAGCGCTTCGTGGACCCGGAGTCCGACGACGAGCCCCGGTTCACCGGCGCGGAAATCCTCTCCACCGATCTCAAGAAGCTGGCGGGCTTCGGCAAGGGCGGCGAGAAGAACTACCCGGGTGTCCTCACCGGCCTGCAGATGCAGCTGTACCTGGTGATCGGGGGCTTCCGGCGGCGGCAGAACAAGCGGGGCGAGGATTATGGCATGGCCGTGTCCGTGCTGATGACCCCGGAGTCCATCTGGGGCTATCCGCTGCTGAGCAGCGCCTACGGCGAGGAGCCCGCGGCTTCCTGGGACCGGATCCTCGCCCAGGTCAGGCGGCTGTACCCCGGCGCGGCGGAGGCGGACGTCGTCCGGCTGATCGGCAGGCGGCCCGCGGAGGGCTGACCCGGACGGACAGCGCAGGCCCCATCGACAACACGGGAGGAAACGGATATGAAGAACATCGCCATCATCGGCATGGGCGCCCTGGGGCTGCTCTACGGGGACATGCTGCAATCGGCGGCATCCCTGGGATTCATCGTGGACGAAGGGCGAAAGGCCCGCTACGCCCAGGAGCCCATCCTCATCAACGGCGCGCCCAGGTCCTTTACACTTTTGGACGCCGGGGCGAAGGACCGCCCCATGGACCTGGTGATCTTCGCCGTGAAGGGCACCGGGCTGGATCAGGCCATCGAGGACGCGGCGGGCTACATCGGCCCGGACACGGTGCTGCTGTCGCTGCTGAACGGCATCAGCAGCGAGGAAGTATTGGGCCGCCGCTTCGGCTTCGACCACCTGATCTACTGCGTGGCCCAGGGCACGGACGCCGTTCGTGAAGCGCGACGCCTGCGCTACACCCAGAAGGGCCACCTGTGCGTCGGCCTGCCCGGCGGGAAAACCTCCCCCGACCTGACCGAACTGACCGCCCTGTTCGACGCCGCGGGCATGCCCTACCGGGTGGAGCCGGACATCCAGCGCCGCATCTGGAGCAAGTTCATGCTGAACGTGGGCCTGAACCAGGTGGTGATGGTCCGCGAGGGCGACTACGGCAGCGTCCAGCGCCCCGGCCCCGTTCGGGAGGAGATGATCGCCGCCATGCGGGAGGTCATCGCGCTGTCCCGGCTGGAGGGCGTTCCCGTCACCGAGGCGGACATGGCCTTCTACCTGGACATGATCGACACCCTGGCCCCGGACGGCATGCCCTCCATGCGCCAGGACGGACTCGCCCGCCGCAAGAGCGAGGTGGAGCTGTTTGCCGGCACCGTGCGCCGCCTGGCGGCAAGGCACGGCCTGGCCGTGCCGGTGAACGACCGGCTGTATGAGGCCGTGCGGGCCATGGAGGCGGCGTATTGAGGGTATATTCGGTTTAGTGGAGAAGATCCTTCGACTGCGCCGCTTGTGCGGCTCCGCTCAGGATGACGCTGAAGTGTCAACCCGTCATCCTGGATGAAGGAAGGATCTTGCTGCTGCATACCCGTCATTCTGAGCGGAGCGAGGAATCTTCAAGGATGTATTTCAGGAAAAACACCATGGAACACGTCAAAACGCGGCCGCCGGCTAAGCCGGTGACCGCGTTGTTTTGTGTATCAACCTTTGTCAATCACACCTGCACGCTAGGGAACAGGTTGGAATCGGTATGGGGCAGGAAGCAGGCGGCCACGAAGGAATCCATGTAACCGGGCTCGGTGGAGAGCTCCAGGTAGGTCATGGTGGTAGCCAGCTCGTCCACCTTCTCCCGGGCCTGGGTCGAGGTCAGCATGGCGTAGGCTCCCGACAGGGAGGAATTGCCGATGTAGCTGAAGTGGTCCAGGTCGATGTCCGGCAGCATGCCGATGGTCACGGCGTTCTTCATGTTGATGCCGCTGCCGATGCCGCCGGCCACGTACACATGCTCCAGCACGCTGGGATCCATGCCCATGGAGCTGAGCATCGTCATCGTGGCGGAGAAGATGGCGCCCTTCGCGCGAATGAAGTTGTCGATGTCCACCTCGTTGATGGACACGTCCCGCACCGCGCCGGTGACCTCCTTGAAGGCGATGATGTAGCTGCCCATGCCGTTCTCGTCGAACCGCACGCGCTTGTGCTCGCGGTTGAACTTGCCCTTGCCGTTGATGATGCCGCAGCGGAACAGCTCGGCGATGCTGTCGATGATGCCGCTGCCGCAGATACCCACCGGGTGCTTCGTGTTGCCGATGGTGGTGTAGGTGGGCTCCCAGGTGTCGGGATCGATGACCAGCGTGTCGATGGCGCCGTCGGTGGCGCGCATGCCGCAGGAGATGTCGCCGCCCTCAAAGGCGGGACCCGCGGAGCAGGCGCAGCTCATCAAAAACTCGTTGTTGCCGAAGACCAGCTCGCCGTTGGTGCCCAGGTCGATGAACAGGGAGAGCTCCTCCTTGTTCCACAGCATCGAGGCGAAGGCGCCGGCGGTGATGTCGCCGCCCACGTAGCTGCCGATGTTCGGCGCGAGGATCAGCTTCGCGTCGGGATGCAGCCCCAGATGCAGCGAGGAAGTGCGGATGTCGTCGCAGTGGAAGAAGCTGGGAATGTAGGGCTCCATGCGCACCGGCTCCGCGAACAGGCCCAGCAGCAGGTGGTTCATGGTGGTGTTGCCCGCCAGGCACATGCGGTAGACGTTCTTCATGCCGATCTTCGCGGCGGCGCACATCTCCTCGACCAGCGGGCGGATGGACTCGTCGATGACGGCCTGCTGCAGCCGCTGGCTGCCGCCCTCGCGGCCGGACTCGATGATGCGGTTGATGACGTCCGCGCCGTAGCGGATCTGGCCGTTGCCGGTGGAGGCCTTGGCCAGTATGCTGCCGTCCTCCAGGTTCACCAGCAGCGCCGCCACGGAGGTGGTGCCCAGGTCGACCACCAGCCCCGCCACGGGCGTGGCGTCGGAGGCGGGAAGGATGTCCAGCACGTTCACCGCGCTGCCCTCGGTCTCGATCACGCAGCGCACGTTGAAGTCGTTCTCACGCAGCACCCAGGCCAGCTTTTTCAGCGCGTGGAAGCACAGCGTCACCTTCTCCGCGCCGGTGGCGGCCTCCAGGGCCCAAGCCAGGCGCTCGTTGTCCGGCATGGTGTCGTCGGTGGTGGGGGCCTCCATGGCCACCGTCACCGAGGAGAGGTTGTTGCCGAAGGCGATGCCCGCTTCCTCGATCTGGGCACGGGTCTGGTTGAAGATCTCCAGCTCCTTGGCAGAGGAGATGTCCGCCACGCGCATGCGGCTGCGGTAGGCGCTGGCGATGTCCGGCACGCCCACCACCACGTCAGAGACCACCCGGCTCACGCAGGCGAGCCGCCAGCCCATGACGTATTCCTCGTCGCTGATGTGGCGCGTCTGGGGGGAATCCAGCTCGCCCTCCAGCAGCTTCACCCGGCACTTGCCGCAGGCGCCGTTGCCGGAGCAGGGCGCGTCGATGGCCACGTTGGCCCGCTGCGCGATGGAAAGCAGGTTGTCGCCCTTGTTGGCGTGGATCGTGACGGCGGAACCGTTTACGTTAAAGGTCACAGTGACCATAAGCTCATCCTTTCAGTGGCGCTCCTCCGCCGTCAGATCTCCAGGTAGGAGTCGGCGTAGAGGTTGTTGTTCTTGATGATGTCGCAGGTCTTGATGGTCTCCATCAGCCGCTGATCGTTCGGGTTCACGATGGCGGAGGTCAGGCCCTGCATCATCGCCATCGCCAGCATGCAGCTGTCGAAGATCGGGCGAATGTGCTTCGGCATGCCGTTGGAGTTGTTGGACAGGCCGCCCGTGCTGTTCAGGCCCATGTCGCTGAACATCTTGATGGCCTCCAGAACCTCCATCTGCTTGTCCTGCATGCCCTTCACCACCAGGAACAGCGGGTCGAACCACAGGTCCTCCGCCTCCATGCCGTGCATCAGGCCCTCCTCAAGCATCCGCTGGCAGTGCGCCATGCGCTCGTCATTGTCGGAGGCGATGCCGTTCGCGGAGCACAGCGCGATGACGATGGCGTCGTTGTTCGCCGCCAGCTCGATCCGGTTGAAGCGGTCGCCCGCGTCCGCGGAGTTCACGATCGGCTTGCCCTTCTCGCGGTTGTACACCTGGATGCCGGCCTCGATGGCCTTCATGTTGGAGGTGTCCAGCGCCAGCGGCACGTTGTCAAACCGCTCCTGCAGCAGCTTGACCGCCCAGATCATGCGATCCTCGCCGTCGGACTCGGCGGGGCCGATGTTCACGTCGATGTAGTTCGCGCCGGCCTTCAGCTGCTGCTCGCAGCGGGTGATGATCGGCTCGGGGTCCCGCTCTTCAAATGCCCTGCGGATTGCGGGAGCGGTCACGGAGATGCGCTCGCCGATGGTGATGAACTTTGCCATAATCTTTTCCTCCTGATATGTTTGTGGGGGCCGGAACAATCCCCTGGGACTGAAACCGGCGTGCTGATGTGCGGTCGCCGTGCTGCCACGAGAGACCCGCGGTCCGGCCGGGAGCCCCTCCCGGCCAAAAAACAGGCAGAACACATCGGCTCCCCGGCCGAGATGCCCTGCGCTGAAGACTGCGGTTGACCGGCAGCGCGGGGAAAACCCTGCGCCGCGCCACGACGGCAAAGCCGTCGCCACGGCTCGCAGCCAAACGCGGCAAAACGCGCGGGCCGCAAAAGCCGCGTCTTTGTCGCGCGCGGGACATATTCTTCCTGAGACCGAGGAGTGGCCGCGTCCCCCATCGAAACGGGGCGCGCCCATATGTATCTTCACAGGCAGGTCTTCTGACTCAGCCTCAACGCGGCGAAGTGTCTTCTCGGCTCGCGCCAATGACCTGTCCTTCGTCGCTCCGCATCACAGCAGCGGTCCTGTCGGGGAATCGCACCCCCGTTCCCTTTTCACCCGCCGCGCGGGGCGGCGGACACCTGTGAATACCCGAGTATTCTGTTGTCCCATCCAGTATAACATTTTAAGACGACATTTGCAACCGGGGATTTCCCTTTTCAGGGCAAGGAGTTTCTATAAGCAAACGCACCCGTCCATCCCTCGGATCTTTCAGGATAGACGGGCGGCTTCGATCAAAGCGAACTATAGAAACGAAAGGCGTAAGTTCGGTCCCTTGAATCCATGGGGACCGAACTTACGTGATTGGCTGCGCTAGCAGTTGGGATTGAGCATCCTACGCTCACAGAGCGTTCTCGTCGGCCAGCAGGTCGGCCAGAACCTTCTCCTTGACGGCGGAGACGGTGGTCTCGCGGATCTTCTGGCGCAGCGGCAGCACGGCCCGCGGGGACACGGACAGCTCGTCGATGCCGATGGACAGGAAGGTCTCGGTCAGCTCCAGGTCCGCGCCCAGCTCGCCGCAGATGCCGACCCAGACGCCGTTCTTGTGGGCGTTGTCGCATACCATCTTCAAAAGGCGCAGCACGGCGGGATGATGGGGGTTGAAGAAGCGGCCCAGGTCGTTGTTCTGGCGGTCGCAGGCCAGGGTGTACTGGGTCAGGTCGTTGGTGCCGCAGGAGAAGAAGTCCACCAGCTTGGCCAGCCGGTCGCTCATCACGGCGGCGGCGGGGGTCTCGATCATGATGCCGATCTGCACGTCGGGGCTGTAGGGCTTGCCCTCGGCGTCCAGCTCCTTCTTCACCTGTTCACACATCTTGCGGGCTTCCTTGACCTCCCAGACGCTGGTGACCATCGGGAACATGATGCCCAGGTGGCCGTAGGCGGAGGCGCGGTACAGCGCGCGCAGCTGGGTCTTGAAGATCTCCGGCCGGTTCAGGCAGATGCGCAGCGCGCGGTTGCCCATGGCGGGGTTCTCCTCCTTGGGCAGCTGGAAGTAGTCGATCTGCTTGTCGGCGCCGATGTCCAGCGTGCGGATGACGACCTCCTTGTCGCCCATGTCGGAGAGCACCTGCTTATAGGCCTCGAACTGGTAATCCTCGCTGGGATAGTCCGAGCAGTTCAGGTAGAGGAACTCCGAGCGGAACAGGCCGATGCCGCCGCCGTCGTTGGACAGCACGGTGGGCACGTCCTCGGGGTTGCCGATGTTGCAGAACACCTTGATCTTCTGGCCGTCCCTGGTGATGTTCTCCTGGCCCTTGAGCTCCTCGAGCAGCCTGCGCTGGCGCAGCTGCTCCTCGCGCTTGGCCATCATCACGTTGCGGGTGGCCTCGTCAGCGTCCAACACCACGCTGCCGGTGGAGCCGTCCACGATGACGTCGCGGCCCTCGTACTCCGGCTTCAGCTGGTTGCCAACGCCAATGATGGCGGGGATGCCCATGGTGCGGGCCAGGATCGCGGTGTGGCTGGAGCCGCTGCCGCCCTCGGTGATGAAGCCCAGGATCTTCGTCTTGTCCAGCTGCACGGTCTCGCTGGGCGCCAGGTCGTCCGCCGCCAGGATCACCGGCACGGGGCTGTCGATGCCCCCCTGCACCACACCGGTCAGCGCGGCGATGATGCGGCTGGAGACGTCCTTCACATCCGCGGCGCGAGCCTGCATGTAGGCGTCGTCCATCTGGGCAAACATGTCGGCGAACTGGGCCGCGGTGTCGGTGACCGCCGCTTCGGCGTTCAGCTTTTCCTCCTTGATGAGGTTCTCGATGGCCTCCTCGTAATCCATGTCCTCGGCCATCATCTGGTGGGTCTCAAACAGCATGGCCGCCTCGTCGCCGGCCTCCTCGCGGGCCTTCTCCGCCAGCTCGCCCAGCTGGTCGATGGCCTTGGACTGCGCCGCCTTGAAGCGGCCCCACTCCGCGTGCACGTCCTCCACCTCATAGCGGCGGATGGTGCTCTTGGCGCGCTGGTAGTAGTAAAGCGGGCCCATGGCCACGCCGGTGGATACGCCCTTGCCCTGGATCGAAATCATGGTCAATTACCCCTTCCTTCGGTGGTCGTTGTGTGCTTCGCGCGACTTGGAAACGGAAACAGTGAATCGAAGGAGCCCCATATTGAAACGTCGTCAGCCGCAAGGCTATGGATACGGAATCCTGTTCGCGGCGACAGCCTGCCGATATTCTCAATTTCCAATTCTCAATTCCCAATTAATAAACAGGGCATTGAGAGCTTGAATCAATGGCTCTCAATGCCCGTTGTTCAGTCGCGGCAGCGAATGACTGCGGGCTCAGCCCGCGATCAGAAGTTTGCCTTGAAGAACTCTTCGATGGCGGCGAAGGCGGTGTCCTCGTCCGCGCCGTCCACGGTCACCTTCACGGTGTCGCCCTGCTTGATGCCCATGCCCATCAGCGCCATCAGCTTCAGCGCGTTGACGGACTTCTCGCCCTTGGTGACGGTCACGGTGCTGGCATACTTCTTGATCTCCTTGACCAGGATGCCTGCGGGACGGGCATGGATGCCCACCGGATCGGTGATGACGTATTCAAAAGACTTCATGTTTTTTCCTCCTTGAATGATGCTTATTGCGACCGGAGGGCGGTGAAGCCCTCCGAATCAGGTTTAATTTGCCGACTTACTTCGCGCCCAGCTCCACGCCCTCCAGGTCGTCGGAGTTGGTCAGCAGCACGGCCACGGTATCGGAATAGCCTGCGGCCCGGATCTTCGAGCGGCTGAAGCGGATCAGCGGCTGGCCCGCCTTCACTTTGTCGCCCTCCTTGACCAGGCAGGTGAAGCCGTCGCCGTTCATGTTCACGGTGTCGACGCCCACGTGGATCAGCAGCTCCATGTCGTTGGCGGAGACGCCCACCGCGTGCTTGCTGTCGGCCACGGAGCTGATCTCGCCGTCAAAGGGCGCGACCACCAGCTCGTCTGCGGGCTCGACGCCCACGCCCTCGCCCAGAACGCCGGAAGCGAAGGTGTCGTCGGGGATCTCGGTGTAGGGGATCACCTTGCCCTTGACCGGCTGCAGCACCACGCCGTTGGCGCAGCGGATGACGGAGGTCTTCGGGGCGGTGAAGGTGGGAGCGGCGACCTCAGGCGCCGGAGCCGCGGCGGCGGGAGCCGGAGCGGGCTGCTCTTCCTTCCAGATCACGGTGGTGACGACGAATGCGACGCCCGCGGAGATCAGCAGCTCGATGCAGTACACCGGGATGTTGTTGATGGCCAGCAGGCCGGGGATGCCGGTGACGCCGTAGGTGGTGGCGCCCAGGTGGGTCAGGGATCCGAACAGCGCGCCGATCGCGCCGCCGATGACGCCCGCGATGAAGGGCTTCATGAAGCGGAAGTTCACACCGAAGATGGCGGGCTCAGTGATGCCCAGGGACGCGGACAGAGAGGAGGGCAGCGCCACGGACTTCAGCTTGCCGTTGCGGCACTTGATGGCCACGGCCAAGCAGGCGCCGAACTGAGCGAAGTTGGCGGCGGAGGCGATGGGCATCCAGATGTTCAGGCCCAGCGCGCCGGACAGCATGCCGGCCTCGATGACGTTGTACATGTGGTGCAGGCCCATGACCACGGTCCAGGGATACAGCGCGCCCATGATCAGAGCGCCGATGCCGCCGGTGGAGGTGACCAGCCACTCAGCGCCGGTCAGCACCCAGTTTTCCAGCACGGAGAAGATGGGGCCGATGACCACGAAGGTGGCGAAGGCCGTGACCAGCACGGTGACCAGGGGCGTGACGAACAGGTCGATCATCTCCGGCACCTTCTTGTGGAGCCATTTCTCCACGGTGCTCATCAAAAGCACGGCCAGTATGACCGGTATGACGTGGCCCTGATAGCCCACCTGGGCGATCATGAACAGGCCGAGGTTCCAGACGGCGGGTTGGTTCGTGGGAGTGACGGTCCAGGCGTTCATCAGCGCGGGGTGGACCATCATCATGCCGATGACGCCGCCCAGGAACAGGTTGCCGCCGAACACGCGGGCCGCGGACACGGCCACCAGGATGGGCAGCAGGGCGAAGGCGGTGTTGGCCACCATATCCAGGAAGCCGAACCAGCCGCTCTCGGCGAAGGACGGGATGGCCTTGGCCAGCGCCTCCACCAGGCCCATCATCAGGCCGGAGGCCACGATGGCGGGCAGGATCGGGACGAACACGTCGCCCGGGGTCTTCAGGATCTTCTTCCACAGCGGCATCCTGCTGGCCGCGGCGGCCTTGACGTCGGCCTTGCTGGCCGCGGAGGCGCCGGTGACGGACAGGAACTCGTCGTAGACCTTGTTGACGGTGCCGGTGCCGATGATCAGCTGCAGCTGACCGTTGGATTCAAACATGCCCTTGACGCCGTCGATGTTCTCCAGGACTGCCTTGTTGACCTTGCTGTTGTCAGCGATGACCAGTCTCAGTCGGGTGGCGCAATGGGCCGCGCTGATGACGTTCGATCCTCCGCCAATGTTGGCGGCGATCTCCTCAGCGCACTTGCGATAGTCCAATGCCATGTTTTCTCCCCCTTATCAATTGTGTTACCGTGAATGATTGTCCAAGTCGCAATCACAGTCAAATTCATTTTACCTCGCACGCCCCAAAAAGTAAAGCTTTGTGTTAATGTTGTCCATCTTTTTTAATAATTTCAGCCGGCAATCTTGTGGCATCGGCCGATTTTTCACACATTCGAGGGCCAAATACCTCATTTTATATTTTTGTGGATTTTTCAGGCATTTCATGTTATGATAGTTCAAAGGGATGGAGCCCGCTGCGGAACCGGCGTTCCGGCGCGCTCCGGAAGGAGGAAAAACCATGAAGGAGTGGACCAGAGACGAGCGCTATCGCGCGCTCAGCGGCCCTGAGGACATCCGCGATCTCTACGAGCGCACGCAGACCTCCGCCTATCGGCAGCTGTACCACGTGCAGCCCATCACTGGCCTTTCCAGCGACCCCAACGGCTTCGCGCTGCACAAGGGCGTGTGGCACCTGTGCTACCAGTGGTGCCCCTGGGGCGCGGTGCACGGCTTGAAGTACTGGTATCACGTCACCAGCCCGGACCTGGTGCACTGGCAGAACGCGGGCATCGGCCTCGCGCCGGACTGCTTCTACGACAACCGGGGCGCCCACTCGGGCAGCGGCATCTCCAGGGGCGACGACCTGGTGTTCTTCTACACCGGCAACCACCGGGACGAGGACTGGACCCGCACCCCCTACACCTGCGCGGCGAAGCTGGGCCCGGACAACCGCCCCGTGAAGCTGGACAAGCCGCTCTTCGGCCCCCGGGACGACCACAGCGAACACCAGCGCGACCCGAAGGTGGTCTGGAACGCGGCCGATCAGACCTATTACATCTTCATCGGCGCGCAGACGCTGGACAAGCGGGGCTGCGTGATGGTATACAGGTCGAAGGAGCTGCTGTCCGGCTGGGAATACGCCGGGGAACTCAGGGTACCCGGCTACGAGTCCTTCGGCGGCATGTGGGAGTGCCCCTACATCGTGAACATCAGCGGGCACGACGTGCTGATCTTCTCCCCCCAGTACACCAAACTGCCCGGCCGCGGCGAGAGCACCAACCACAATGTGTACCTGATCGGCCGCATGGACTACGACGCCCTGACCTTCACCCCCCAGGGGGACTACCACTACCTGGACTACGGCTTCGATTTCTACGCGGCCCAGGGTGCGGCGTCCATCGGCGACCCCGACAAGGCCATACTGATCGCCTGGATCGGCCTGCCCGACAACCACTACCCCACCGCCGAGGAGGACGCCGACTGGGAGGGCAGCCTATCCCTGCCCAGGGAGCTGCGGGTGAAGGACGGCAGGCTCCTGCAGACGCCCATCCCCGCCGTGCGGGCGCTGCGGGAGGCGGAGGTCCCCGCCGACGGAACGCTGCCCGCGGCCTGCGAGCTGGAGATCGACTGTCCCGACGGCGACTTCGACCTGAACCTGTTCACCCGCCCGGACGGCTCCGGTGGCCTGCGGCTGCACTACGACAGCACCCGCCGCGTTTGCGCCGTCGACCGCTCCGGCATGGACCTGCGCTTCAACCAGCAGGTGGGCGAGGCGCTGGAGATGCCACTGGAGAGCGGGCTGAGGACCCTGGACATCTTCATCGACCGCAGCTCCTGCGAGATCTTCGCGAACGACGGCGAGGCCACCTTTACCACACACGCCTATCCCACCGCGCGGGAATTCCACTATACCGCCAGCGAGGGTGTGAAGCTTCACATTTTCCCGATGTCCCGTTCTGTAACGGATGAATTCGTGCTCTGACAGGAGGAGAAGCAAATGCGAAAAAAGGTATTTGCCAGCGATTTCGACGGCACGCTGTACTTCTACAAGGCGAACGTGAAGCTGCCGCCGGAAAACGTGGAGATGATCCGCGAGTACCAGGCGGCTGGCCACCTGTTCGGGCTGTGCACCGGGCGCCAGGTGGGCGGGCTCACGCCCTTCATCGGCGGCCTGGTGAGGCCGGACTTCTACATCACCTCCAGCGGCGCGAACATCGTGGACGGCGACATGAACCCCATCCTGAAGCGGGGCGTGGACCGGGACGTGGCCGACGCGCTGGTTCGGGAGCTGAACCCCAAGGGATACCGCCTGACGCTGGACGTGGAGGGCGACATCTGCGTATTCGCCCCGATGGACTACCCTGGAAAGTACTATGTGATCACCGGCGTGGACGACGCGCCCGAGGGGCTGATCCACCAGGTCAGCGTCCACACCGAGAGCCTGGAGGACGCCGCGCGGCTGTCCGCCTCCATCAACGAGCGCTACGGCGACCGGGTAGAGGCCTTCCAGAACGTGATCGAGATCGACATCGCCCCGAAGGGCTGCTCCAAGGGCAAGGGCGTGCAGGCCCTGCGGGACCACTACCGGGACGTGCTGGGCGATTTCACCCTCTACGGCATCGGCGATTCCATCAACGACCTGCCGCTGCTGGACGCCGCGGACGTGTCCTACACCTTCCCCTACGCCCCGGAGATCTGCCAGAAGCGGGCCACGAAGGTGGTGGACACCATCGTGGACGCGCTGAGGGACAGCATGAACAGCTAAGGCAGAGTTAAGAGTTTGGAGTTTAGAGTTCAGAGTTGGATGGCTGTGATCGCGAATTCATGCATCGCTTTGTGCTATGTGGCGTGTTTCGCGGCCGTCTTTGATTCTCAATTCTGCTTCTCATACTACTCTTGATAAAAGCGCATACAGATCCTTTGCTTTCCAATGCTTGAGCAAAGGATCTGTATGTTTTGCCTGCCTGCAGCGTTGAGATTGACAGCTCCCGAATCTTTCGAATCATTTCCTGATCTTTCGTGAAGAACCCAAAAACCGTAAGGGCGCCATGATTGGCGCCCGCGGCGGAAGGTCCGCTTCCAGCGGCATTTCTGCCGTCCCTGCAAACGGTTGATGCAGTTCAGTTTGTTTTGAGACAGTTCCTTTATGTCATTCCATCCAGTCCAGCACCTGTCGGATCTCCCGGATGTAACCCGCGTCGTCGTTGGGCGTCTCCAGTATGAAGGGGCGTCCGGCCAGCGCCGGGTGGAGGGCGACGCGCCGCATGGCCTCCAGGCCGATGCGGCCCTGGCCCAGCTTCTCGTGCCGGTCCTTGCGGGAGCCGCGCTCGTTCTTGCTGTCGTTAAAGTGCACCGCCCGCAGCCGCTCCAGGCCGATCACCTTGTCGAAGCGCGTCAGCACGCCGTCAAGGTCGCCCGCCAGGTCATAGCCCGCGTCCCAGGTGTGGCAGGTATCGAAGCAGACGCCGATCCGCCCGCGCTGCTCGACCCGGTCCATGATCTCCCGCAGCTCCTCGAAGCTGCCGCCGACCTCGGATCCCTTCCCCGCCATCGTCTCCAGCAGCACCGTGGTGCCCATCCCGGGGAACATCGCCCGGTTCAGCGCGTCCGAGATCAGACGGATGCCCGCCTCCACGCCCTGCCCCGTGTGGCTGCCGGAGTGGAAGTTGTAGAAGTGCCCCGGGAAGCGCTCCATCCGCGCCAGATCCTTCTCCAGCATGACCCAGCCGTTGGCCCTGGTCTGGGAATTGGCGGCGCACAGGTTCATGGTGTAGCTGCCATGGGCCACCATCGGGCCAAAGCCCTCCCGCGCCAGCAGCGCGTTCAGCGCCGCCGCGTCCTCCGGGTCGAGCTCCCGGGTCTTCCCGCCCCGGGGATTTCGCGTAAAGAAGGCGAAGGTGTTCCCGCCGAATTCCAGCATGGTCCGGCCCATCGCCTCATAGCCCTTCGCCACCGACAGATGGCACCCGATGTAGATTCCCGCCGCGCCTTCCATTTCCGGCACCGCCCTTCCCGCAATGAGTAAAACCGCCGCCTTCCAATGAACGGAGAGGCGGCGCAATGATTCTTCCACGATTATTCCATGCCTTGGTGTCAGAACAGCCTGCCGGAGAGCAGCGTCATCAGTAGCGACTCCAGGTCGTCGGCGGTGGTCGTGCAGCCCTCCTCGGCGTAGCGCCGCGCCACGCAGGCAAAGCCCCCCGCGTAGAAGCTGGCGGCATAGCTGCGGGTGCAGGGATCCACGCCCGCGAGGAAGCAGTCGCAGCCATCCATCGCTTCGAAGAAGCTGTCGTAGAGCAGGTAGTCGATGCGGTTGTCCACCAGCAGCTTGATCAGCCGCCGGTTGCGCAGCATGTATTCGCTGTAGCCCCGGCACAGCCACCTGAGCGCGTCGCCCTCGCCCGTCGCGTGTCTCGGCGCGGCGATCTCGGGGCCCTCGCAGTAGTTCGCCTGAAGGGTGAACACCATGGCGTTTTCCCGGCTGGTGAACAGGGTGTAGAAGGTCTGCCGGGAGATCCCCGCGGCCTTGCACAGCTCGCTGATGGTGATCTGCGCGTAGGGCTTCTCCTGGATCAGCGCCATCATCGCCCGGGCGATCTGCCGCTGGGACTGGAGGGCCGTCTTGTTGGTGCCGCAGTACATATTGCCACGCTCCCTGAGAACGGCTTTGCGCAAAGAGCCGCCGTTCAATGTGATTGTAAACATTATAGCAAAGCCCTTGACAAATGTCAATGTTTGTTGTATCATTCAGAAAACTTGACACTTGTCAATGCATTGAGGAGGTGCGCATATGTCCATCATGCCCCTGTACAATATCATCGCCCTGCCCGGCGCGACGCTGTGGCTGCAAACAAAGTTCTACCAGGAGGTCGCCGGAAAGGCGCCCGTCGCGGGCGAGCGGGTCACGCTGCTGATGCAGAAGGAGGAGCAGCCCCGCGCCGCGCTGAACGCCGACAGCTTCCGGCCCATCGGCGTGACCGGCGCCATCTCCGAGATCGACGACAGCGGCTTCATGGCCATCGACATCCAGAACCGCGTGAACATCGAGGAGATCGCCATGCTCCGCGACCGGAGCTTCAGCATGACCGTCTCCCGCCGGCCGGATGTCGACGACATGGACCCCGCCGAGGCCGAGGCCCGGCTGACCCAGGTCAAGGACCGCATCCTCTCCTTCGCCCGGGGCAAGCAGTGGGAGGGCATGCTGCGCTCCTTCGCCGCCCGCTGGAACAGCCTGTGGACCGTGGCGGCGGCCATGTCGCCCTGGCTGAGCGCCTCCGACGACGAGCGCTACGCCCTGCTGGCCGAGGACAGCCGGCGCGCCCGCTTCGACAGCCTGGAGCGCGTGCTGATGGAGGGGCTGGAGCTGGTGGATGTGCAGAGCGCCGCGCAGTCCGCCCAGAAGGAGGACCACGAGAAGCTGTACCGGGAGTCCGCCATCAAGAAGCAGATCGAATACCTCCAGAAGGAGCTGGACGCCATGCACCCGGAGAACGTCTCCGAGCTGCGGCGGCTGGAGCTGAAGCTGGAGGAGGCCGGCATGAACGAAGCCGCCCTCAAGGAGGGCCGCAAGGTGCTGAACCGCCTGAAGGGTGAGGGTTCCAACAGCCCCGAGTCGGGCATGCTCACCGACTGGCTGGACCTTTTGACCAGCCTGCCCTGGAAAAAGGCCGAGGCGAAGGAAATCTCCATGGACGCCGCCCGCGCCGCGCTGAACGAGGGCCATTCCGGGCTGGATAAGGTGAAGAAGCGCATCCTGCAGCAGATCGCCGTGATGCAACTGAAGAGCCGGTTTGCCGGTAGCAAAGCGGTTCCCGACGCCGTCGGGGCCGGCGACGGCTCGAACCAGAAGATCGAGGCGCGCCGCCCGGGCAAGCAAAGCGGTTCGATCCTCTGCTTCGTCGGCGCGCCGGGCACCGGCAAGACCTCCATCGGCGAGAGCATCGCCAAGGCCCTGGGCCGCAAGTACGTGCGCGTGTCCCTGGGCGGCGTGCGGGACGAGGCCGACATTCGCGGCCACCGGCGCACCTATATCGGCGCCATGCCGGGCCGGATCATCGACGGCATCCACAAGTGCGGCGCGAACGACCCCGTGATGGTGCTGGACGAGGTGGACAAGCTGTCCATGTCCTACAACGGCGACCCCGCCAGCGCGCTGCTGGAGGTGCTGGACCCGGAGCAGAACTTCTCCTTCACGGATCACTACCTGAACGTGCCCTTTGACCTGTCCGACGTGCTGTTCATCTGCACGGCCAACTCCCTGGACACCATCCCGGAGCCGCTGCTTAACCGCATGGAAGTGATCCACTTCCAGGGCTACACGCCCATCGAGAAGCACCAGATCGCGCGGGAGCACCTGCTGCCCCGGGCCATGCAGGCGGTGGGCCTGCCCGAGGCCGCCCTGACCGTCTCGGACGACGCCATCGACGCCATCATCGAAGACTACACCCGGGAGGCCGGCGTGCGCGGGCTCAAGAAGCGGCTGGACCAGCTGTGCCGCAGCGCGGCGGTGAGCCTGGTGGACGACCCGGAGGCGAAGGTCGAGGTCACGCCGGAGAACCTCTCCGACTTCATGGACATGAACCCCGTCCATCACAAGCGGGTCCCCGAAAGCGCCAAGCCCGGCATCGTCACCGGCCTCGCCTGGACGCCGGTGGGCGGCGACATACTGTATATCCAGACGCTGTTGACCCAGGGCACCGGGAAGATCACCGTCACCGGCCAGCTGGGCGACGTGATGAAGGAATCCGCCCAGATCGCGGTGAGCCTGGTCAAATCCATGCTTCCGGAGCAGGCGGCGGCGCTGAACGAAAACGACCTGCACATCCACGTGCCCGACGGCGCGACGCCCAAGGACGGCCCCTCGGCGGGCATCACGCTGACCACCGCGCTGGCCTCGCTGCTGACGGGCTGCCCGGTGCCGCCGGAGGTGGCCATGACCGGCGAGGTGTCGCTGCAGGGCGACGTGAACCCCATCGGCGGGCTGCCGGAGAAGCTGATGGCCGCCCAGCGCGCCGGGGTCAAGCGCGCGTTCATCCCCAGGGAAAACCTGGACGACCTGAATGACGTGGCCGCGGAGGTGCGGCAGGCACTGGAGATCACGCCGGTATCCGCCGTGGAGGAGGTGCTCTCGGCGCTGGGCATGCCCGTGACGCCCTCCATGCCCCGGGCGATCTGAAAAAGAACCTATTCCCTTGCAAGGGGAGGCCGTCCCGATCGAGCGGCCTCCTCTTGCACCTATCACCCCGGGCATTGACAAATCCGGACCGCGCCCCTACAATTAGAGTGGGTTTTTCCCATCGAAACGGCTGTGCCGTTCATCTATTCACAAATGAAGCGCGGGAGGCAATCGATATGTTCGACTATGATTTCAAGGTACCGGAGCAGAAGCGGGTGCGGCTGATCATCCACACCGACTGCAAGAACGAGGCCGACGACCAGTTTGCCGTGGTGCACCAGCTGCTGACGCCGAAGCTGGACGTTCGCGGCATCCTCGCCGCCCACTTCGAGGTGGGCCAGAAGCGCTATCCCGTCGGGACCACCGCCCAGGCGAGCCTGGACGAGATCAACCTGCTGCTGGACCTGATGGGCATTCCCGGCGCCTATCCCGTCCGATTGGGTTCCTCCGTCCCGCTGAAGGACGTGCGCACGCCCTCCCCCTCCCCCGCCGCGGAGTTCATCATCGAGGAGGCGCTGCGGGACGACCCGCGGCCGCTGTACATCGGCATGCAGGGCAGCCTGACGGACCTGGCCTCGGCCATACTGATGGAGCCCCGCATCTGCCAGCGCATGACCGCCATCTGGATCGGCGGCGGCGTCTACCCCAAGGGGAACCAGGAGTTCAACCTGATGCAGGACATCAACGCCGCCAACGTGGTGTTCGCCTCCTCCATGCCGCTGTGGCAGGTGCCCCAGAATGTGTACAAGCAGTTCTCCGTCACGCTGGCGGAGCTGCAATTGAGGGTGAAGCCCTGCGGGAGGATAGGCGAGTACCTGTTCCGGCAGATGGCGGACCTGAACCTGTGCCTGGCGGACAACCCCGACTGGCCCCACGGGGAAACCTGGGGCCTGGGCGACCACGGCGTGATCGCCGCGCTGATGGAGGAAAAGAAGCGCTGGGACCACTGGACGATGCTCCCTGCCCCCGCCGTAAACCCGGAGGACATGACCTACATCCACGACACAGGCTACCGC
This sequence comes from Clostridia bacterium, assembly GCA_030530315.1. Lineage (GTDB taxonomy): Bacteria > Bacillota > Clostridia > Christensenellales > Aristaeellaceae > UBA2862. The sequence continues at coordinate 10,446 of JAUMVG010000024.1, read as the reverse complement.
CCCATCCGCGTGTACAGCGTCCTGGACGCCCGCACCACGCTGGAGGATATGTTTGCCAAGCTGCAGATCCACTTCGGAGGGAAGGGATAAGCAAACACTATAAAGCGTCACTATAGACGGGTTGCAGAAAAGTTGCATTGACTTTCAGGTTACCTATCACGAATAACAAAGAAGCCAGCCTTACGACTGGCTTTTGGTACACCATCAGGGGCTCGATTCTCGCCTGCGGGCTCGGTCGGGGCGGGCTCTGGAAGTCCACTGGACTTCCATTCACTCCCCGCCCTTCGAGCCCCTGATAAACAATGAAGCCAGCCTAACGGCTGGCTTTTGGTACACCATCAGGGGCTCGATTCTCGCCTGCGGGCTCGGTCGGGGCGGGCTCTGGAAGTCCACTGGACTTCCATTCACTCTCCGCCCTTCGAGCCCCTGATAAACAATGAAGCCAGCCTTACGGCTGGCTTTTGGTACACCATCAGGGGCTCGATTCTCGCCTGCGGGCTCGGTCGGGGCGGGCTCTGGAAGTCCACTGGACTTCCATTCACTCTCCGCCCTTCGAGCCCCTGATAAACAATGAAGCCAGCCTTACGGCTGGCTTTTGGTACACCCAAGGAGCTATTATACGAACACTCAGGGGATATGTCAGAGGATTCGATGTCCTCCAGCGTCAGCGGGAATTCCAGCGTGTCGAGGCCGTCGGCGTAATTATAGACAATTCGGAACTTGTCGTCGTCGAGGAAGGCCTTGACCAGGAAGGCCTTGAAGAGACGCTTCTGATAGGCTGGATCGTCGACATCGCCGTCGCGGAAGGATTCGAGATAGTAGGCGATCTGGTCGCGGGTGACGGTATTGATCTTTGAGCGCTCCATGGCGATCATGGCTTGCAGTTCGCGCTGTTCGGTTTCCAGATCATCCAGGCGGGCCTTTGTGGTCTGGGAGAACACACCGGCCTCGATGGCCTTGACCAGGTTGTCCAGGGAGCGCCGGACCTCCACGAGCCGATCCTGATAGGAGGCCAGATCGGACTGCTTGCGGGCTTCGTCCTGATAGCGCATGACGTTGTCGATCATCCACTCCACGACGTCGGGCTTCAGGACGATGCTTTTCAGGCGGGCGGCGATCTCCCGTTCGGCTGCGGCCTTCCGCACGTTCCGCTTCTTGCAGGTGTGATGATCCTGGCGGTTCTTGCAGACGTAGTAATAGTAAAGGCTGCCGCCCTTGCCGGTGCCGGACACACCGACCATCGGCGCACCGCACTTCGCGCAGAACAGCTTCCCTGTCAGCAGATATTCGATGCTCTCCCTTCTGCGTCCGGCCACTTCTCTTCGCCTCCCCACTTTTTCCTGTACGCGATAGAATAAATCCCGGTCGATGATCGCAGGCATGCCGTTTTCCACGCGGATGTCGGCGAATATGTAGACGCCTATGTAGCGTTCGTTGGTGAGTATGGTGTGGAACGAATTCTTCCCCCAGGGGCGCTTCTGCTGCGTGAGGATACGGCGGGCGTTCAGATCGTCGGCAATGGCCGCCTGGGTATCGCCCTCGGCGTATCGGCGGAAGATCTCCCTGACGACCTCGGCATTGGCTTCATCGATGGCGAAGCGGCCATCCTCGCCGCGCCTGTAGCCGAAGGGGATGCTGCCAACGATCTTGCACTGCTGGGCGCTGTCGTTCATGCCCCTCTTGATGTCCTCGGCCATGTTCTCGGAATAGAATTCATTGAGGGACATCATCATGCGCACGGCCATCCGCCCGGCGGCATTGTCGCCAAAGTTCTCCTTGCAGTAGACGACCTTCACGCCGGCCTTCTCCAGCCGGTCCTCATAGCGCAGGGCGTCCAACATGTTCCGGGCGATGCGGTTGGATTTGTAGGTGAGCACGACCTGGAACTTCCCCGCCTCGGCGTGGCGGATCATCTTCTGGAACTCCGGGCGGCGATCTGACCGACCTGAGAGGGCGCGGTCCGCGTAGATCTCGCAGATCTTCAGATCGTGGGCGGCGGCGTACTCCCGGCACTCCGCGACCTGCTGTTCAATGCTGGCGTCGTTCTGGGCGTGGGACGAATAGCGGGCATAGACCGCCGCCACCGTCTCCGCCGGCGCCTGCTTCTTTTTTGCCATAGCAAAACCTCTTGCTTTCGATGGAGGTGTCTGCTATAATGAAATAGCAAACACATCTTACCCCTGATCGTGTTGCGTACATCATCCCGCATAGTGTGCCAGCACTGTGCGGGGCTTTGTTTTAGAGGGGAGGCATCCAGATGACGAAGATCATTGCCGCGCTGCTGTTGGGCATCGGCATCGGCCTTTGGATCGGCAGACATACCTACGCCGTGAAGCTGCGGGAGGAATTGCGATTCATCCTTGCTTTGGAGAAGCGGGCGGCGGCGCTGGCTTCGGGACAGGAGCCGGAGCGGGTGCGTGAATCGGAAGCCTCGGAGCATCCCTGACTTCAGTTCTTGAGTCGGCTGCCAATTAGATCCTCTTCCTTCACTTTGAATTGCCCGGACAGATCCAGATCTACGAGGGCTCGGGCTTTTTCACCCATCTTTTTGTGCGTAGGAATTTCCTCCGCGCCGAGGAATTCTGTGTCCGTTCTATGGAAATCCTGAAAGTCATGCAGAAAGTCTTCTGTGAAGTCATAATCGATGTCGTCGCAATGCCTTTGCCACGTCATGAAGACGCGCAGCTTCACTGCCTGAAGCCTGGGAATCATGTAATCCAGTGCCAAGCGCCTTTTCTTGTACGGCGTATAGGGAAATATCACTGCAACGGTCTGCGAGATGGCGATCAGCACTGACCAGATCAGCGGATGTTCCTTCCAGATCGCCCAACCGGCAATACCCACAGTAGACACACAGGCGCACAGTGCGCTGACGATTCGCTCAATGGTCACAGCCATACTGTAATACTTCTGGTAGTAGATGCAGGCATAGTCCACATCCTGCACCAGATTGAAGTATTTATCTCGCATGGTTTGTCACCCCCTTCGGCGACATTATACCCGCGCCGCCTGCGCGAAGTCAACGAAACTCATCAATTGCGATTTCGATTCCCCTGTGGTACAATTCAGTCATGGAGGTGATTCCATGGAGAATATCATACTGCTGATGCTGTTCACCTATCCCGGCGCGATTGCCTACCTGATTTACTCGCGCATCGCCAAGGGCATGACCACCTATCAGGAGCCGGATTCCTTCACCCGTGCCGCACTGTGCTTCTTCATCAGCGCCGCGGTGACGGTGATTACCTGCGGCATGCTCACCAACATGAGAGGGGGGCTCTCCGGCTTGATCGGCGAGCTGAAACACACCGGCATGCTGTGGAACTACCTGAAGTGGTCGTTCATACTGAGCATCGTGGCGGGCGTCCTCTGGATCGTGTGCGCGCGCCTTATGCTGCTGGCCGTGAACAAATATCGCAGGCACAAGCACATACCGCCGCACACTGTGAGGCGCAAGGCCTGGGTGGAGCTGATCAACGAATACTCCGTCGGCGAGTGCGCCGCGATCATCCGCAAGGGCGGGAAGATCGTCCGCGCGGGCTTTCCGCAGGTGCTGCCCGATGATCTGAGCGACGACCCCGTGATCGTGCTCTCCTACTGCAACCGGGTGGAACGGGAGCTCGCCAAGCCCGATTGGGGCCTGCTGGGGAATCGCTTCCTCAGCGCGTACAACCTGGGCACCGATACAGAGATCGAGTTCGTCGCTGCCGAAAACCTGACAGAGGCGATGAAGACGGAGGAAGTCGTGCCGGATGATCCTATTTACCCCCTTGAGAACCTTTCTTCGGGCTCTGGGGCGTAGGCTTCTTGGGATTGTCTGGGTCCACGGTCTTTCCATCCCGAATCTGTATGCCTTTCTTGGGAATCCGAATCTTCTTCAAGGAGGGTTTTACTTTCATCTACTCCATCACCTCGTGCGGATGTATCTAATAAAAACTTGAGTACACGTCTAACTGTACTTGAACATTTTCTCGCGAAAACGTGATTTTTTCACTTCAAGATGAACATTTTCCCGCCAAAATGTGCATTTCATTTCCTGAAATGCGCATTTTTATATATTATCACACCGCGTGTCACACACAAGGCCCAGATCATTCAATCGTATACGCAAATCGGGTTCAGGCCGAATAGTGCGTCCATTTCGGCGATGCAACCGTCCAGCACGTGGCGCTGCCAGGGCGTGATGATCTGGGGACGGCGCGCCGGCATGGGAATGTCCGGCAGCGGTCCGCAGGCCTCGGCCTCGGGTTCCGGCTCCGGCTGGGCCTCGGCGGCCTTCGGCAGCAGATCACGTGCGCGGAAGATGGGCGGCAGCTTGTGGGCGTCCCTCCCCTCGACCAGGCGGATGTCCAGGCCGTTGTGGAGATCGTCGTTGCGCCAGTGGTCGAACTCGTGGTCCGCGGCGCGATACTGGCCGTCCCGACTCATGCGGGCATTGATATACACATCGATGTGCCCGTCCGGGCATTCGCTGATGCGGCCGCCGACGCTGATCGGCAGATCAACCAGGCGGATGGTGTAATCATCGGGCAGTTTCGTTGGGGTTACCTCCTCCATCGAACGACTGTAAATATGGTATCCGCCCAGATCATAGATCTGGACGGGTCTGTTATTCGTCTTCTTCCGAATCCCAATCAATGTCTTCCGGCCCAACAGGAGGGAAGGAGAATACAGGGGGAAGATTCAACATATTGCAAACCCCAACAAGCAAGCCGCGCAAAACCGGAATAGCAGTTTGCAGACCTACGGTTTTTACAGTTGCCTCCATTTCTGAATTCTCCAGTTCAACAACTGATTCGAAGTTGAAAAGGAACTCACCGTCCACCTTAACAAACGGCTTTCGCTCATTTAGGGGTTTTTCTCCGGGAAGATACCCACATATACTGATCTGTATCCTCAGTACACTGTGTTTTCCATCACCAGGAATATAAGCATCGCAATTGATAGCCATGCCTTTATCGCTCTTACCATCGAACTGAACCACTTCCGGCTGAAGCTCGGTTTCAAAGTGAACAACTGTAAACCCAAGCATCACAAGATCTGACATGGTTATTTACCTCCCGAAAAAGCAAGTTGATACAGTTCATGCTGCGGCGTGTATTCTTGCGAGTATTCCTTCCGTCTTTTCCCTTTTATAATGCACACGGGTGCATCCTTAAAAAAGATTCCCAGGATCCCACTCACAGACGTGCTCCAAACAACATCGGAATAAGCCTGCCTGTGAATATCAAATTCATGATGTTCGAATACTGCCTTCAGTGCCTTCTTATAGGCAAGTTCCGTGATCCGATTCTTATTGCTCTCAAGCAACTCATACATGGCAGACGGATTCTTCAATTCACGGAGGCGTCTGGCATGTTCCTTACTGGGAACAGTGTGCTTCATCTGCCGCTCGATGGTATTGGCGCCCCAGCCCAACAAATTGCTCAGAGGCTGGGCACCGATATTGTACATGGTCAGAATATCCTGGATTTCCTCCGCTGTTATGGAGCCGAGAGCTCTGCGGTAAGCATTGTGTGCCCTATGAACGTTCTTATCCGCCTGGTCATTTGAGAGGACTTCATCACCACACACAGGGCATATGCCATATGTCTGCAAAGCATTAAACTTGGTCCCCTTGATCTCAAGCTCTTCGGTAACTTCTATTTCCTGCGTATATTCGACATATCTGCCACATTTATCACACCAAGCCCTCATTGTTGTTCCCCCCTGTTCAGACTATATGGATAATCCATCTGCCAGTCTGATTCGTGAATGGTGACGATAAAGAAACCATCATTAATCTGAAACTTCAGATAGATTTCCGGATTACTCTCTATTATCTCTGGCATATGGACTCCAAACACGTAGGCGTCTGGACATCCATCTTTGACCGAAGTGGTTGAATACTGTTCAACGGTCAATTCCGCCATACAGTTGCGCACGTCTTCGTTGTGAATATCATACTGCATGACAAACTGTGCAGATTTGCTCCATTCTTCGTCCTGCGTGCGATTACGCCTACGGAGAAACCGAGTAATATCCACAGCGTCCAGATCGAAGACGTGATCTCTGACATATTCTACTATGCGTATCACATCTTCTCGAGAATCCTTTCTATTGTATTCCGCAGCTGTCAAGCAGGTGACCCTCCATCTATATTATACATGTATTTCGTGATTTTTCAACCATATGATTGAAATTTACATTTTGTAGCCCTTACGCCGGGTCATCTCCATCATAGAAATCAGGGTTCGTGGCGCGGAGGGCGTCGATCAGGGCGGCGGCCTGGCGGATGTCCTTCGCGCTGCCGTACTTGGACAGCATGAACAGCGCCTTGCGGTCCGGGTCGTCGCGCTCGTTCTCGCGGAGGGTCCAGGCATCGTCGTCGGATGCGCTGGCCGCCGGAGAGTTATCTCCGTTCAGCTGAGCGATCGTGATTCCGAGTTTGTCCGCGATCTTCGCCGCAGTTGAGATCTTGGGCGAGACTTCACCGCTTTCATAGCGGCTGATATTCTGTTTTGAAGTGCCAAGAAAAGCGGCAAACTCTTCCTGCGACATGCCTTTGCCAAGGCGTATCTGTTTCAAAGTTGTTGCAAAGTCTGACATCTTCAATCCCCCATTTCCTGCTTGCTTCTATTGTATCATAAAATAGGCGCTTGTCAATAAAAATGTTACGATTCTCTAAAATCGTCACAAGTATGTTGACATGCCGCCGTTATTGTGGTAGTATATAGCCAAGTCACAAAGATGTGACAGAATGGAGGTGAGGTGAATGGAACGAGAAATCAGTTTGCGGGGTATCGTGTACGACAAGTACAAGAGCATTGCACAGCTGGCAGACGCCATTGGATGGTCCAGACAGAAGGCCAGCAACATCATCAACGGTGTGGTCGAGCCTTCGTTGGCTGATACAGACAAACTGTCCAAAGCCCTTGACCTGTCGTTTGAGAAAACCGCAAGATTTTTTTTGTCCTGATCGTCACATATATGTGACCAACTTCAAAGTGTAAGGAGGTGAACCCCATGCCCCAGGACGCGACCGTGAACATCGACGTCAGCAAAATTCCACCATGGACGGCTGAATACCTGACCGAATGCCTGTACAAGAGCGTTTGCAACTTCTTCAGCGTCCCGGAGAACCAAGCGAAGTTCGAACGCTGGAAGCGAGAGCGCGACGCGCGGCGAGCCGCCGAGGCGGAGGCCGACACGACCACGGAATAGGAGGAAACCCCATGAAAAACAAATTGGAAGCTGATCCGCGCCAACAGACTCAGCTTCCACAAGGTGATTCAGGTGCGACTGGCTTTGCACCCACTTCAATATTATCGCACCTTCCCGCCGATGTCAAGATACTTTCTGACTTCATTCAGCGGCGGCACATCCCCCTGATGGACATGGTGGAGGTCGTGAAGACCCTCTACCCCCGTTGCGACAAGAGCCTGATCAGCAAGTGCGCCCACGGCCACGAGACCGGCGCGATGCTGAGGCGGGACGCCATGAAGGCCCTGCAGGTGCACTTCGCGGAGGACGGCCAGAAGCCGCCCCGCAAGCCCCGGCGGAAGAAGCCGAACCGGCTGACCTGCCGCATCGGCGACGCGCTGTTCGCGGCGTTGCAACGGCGCGTGCAGGTCACGGGGCAGACCGTGCAGGACTACCTTGAAGCCCTGATCCTGAAGGACCTGACTGGAGGCGCGTCATGACTGTGAGTGAGAAGCTGCTGACCCTCATCGGGCTGCCGGCCATGACCAACCGGGAGGCGCTGATGCACGACCTGGACGCGCTGACCGACGCGCAGCTGGCCAAGGTGCTGAACGAATCCACCATCGACCTCGCCCTGGACAAGATCATCTGCCAGGACTGCAAGGCCGAGCACGGCGGCAAGTGCCCGCGCGAAAAGCCGGACGGCCCCTGCGTGATCGACATGGCCGAATGGCTGGGCAAGCCCTGCAAGCACGACAACTTATTGGAGGTGCCGGAATGACCCCTACCCCTGTTAAGACCTGGAACCCCGCACAGGCGGCGAAGGCCCAGGCGGACTACTGCGAGGCGCACGAGGTGCCCATGTTCGCCCCGGCGGACGGCTGGTGCAACGCCTGCGGCAACAACATTTTTGCCGACGTGATCACCGTCGAGGAGGCGGGCAAGAAGCTGATCACCGGCTGCCCCATCTGCCACCATTCCTTTGTGGAATGAGAAAGGAACTGCTTATGGATGATTTTCAGGAGGTCCTGCAGGACTTCGCCGGTGAGTTCGGCCTGAACAGCGACGCCGACATGCCCACCGGCATGCTGATCGACAGCGACGCCAAGGCCGAGTGGGCGGTGCGCAAGATCGCCGCCGAGGAAGCCGAATGCGCTCGACTGGTGGCCTGCTGCCAGGATCAGATCGACCGCTACAAGGCGCGGCAGGAGGAATACCGCAACCGCCTGGATGGCCGCACCCGGAACCTCAAGGCCATGCTGCTGCTGTACTTCGGCACCGTGCCCACGAAGGAGACCAAGACCCAGAACAAGTACGAGCTGCCCAGCGGCAGCCTGGTGATGAAGAAGGCCTACCGTGACTTCAAGGCCGACACGGACCGGCTGCGCGACTGGCTGACGGCCAGCGGCATGAACGACTACCTGAAGACCGAGGTCTCGCCCCGGTGGGCCGAGGTGAAGAAGCGCCTGATCGCCCTGGACAACGGCGACATCGTGTTCGACGAGACCGGCGAGGTGCTGCCCGTGGGAACCGTGGTGATCTCCGAGACCCCGGCGAGGTTTGAGGTGAAGGCCAAGTGAAGCTGACCGGCATACTGCTCGGCGCGAAGCCGGTCTCCGGCAGCGTGGAGACGGACGTCACCCTGCGCACCTACGGCCAGCACATGGACGAGGTGAGCCGCCTGAAGGACAAGGTGCTGGACATCGAGATCAAGCCCCACCGCGAGAAGCGCAGCACGAAGGCCAACGCCCTGTGCTGGGAGATCTGCTCGCAGATCGGAAGGGCCATGAACCCGCCGATCTCAAAGGAGGAGGTCTACCGGCGGGCCATCAGGGATGTGGGCATCTACATCCAGGTTTGCATCCGTAAGGGCGACTACACGGATGCCTCGTCTCTGGATTCGATCTCGAACGAGACGTTGTAGATCTTCTTCTTTTCCATGCTGTCCTCCTCAGCTGAATCTGTACTGCCGTGCCCTGGGGCACTTCCGCGCCATCGCCGCGGCCTTCATCTTCCAGGTGATCGCTTCTTCGACGGTCGCCGTCAGCGTGGCGGCGATCATAATAACAATCAGTGACATGCTGTCCTCCCTTGCTTTTTGCGGGAGGCTGCTGTATAATACCAACAGCCTCCCGCGGTTCTCTTGCTCGTGTGGGGCGCTGGCCCGGTTGCTGTGGTAGGTGAACCGGGCCTTTAGTATGCCATCGGGGCGGGCTGGGTCTGCTCGTAGGTGAAGTAGCTCTTCACCCGGGTGCCCTTGCGGGTGGTGGGGTCAGCCACGGTAACCTTCAGGACGGCCTGCTCGGTGTGAATCACCATGCGGCCCAGGCTCTGCCAGCCTGCCCAAGTGTGGGCTTCCTGATCGATGCCGGCGGCTTCGATCGCGGCCTTCACGATCTCGGCGTTCGCCGCCTGAACCTTCAACCACTGCCAGGCCAGCTTCAGAGCCTCGGAGAAGCTCATCTTCGCCTTGCGATACAGGCTCCAGGCCTTGGACATCAGCATGCTCATGTTGTACTTCATCGTGTTCTCTCCTCTCTTGCGTGATCGGTCGTTTCGGTAGGATGTTCGGTTGAGGGCTGCGGCCTTTCCTGATTGCTTCGGATATTGCATCTTCTGGCGCACCGTAGAAGGGAGCAGGTGTTAGGTTTCTACCCGGTCGCTTCCCTCAACCTGTGATATTATTATACTCATAAATCGTGAGTATGTCAATGTATTTGAGCTCTTTTATACTCACGAAAATTGAGCATGTTTTTTGTGCATATTATACCCTTGAATCATGAGTATATCTATGCTATGATAATGTACGGTGAGATAGTCTATACTGATGATGAAAGGAGGCGAGAGCGTGCTGAGATACAAGATCGACGTCCTGGCGGCATTGAAGGCGGCAGGATACACCACCTATAAACTGGAACACGAAAAACTCCTGCATAAGATGACCGTGCAGAAGCTGAGACACAATGAACTGGTGTCATGGGCTGTCATTGATGATCTTTGTAGGCTGCTGAACATGCAGCCCGGAGACCTGGTGGAATACATACCGAATGAAGCGAAAGAATAAGAAAAGGCCGGGGCGGCATCACACCGTCCCGGCCTTTTCCTATTTTGAAACTGATCTCAACCTATCTGATACTATCATAAACAGTTAAGACGAACACCCCGCCGATCATGATGATCGACCATTGAGTGTTCGTCTCTGCTTGTTGTGGTACACCATCAGGGGCTCGAACCCTGGACACCCTGATTAAGAGTCAGGTGCTC
>JAUMVG010000023.1 GCA_030530315.1 Clostridia bacterium | reverse complement strand
CGTCGGCTCGGGCGTGGGCGTGGGGGTGGGCACTGGCGTCGGATCGGGGCTGGGAAGCTCGATCACCGGCAGCGAGAAGCGGATGAACTTCACGCGGGCGTCGTCGATGGTGCCGTCCGCCGGGATGGCGTACACGAACAGCGTGTACAGCTCGCCCTGGTTCATGGAATCGGAGCTGATGCTGGCGGTGCCGTCGCTGGTGTTGGTGCTGAGCACCGCGTTGTCGCCCTCGTCGTGGATCTCGATGTGGTAGCTGCCCACATTGCCCTCGGCGCTCCAGTGGAAGGTGACCGTGCCGGGCTGGACGTAGTTCACGCCGTTCTCCACGCGGGCCACGTTGTCGATGGAGATCACCGGGGTGCCCACGGAGCTGACCGGCTCAACGGCCTCGGGCTCCGGCGCCTTGACGCGCTGGAAGTCGATGGAGGCGGAGGTCATCCGCGTGGCGTCGTCGCCCTGGGAATAGGCGGAGATCTCCAGCGTGTACAGGATGTCGTACTGCAGGGTGGAGATGGAGACGCCGGTGGCGGTCATCAGCGTGTCGTTGTTCACGTAGGTGTTGCCATCGGCATCGGTGATGCGCACGTTGAAGTTCTTGACGGCGCCCTCGACTTCCCAGCTGAAGGTGACATAGCCGCTGGCGGAGCTGTCGTCGGCGATGTAGTAGATGTCGTCCTCATATTTGGAGTAGGCGTCCACGCTGATGATGGGCGTGCTGATGTAGGCCGGCGGCTCGTAGGCAGGAGCGTTGGGCGAGAACAGCAGCTGCTGGGTGCGCACGGTGGCCACGCCGCTGGCGGTCAGGCCGACCTTGCGCTGGAACAGCGCCACGGCCTCCTTGGTGGAGCGGCCGAAGTAGCCGGAGATGCGTCCGTCATAGTAGCCCAGATCTCTCAGGCGGCGCTGGAGCCGCTCGACGCGGCTGTTCTCGTCGCCGCGGCGCAGGGTGATGTAGCCCGGGGCCTCCGGCGCGTTGTAGGCGAACAGGGCGCGCTGCACGGCCACGGTGGCCTCGCCGGTCTCCCGCATGCCCACGGTGCGCTGGAACACGCGCACGGCGGAGGTGGTCTGGGAGGTGTAGGTGCTGCCCACGCTGCTCTCCAGGTAGAACAGCTCCTTCAGGCGGTTGTTCAGCTCGCGGACGCGGTAGCCGGTGTCGCCGGGATACAGGTCGATGTAGCTGGAGCAGCGGGTGGCCCGGTCGGAATAGAGCAGCTGCAGCGTGGCGCGGGTGGCGCCGTTGTTGACGGTCAGGTTGTTCTCGGACTGGAACAGCTGCACGGCCTTCTGGGTGCGGGGGCCGAAGATGCCGTCGGCGGCGTCGGCCAGGTAGCCCAGCTCCCGCAGGCGCTCCTGCATGATCTGCACGCGCAGGCCGCGGTTGCCCCGGGCCAGCGCCACGTAGGGATCATAGGCGCTGAGCCTGCCGGACAGTATGACGCGCTGCAGGTCGGCGTCGGCAATGCCGTTGGTGGGGCGGCCCAGGTCGGCCTGCAGCAGCTTCACCGCATACTCGGTGCGGGGGCCGAAGATGCCGTCCACGTAGTAATCGTAGTAGCCCAGGTCCTTCAGCGGCTGCTGGATGGCGCGCACGGCATCGCCGCGGCTGCCCCGGGACAGGGTGGTGTACTGCGGGGCGGGCTTCAGCGCGTCCCAGGCGGTGGGCTCGCCGGCGATGGCGTTGCTCTCCAGCAGCTTCAGGATGGGCGCGGCGGTCTCGGTCTCGGTGGCGAACTCGATGAAGGAGAAGTCCGGCTTGGCGCTCTTCTCCTCGAGCACGGCGTACACGTTCAGCCGTCCGCTCATGGCCTCGATGCGCAGGCCGGTGACGTCGTAGTTCGCGTCCAGGCCGTAGCCGCTCAGGTCGGCGTAGCTCTTGTAGGCGTTCATGGTCCCCTGGGAGGGCACCACGGAGTAGACCGTGCGATTCGTGCCCAGCAGGAACAGCGTGCCCGCGCTGGCGGTCAGCTGGCTTTCCACGCCCACAGAGGGCGTCAGCAGGACCTGCCAGTTCATGGTCTTGGGGTCATAGGACTTCAGGCGCACGGCGCTGCCGGTGTGGGAAAGGTAGTAGATCACGCCGTTCATGCGCACATAGGCCAGGACGTCGGAATCGATGTGATCGGAGGTGTAGTTGAAATCGTTCTTCAGGTACAGGTCGCCGGTGTCAGTCAGGAACAGCTCGTAGCTGTCCGCCATCAGGCTGCTGCGCGGGACCTCGCCGTTGTAGATCTCGAAGCGGTCGGTCTCCTCCACGTACAGCAGGGTGCCGGCCTGGTCCACCAGCTGGAACACCAGGCCCTCCGCCGAGACGTACAGCCGGTCGATGGGCTCGTTGGTGGCGTAGGCTTCCTCCGCTGCCAGGTCGGGCAGGCTGACCCGCATCAGCTTGGTGCGGTCGGCGTTGGTCACGTAGTAGGCGGTGTCCTCGTCAGCCAGGCAGGCCTCGTGGACATCCCTGGCCACGAGGGTCTCCTTGAGGCTCGCCAGGTCGATCATGTAAAGGTCCTGCGTCCCGGCGAATTCGTCGGGGCTGAGGTACAGGACGCGGTAGGCGTCGATGGCGACGATGCCCTCGGCGGGCGCGGCGTTGATGGCGTCGGCCTTGCCGGACAGGAACAGGTGCCCGTCGCCGTCCACGTAGGCGGCGATGTCACCGCTGCGCGCTGCGGGATTGGTCTCCGCGCAGGCAAACTGGGCGGCCAGCAGGCACAGCGCGAGCGCCAACAGAATTGCGCCGGTTCGTTTCATACTGATTCCCTCCTGATAGTTGGATGTCCTTTAGACGGTCAAAGGGCGGGTTGGGTTCCTGATTTTGGATGGGAAATGCTGGAATGAGGCGATTGAAAACCTTCATAGCCTTATTTCGGTTACCATTTTGGCACAATCCCCGGGAAATGTCAATGACAACCGCAAATATACGGATTAGTTTGGAAGATGCCCTGATGACGGCAAACAGTCCGGAGGCATCGCGGGCGGGAAAACCTGTGACGAAAATCGGACCGGCGGCCAGATTTTTTTAATTATGTGTTCGATTGAATTATTTTGAAAAGGTGCTATAATAAAAACATGAGAAACGAACACATGTTCGATGTTGGGAGGCGCAGGGGGTGCGAACGATACTGCACAGCGATCTGAACAACTTCTACGCCAGCGTGGAGTGCGTGTACCGGCCGGAACTGAAGGCGGTGCCCATGGCCGTCTGCGGCGATCCGCAGGCGCGGCACGGCATCGTGCTGGCCAAGAACATGCTGGCCAAGCGTGCGGGGGTGCAGACGGGCGAGGCCGTGTGGCAGGCCCGGCAGAAGTGCCCGGGCCTGGTGACGGTGCCGCCCAACCACGACCTGTACCTGCGCTTCTCCCGGATGATGCGGCAGATCTACGCCGACTATGCCTGGCGGATCGAGCCCTTCGGGCTGGACGAGGCCTGGCTGGACGTCACCGGGCACGCCATGGAGGGGCCGGCCATTGCCGACGAGCTGCGGATGCGCGCCCGGGAGGAGCTGGGACTTACGCTGTCGGTGGGCGTGTCCTTCAACAAGGTGTTCGCCAAGCTGGGCAGCGACATGAAGAAGCCGGACGCCACCACCGTCATCACCCCGGAGAACTATCGGCGGAAAGTGTGGCCCCTGCCCGCGGGCGAGCTGCTGTTCGTCGGCCCGGCCACGCGGCGCAGGCTGGCCGCCCGCAACCTGCGCACCATCGGCGACATCGCCCGCTGCCCGGTGGAATCCCTCGCCTCGGCGCTGGGCAAAAACGGGGAGATGCTGTGGCGTTTCGCCAACGGGCTGGACCGGTCGCCGGTGATGGCGCTGGACGAGAGCGCGGCGGTGAAGTCCGTGGGCAACAGCACCACCACGCCCCGGGACATCCGGGACGAGCGGGACGCCCGGATGGTGCTGATGGTGCTGTCGGAGAGCGTGGCCGAGCGGCTGCGGGCCCAGGGGCTGCGGGGCAGGGTGGTGTGCCTGTCCGTGCGGGACGTTCAGCTGCGCTGCTTCACCGTCCAGCGCAGGCTCGCGCGGGACACGGCGCTGGCTTCGGAGATCTGCGGCTGCGCCCAGGCGCTGCTGCGGGAGCACTACCGCTGGGAGAGGCCGCTGAGGAGCCTGGGCGTCAGCGTGTCCGCGCTGCGGCCGGAGGACGGCGACACCCAGCTGACCATGTTCCCGGACGCGCCCCGGGAGCGACAGTACGAGCTGGAGCACGCGGTGGAGGACATCCGGCGGCGCTTCGGCCACTTCTCCATCCAGCGGGCCAGCCTGATCGGCAGCCGGGAATTCGGCGCCATCAATCCCCGGGACGATCACGTGATCCATCCCGTGGGGCGCTATGAAAGTTGACAGGAGGGGACGACGATGGCGCATCGCGCGTATGTGAGGGTGCAGGTGGACGTGGACGAGGTGGGCAGGGTGCGCCCGCTGAGGATCTACTGGGAGGACGGACGCCGCTTCGAGGTGGATCGCCTGATGGACGTGCGCCGGGCGGCGTCCACGAAGGTGGGCGGCCAGGGCATGCGCTACACCTGCCGCGTGCTGGGGCGGGAGGTCTATCTGTTCGAGGACGACGGGCGCTGGTTCGTGGAGGCCCGGGACGTTCCGGCGCAAAGTTTTTGAGGCCCCGGCATGGACGCCGCCTGTAACGCATATATATTACGGAAAACACACTGTGAAAACCGGAGGGATACGATGGAAAATCCAAACAACAGAATCGTGGCGGTGGGTCGCCTGGACGGTGAACTGGAACTGAGCCACGAGGTCATGAACGAGCCCTTCTACACCGGAACGCTGCTGGTGCGGCGGCTGTCGGGGGCAGTGGACCGCCTGCCGGTGACCATTCCCGGCAAGCTGATGGGCGCGCTGCCCGGGGACCGGAGCCGCCAACTGATGGTGACCGGCCAGGTGCGCTCCTACAACAAGGTGGTGGAGGGCGCCGGCAGACTGATGGTCACGCTGTTCGCCCAGAGCATCAGCGAGTCCCCGGACAACGACACGCTGAACCGGGTGACGCTCACCGGCGCGCTGTGCAAGCCGCCCATCTACCGCTCGACGCCCTTCGGGCGGGAGATCTGCGACATGATGCTGGCCGTCAACCGGGCCTTCGGCAAGAGCGACTACATCCCGTGCATCGCCTGGGGCCGCAATGCCCAGTACGCCTCCCGCTTCGGCGTCGGCGACCGGGTGCGCCTGACGGGCAGGCTTCAGTCCCGGGAGTACCAGAAGCTGCTGGATAACGGGGAGTACATGTCCCGGAACGCCTACGAGGTCTCCTCGTTCACCCTGGAGGCCGCGGAAAGCGAGGCTATGTCGGAGGGCATCGCCGAGGAGCCGCGCTGCCTGTACGACGTTCCAAGGAATCGCGTGAACTGAAGGAGGCAAAGGCGGAAAAAAGGGGATTCTTCTTCCGGTTGGAGGGGCGCTTATGCTATCCCTCCGGCCGGGGAGGGATCCCCTTTGTCAATTATCGGAGCCTGCGAACCTGCCGCCGAGGCTCCGGGCAACCCTTCCGGGTGCCATTGGGTCGAAACTGCCCACATTTTCCGGGGATTCGCGTCAAACCGACGGCGGGATTCCACACGGATTTCGCGCAATTTTCCGCCAAGGAAGCGCTATTTTTCTGCGGTCAGCCGATTAAAGGACAAATATGCTTGAATTTTGACATAAATATGATATAATCAAATAAAACCTGTGTCACGATCGCGTGGAGGTGAGGGCATGACGGACGTACAGAAGGTCGTCCTTGTGGCGGTGCTCGTCCTCGGCGCGCTGTGCGTGATCGTCGGCCTGACGCTGAGCCACTACATCGGCGGCTTCCTCGAGACGGTGGAGAAGGAAGCCCAGGAGGAGGCCGAGGCAGCGGAGCGCGAAAAGCGCGGCACAGGGACAGATAATAACGCTGAACCACAGGAGAAGGACCTATGATTACATCCGTATCGCTGAATCCCAGCATAGACCGGACGCTGACGGTGGAGGGCTTCGCCCCCGGCGGACTGAACCGCGTGCTCGCCAAGAGCGACGTGGCCGCCGGCAAGGGCATCAACGTGGCGCTGACGGTCTCCGGCCTGGGGCTGGATTCCGAGTGCGTGGGCTTCATGTACCGCGACAGCGCCCCGCTGTTTGAAAAGCGGCTGATGATGAGCTCCACGGCCTATGACTTCATCTGGTGCGACGGCAGCGCCCGCACGAACATCAAGGTGTTCGACCGCGCCGCGGGCGTGGTCACCGAGCTGAACGAGAGCGGCACCGTCATCGACGAGGGCCATCTCTCCGGCATGGTGGACCTGATCGTCCGCCACGGGGAGAACAGCGACTTCCTGGTGCTCTCCGGCTCCCTTCCGCCGGGATGCCCGCCGGACTTCTACCGCACGCTGATCAACGCGGTGGAGGGGCTGGGCTGCCGGTGCGTGCTGGACGCCGACGGCGAGCGGCTGAAGTACGGCCTGGAGGCGCATCCCTTCATGATCAAGCCCAACCGCGCGGAGCTGGAGATGATGACCGGCGAAAAGCTGACCAGCATCGAGGCCGTGCGGGACGCCGCGCTGCGCTACATCGACGGCGGCGTCGAGGTGGTCGCGGTCTCCCTGGGCGCGGACGGCGCGCTGATCACGGACGGCAGCCAGACCCTTTTCGCGCCCCATATGAACATCGAGGTGCAGTCCACCGTGGGCGCGGGCGACGCCATGGTGGCCGGGCTCGCGGCCGGCTTCATGGGCGACAACGAGCTGGAGGACACCTTCCGGATGGGCGTGGCCTGCGCCAGCGCCCGCTGCGCCACGGAGAGCCACAAGAACATCGACAGGACGATTTACAGGGCATTCCTGGACATGATCAGGATCGAGAGGGTATAGCCGTGCTTTCAAACTGGAAGGGCCGGGATGCCATCGACGAAAAGGGAAAGGGAAAGTACCGACGTCGGTTTATAAAGTGGTGCCTGCAACGGATATACCGGGGCACGGGCTTCAGCCCGCTGCCGATGATCGCCCTGGGCTTCCTGGGGATCATAATGCTGGGCAGCCTGCTGCTGAGCCTGCCCGCGGCCTCCGCTTCCGGCAGGGGCATTCCCTGGTTTGACAACCTGTTCACCGCGACCTCCGCGGTGTGCGTGACCGGGCTCGTGGTGCAGGACACCGGCCGGGCCTATTCCACCTTTGGCCACGTGGTGCTGTTGGTACTGATCCAGCTGGGCGGCCTCGGCTTCATGACCTTCGCATCGCTGCTGTTCAGGTTGATGGGCCGCCACATCTCCATGCGGGAGCGCATGATCATGCGCGATTCCCTGAACGAGGACGACATCGGCGGCATGGTGCAGCTGGTGCAGTGGGTGGCGGTCAGCGCCTTTACGGTGGAGCTGGCCGGCGCCGTGCTGTTCTCCATACGCCTGATCCCGATCTACGGCTGGGGCAGGGGCGCCTTCTATTCGCTGTTCCACGCGGTTTCCGCCTTCTGCAACGCCGGCTTTGACCTGTTCGGCGGCGGACAGAGCCTGACCGGCTTTGCCGGGGACGCGCTGATCAACCTGACGGCGGTGGCCATGGTGGTCATCGGCGGCCTGGGGTTCAGCGTGCTGCACGACATGCTG
Source organism: Clostridia bacterium (assembly GCA_030530315.1). Taxonomy (GTDB): domain Bacteria; phylum Bacillota; class Clostridia; order Christensenellales; family Aristaeellaceae; genus UBA2862. The sequence continues at coordinate 39,299 of JAUMVG010000023.1, read as the reverse complement.
ACCCGGCGCTCCTTCAGGCGCTTCCGGCTGCACACCAAGCTGGTGCTGGTCAGCTACGGCGCGCTGCTGTTTGGCGGCATGCTTCTGGTGCTGGCGCTGGAGTGGTCCAACCCCGCCACGCTGGGGCCGATGCCCTTCGGGCAGAAGCTGCTGGCGTCGCTGTTTCAATCCATGACGCTGCGCACGGCGGGCTTCAACACCATCGACCAGGCCGGCCTTCGGGACTGCACGAAACTGCTGGGCGGCCTGATGATGCTGGTGGGCGCCGCGCCGGCCTCCACCGGCGGCGGCGTGAAGGTGACCACGCTGGCCATCATGGTGCTGACGGTGCGCATGGTGGCCCGGGGCGAGCGCAGCATCGTGGTGTTCGGGCGTCGAATCGACCAGGGTCTGATCCAGAGGACCATGGCCATCGTGTTCATAGCCGTGGCGGTGGCGCTGGTGGACATCTGCGCGCTGTCGCTGCTGCAGCCCGGCGCGGCGTTCCTGGATCTGTATTATGAGTGCATGTCCGCCGTGGGCACGGTGGGCATTTCCGCCATCGGCTCGGCCAACCTGAAGCCGCTGGCGCGGATACTGATCATCATCACCATGTACATCGGCCGCATCGGGCCGCTGACCATGGCCATGCTGTTCTCGAACCGCCAGAACAAGGCCCGGGAGCTGCTGCGCTACCCGGAGGACCGGGTGATGATCGGTTGAGCGAAGCCGCGGACGAAGTCAACGGAGGACATGAACATGAGCAGGAAGAATCAGAAGAAGCAGTACATCGTCGTCGGCCTCGGGCGCTTCGGCCGGGCCATCGCCGAGACCCTGTGCAAGGACGGCGAGGAGGTCCTGGGCGTGGACCGGCGCATGGACCTGGTGGAGGACATGCGGGACGTGCTGACCCACGTGGTGCAGATGGACGCCATGGACCGGGACGCCCTGGAGGCGCTGGGCGTGCAGGACTTCGACGTGGCCTTCGTCACCATGGGCTCGGATATCCGCGCCAGCGGCACCATCGTGATGTCCCTGAAGGAGCTGGGCGCCAAGCGCGTCATCGCCAAGGCCCATGACGAATTCCACGGCCGGATGCTGGAAAAGCTGGGCGCGGACCAGGTTTTGTTCCCGGAGCGTGATATGGGCCGAAGGGTGGCGCATACCCTTGTATCGGGCAACATCATCGACTTCCTCGAGCTCTCCTCGGAATACTCCATGGTGGAAATCCGACCGAAGTCGGAATGGGTTGGGCGCACCCTTCAGGAGCTTTCCATGCGCAGCCGCATGGGAATCAACGTGGTGGCGATCCGAAACGGCGACAAGCTGAACGCCATGCCGAAGCCCGGCGACGTGCTCCGGGAGGAGGACGTGCTGCTGGCGGTGGTCAGCGAGGAGACCCTGAGGAAGATGGATCGGTGGGGCTGATCCCGGCGGCGTCCCGCCGCCACCAGAGGGGAGGCGGCGATTTATGGCGCCGACGATTCACAGGGCGATGGGCTGCGTGGTGATCGACGATTTCCTGTCCGGAATGTCTCGGCTTTCCGGACTTTCTTCATTTCTCGCGTCAAAGGGCATGCGGGTTCAAACGCCGAAGCCGGCGGGGGCAGGGGAATTGCTGTCCGCGCTCCAGGACGCGCTCCAGGCGGCGCGGTCCGGGACTGGCGGCGCGTCGGCGGTCGCCTGCGGCACGGGATGCGGTGCGGCGCTGGCCTTGGCGGAGCAGCTGCCGGTGGAGCGATTGGCGCTGATCGACCCACGGCCTCCGAGGCGCGCCGCCGGCAGCTGCGCGGACGGCGCGCTGTACAGGCGGTCGGTCCGACTGGACCGCTTCGCCAGGCGGAACCTCGCGCTGTGCGTCTCGGACATGCTGGTGATCGGCGCGCGACAGGCCGGGCCCGGCTGTCCGCAGCCCGCCTTCATGGGCGCGGGTCGCTTTCACGGCAGGCTCCTGTCGGTGGAGTTTTGCGGCGGGGACGCGAACAATCTGTATACAGACTGTGAAAATGTGCTGAAAAACGGGGTATATTCATTTTTACAGAACGGAGATTTCCCAAAATCCCTTGCGGAAAAGTCTGAAATGTGTATAATATATGGGTAAACATATTTTTTGGGTGTGGATGCCCTGAGATTGAGAGGAAGATTGTTATGAGACACGCGCTTGTGAGGCTGACCGGCCTCCTGATTGTGCTGATGCTGGTGCTGACCGGCTGCAACCTGATCGGTATCGATCCCATAATGCAGCTGGATGAGGATATGGCGGCGGCAAAGGAGAAGTACTCCGCCGTGGTCGCGGAATATGACGGCGGCCAAGTCCTTCAGGAGGACGTGATGGGCAGCCTCAACTCCGAGTATTCCTATATGAGCCAGCTGTACGCGATGTACGGCATCAACATGAACGCCAGCATGCTCACCGATATCGAGCAGGACGTGGTGGAAAACGCGGTCCAGAACGTGGCCGTGGCCCGGCAGCTGGAGTCCCGCGGCCTGGCGCTGAGCGATGAGAAGGCCGAGGAGGTCCGCGCCACCGCCGAGGAGAACTATAAGACCGCCCACGACAGCATCTACGAGAGCGTGACCGGCGAGACCGAGGCCGAGCGCGAAAAGCGCGCGGAGTACGAGATGTACCTGGCGGGCTACACCCAGGATGCCCTGTACGACATCCAGCTGGCGAGCGCCCAGTACGAGCTGATCGAGGAGACCGTCGAGGGCGAGATCACCGAGGTGACCGACGAGCAGCTGCAGGCGGCCTACGAGACCGCCGTCTCCGACGACGAGACCAGCTACGCCGACGCCTACGGCAGCTTTGAGTCCGCGATGACCTCCGACAGCACCACCGTGTACTGGATGCCGGAAGGCTACCGCACCGTCAAGCACATCCTGGTCGTCCCGGAATCCGAGGTGCTCCAGGCCGTGACCACCGCCCGCAGCGACCTCACTGCCGCTCAGGACAATATCGAGGACCTGCGCGCCGAGCTGGACGCCGTGAACAACCCCGAGGACGCCGAGGGCGAGGACGCTGAGGCGGCCGAGGATGAAGAGGAAGCCGAAGAGGCCGAGGAGACCGAGGCGGCCGAGGACGAAGAGGAAGCCGAAGAGGCCGAGGAGACCGAGGCGCCCCGCACCGCCGAGGAGATCCAGGCTGACATCGACGCCGCCGAGGCGGGCCTGGAGGGCCTGCAGGAAGCGGTCGAGAAGGCCGAGGCCGACTGCCTGGCCTCCGTGCAGGACAAGCTGGACGAGATCTACGGCAAGATCGAGGCGGGCGAGGACTTCGACAGCCTGATCGAGGCCTATGGCGAGGATCCCGGCATGCAGAACGAGCCCACCAAGACCCGCGGCTACTACGTCTGCGCCAACTCCACCAACTGGGACGCCAACTTCACCGCGGGCGCGATGGCGCTGGCGAATGTCGGCGACGTGTCCGAGACTCCGGTCATCAGCACCAGCGGCGTGCACATCATCCGCTATGAGTCCGACGTGACCGCGGGCGCCGTGGCCCTCGAGGACGTGCGCGACGCGCTGTATGAGGACACCCTGGAGACCATGAAGCACGATCACTTCAACGAGGAGCTGGAGTCCTGGATCGCCGCGCTGAATCCGGTGTATCACATCGACGCCTTCAACCTTGACTGATAGATCGACGCACTGCCGCCCGGGAGGGACCTGCAAATCCTCCCGGGCGGCTTGTTTTTGGCGTCTCCAGGGAAAAAACAGGGCATGGCCGCTCGCTTGTCGAACGGCCATGCCTTTGCGCCGGGGCCCCTGAGGCGGCAGACCCGCCCTGGCTGATCGAGGCTACTTCTCCTTGTAGTAGAGCATGCAGTGACAGTAGCCCTCGTATTCCGGGTCGGCGATCTGCTCGCGGAACTCCTTGCACATGCACTTGTTTTCGGGGGTGCGGGCCATTCGGCAGGGACAGTAGCCGCCGGTGCGCTCAAGTCCCTCCTTGATGGTGTTCACGACCTCCTGGTCCTCGTTGAAACGGATCTTCATGGATGCTTCCTCCCTGTGTGTTGGTGTATGCGGTGGGTCCGGCCCGAATGCGCGGGGGACGATTGCATTCTTAATTTTCCAATCCTATAATGGAACCCGGACGCGCGCCCGTTGAATGGCGCAAAGTCAATTGAATGAATACTGCGGCCCCGGGTGGCGCTTGCGCCTGGAGGCCTGCGCGTTGGAGGGATGGCGGTATGTTCGGCGACTGCCACATGCACATGGTGCTGGACGGCGTATACTACAAGGACGCGATCGCGGCCCATCGGGGCCACGTCCGGGACGACCTGATCCGGCAGAGGCTTTCGGCCTACGCCGTGGCGGGGATAAGCTATCTGCGGGACGGCGGCGACGCCTTCGGGGCAGCGCTCCGGGCGCGGGAGCTCGCGCCGGAATACGGCATCGAGTACCGGGCGCCCGTCTACCCGATGTGCCTGAAGGGGCGCTACGGCGCGTTCATCGGCAGGGCGTTTGAGACGCTGGACGACTACCGCGCCATGGTGGCGGAGGCGCGACGGGCCGGGGCGGATTTCATCAAGGTGATGATCTCCGGCCTGGTGGACTTTGACCGCTTTGGCGTCATCACCAGCGAGCCGCTCACCGCGAACCAGATCCGGGAGCTGATCGCGATCGCTCACGGCGAAGGTTTCTCCGTGATGGCCCACGCCAACGGCGCGCAGACCGTGATGGCGGCGATCGAGGCCGGCGTGGACAGCGTCGAGCACGGCGCATACCTGGACCGGGAAGCTGTGGAAGCGCTGGCCAGCAGCGGCGCGGTATGGGTGCCCACGCTGGTGACCATCGGGAACCTGATCGGCTGCGGCCGCTACCCGGACGACGTGCTGACCCGGATACTGGACATGCAGCTTAAAAACGTCGCCCTCTGCGCAGAGCACGGGGGGAGCATTGCCCTGGGCAGCGACAACGGCGCCTACCAGGTGCCCCACGTCAAGGGCACGCTGGACGAATACGCCCTGTTGAAGCGGGCCCTCGGACCAAAGACCGACGATGTGCTCCGGGCGGGCGAGTCGGCCATACGGGAGAGGTTCGTTTGGGACGGCCGGCGGCCTTGAGGCGACCCGCAAAGCCATAACCCGGAAAGCGCCGCAGGCGTCACAGCGCGACAATGCTTTTTGTGGCAGAACCATTATACTTCCAAATCTCGTTCCTGTAAATGTTGAAAATGAGTTGACGGCACGAATGACGGTGCCACGAAAAGACCGCGCGAGAGCGAACGGTCCGGTGGTGCTGCGCCGTTCCATCCGCGCATAAAACGCCCCGATTCGCGCAAACTACGCACACGACTTGAAGTATGTGCCGCTGAGAGCAGTTTCAATCGACGATATCGACTGCGTTCAGCCAGTTTGAGCAATCGGAGGCGTTTTTTATGCGAGCAACGGGCATTGTACGGCGGATAGACGAGCTGGGCAGGGTGGTCATTCCCAAGGAGATCCGGCGGACCCTGCGGATCCGGGAGGGGGACCCGCTGGAGATCTACACCGACCATGACGGCGAGGTGGTGCTGAAGAAGTATTCGCCCATCGGCGAGATCGCGTCCATCGCCAAGGACTACACCGACACCCTCTACCGCACGCTGGGCCACGTGGCGCTGATCAGCGACCGGGACGCCATCGTGTCCAGCTCCGGCGCGGGCAAGCGGGAGTATGTGGAGAAGGCGCTGAGCGGCGAGGCCGACCAGATCCTCCAGAGCCGGCAGGTCGCCGTGTACAACCTGGCCTCCGGCATGAAGATGATCCCCGTCACGGTGGACGACCGTCCGGAGAATTACTCGGCGCAGGTCGTGGCGCCGATCCTGGCGGACGGGGAGATCGTCGGCGGGCTGATGCTCCTCAGCAGGGAATCCGGCCTCCAGATGACCGAGGTGGACCAGAAGGTGGCCGAGACCACGGCGAACATCATCGGGCGGCAGATGGAACAGTAGTAGCGCGTTTATCGCGGCCGTCGTCGCTTGTCAGAAGCCCGGGCGTGTGCTATAATGACACTCGTGATTGAATTTGCGGGAGGTCTGGCATGGGCAATATCGCAATTGTGGGCCTGGGCTGGGAAGCGGGGCAGCTGACCCTCGAGGCGGCCGAACTCTTGAAGGGCGGCGCGCGGGTCGTGCTCCACACGGAGCGCTGTGGATGCGCGGACTGGCTGCGCGAGCAGAACATCGGGTTTGAGACCCTGGACGCGCTCTATGAGTCCTGCGAGGACTTTGACGAGCATATCGACGCGGCGGCTTCGGCGGTGCTTGAAATGGCCGGGACCTCCGATGTGGTCTACGGCGTGGCCGACGTCCGGGACCGCACCGCTGCGGAGCTCGCGCGGCGGGCGGGAGAGCAAATCCGGATCATTCCCGGGCCGCCGGTGGACGGGGCGCTCCTGCCCTTCGCCGAGGGCGAGACCCGCGCGGTAGAGGCCTCCGACTGGGAGAACTTCCACCTGACGCCGAGGGAGAACTGCCTGATCCGGGAGCTGGACAACCGGGAGCTGGCGGCCGAGGTGAAGCTGCGGTTGATGGCGGTATACCCGGAGGAGAGCATGATCTGGGTGGCAAACGCCGGTAAGAAGCCCGCGAAAATGCCGCTGTACGAGCTCGACCGCTGCGAAAGCTACGACCACCGCACCTGCGTGATGGTGCCGGCCCAGCGCGGCGTGACCGGGCTTGAGCGCTACGACTTCGAGCACCTGAACGAGCTCATGCGTGTGCTCTGCGGGCCCGGCGGCTGCCCCTGGGACCGGGCGCAGACCCACGAGTCCCTCCGCACCTGCATACTGGAGGAAGCCTACGAGGTCATGGACGCCATCGACGCCGGGGACATGGATCACCTCTACGACGAGCTGGGCGACGTGCTGCTGCAGGTGGCGCTCCACGCGGAGATCGCCCGCCGGCACGGGGAATTCGACATCTCGGACGTCACCACCGCCATCTGCGAGAAGATGATCCACCGCCACACCCACATCTTCGGCACGGATCACGTGGAGGATGCGGAGGAGGTCCTGGACCTGTGGAGCCGGAACAAGATGGCGGAGCGCGGCCAGAGCACCCATACCGAGGCCATGCGGGACGTCACCCGCACGCTGCCGGCGCTGCTTCGGGGCGTGAAGGTGTTGAAGCGTGCCGCTGAGGCGGGGATGGGCGATGCCGACCTTCAGCAGGCGGCGGAGCGGTGCGCGGACAGGCTTCGGGTGCTGCCCGGGGCAGAGGATGCCGAGGCGCGGCTGGGCGAGGCGCTGCTGGATGTGGCCTCCGTGGCGCGGCTGATGAAGATCGACCCGGAGATCGCGCTGAACCGCGCCGTCAACCGGCTGATCGAACGCTTCGAGGCGATGGAGCAGAGAGCGCTGGAAGCAGGGGAGCGGCTGGAAGAATTGCCGGAGGCAAAGTTGAAAGTATATTGGGATTGTGTAAAATTGTGACGACAGCAGTAATTTAGCAGGAAAAACCAGTATACTTCTCGAATACTCAGGTATTGCGCACATTTGGCGCAATCGCGCTTGTGCCGCTATAACTTCTGGAGGTGTATATTCATGAACAAGGCAACTCTGATTGCCAAGATGGCTGAGAAATCTGAACTGAGCAAGAAGCAGGCTGAAGCCGCTCTGAATGCTTTTACCGACACCATCACCGAGGCGCTGAAGGCTGGCGAGAAGGTTCAACTGATGGGCTTTGGCACCTTTGAGCTGAAGGAGCGCGCTGCCCGCATCGGCCGCAATCCCGCCACCAAGGAGTCCATCGAGATTCCCGCCAAGAAGACCCCCTCTTTCAAGGCTGGCAAGGGCTTCAAGGACGAGTTCTGATTAGCATTGCATCGATGACAGGGCGCTTCCGTTCAGGAAGGGCCCTGTTTGTTGGATTTGAAGAAAAACCATTGGATAACAGCATCTATCGGAGGATCAAAACGTGAGCAGAAAGGCCATGGAGGCGAAGAAACCCGTGGAGCGCGTGGCGCCCACGTCCATTCGCCTGGATAAGTTCCTGAAGATTTCCCGCATCATCAAGCGCAGGAGCGTCGCCAACGACGCCTGCTCCACCGGGCACGTGACCGTGAACGGCAAGGAGGGCAAGCCGGGCACGGACGTCAAGGTGGGCGACGTGCTGGGCATCCGCTTCGGCGACAAGTACAGCGAGTATGAGATCCTGTCCATCGCCGAGCATGCGGCCAAGCAGGACGCGGCGGACATGTACAGGGCCATAGGATGAGCTGCTGGGCGGTGATTGTCGCCGCCGGGCGCGGCGCGCGCTCGGGACTGGCGCGGAACAAGGTGTTCTTTCCCATCAACGGCCGGAGCGTGCTGGCCCGATGCCTGGATGCCTTTCGGGATTCGGGCAGGTTCGACGGCGCGGTGCTGGTTCTGTCCGCCGGCGACGAGGCCCTCTATCGGGAACTGGAGTCCCGGGAGGGTCCCTTTGAACTGGTCAGGCAGGTGGCGACGGGCGGCGAGACCCGGCGGGATTCGGTGTACAACGGCCTGAAATCCCTGCCGGAGGATTGCAAAATCGTGGCTATACACGATGCCGCGCGGCCCTTCGTCTCAAAAGCGGTCATCGAAGCGACGCTTTCATCTGCCGAAGAATACGGCAGCGGCGTGATCTGTACCCCTGTGGTGGATACGGTCAAACAGATCGGGGAGGATGGTCGCGTCGTTTCCCTGGATCGGGAGCGCCTGCGCGCGGTGCAGACGCCCCAGACCTTCACCCTTGACCGCATACTCGAGGCCCATCGGCGCGCGCGTGCGGAGGGGCTGGCGGTCACGGACGACGCCATGCTGTTTGAACACTATTACGGCGACGTGCGCCTGGTGACGGCGGACGGCGCGGAGGAGAACAGGAAGTTGACGACGCGAACGGATTTTGAGCGCCTCAACGGCGCGGCACCCGACTTTAGGGTCGGGCAGGGCTATGACGCCCATCGGCTGGCGGAGGGCAGGAAGCTGGTGCTCTGCGGCGTGGAGATTCCTCACGATCGCGGTCTCGACGGCCATTCGGACGCGGACGTGGCCGTGCACGCGCTGATGGACGCGCTGCTGGGGGCGCTGGGCCTGGGCGACATCGGCCGGCACTTCCCGGACAGCGACCCTGCCTACAAGGGCATCTCGTCGATGAAGCTGCTGGAGATCGTGATGGCGAAGGTCCGCGACGCGGGCTATCGCGTGGGCAACGCGGACGTCACCATCGTGGCCCAGCGGCCCAAGCTGGCGGCCTGGATGCCGCAGATGCGGCGGAACATCGCCGAGGGCCTGGGCGTCCCGGAGGAACGGGTGAACGTCAAGGCGACCACCACGGAGCGCATGGGCTTCGAGGGCGAAGGCCAGGGCATCTCCGCCCAGGCGGTGGCGCTGCTGGTGTCCGGCGGCACGTTGTAGGCAGCCTTGGCCATCACAATGGCGGGCAAGGTGTAGTTATTGAATACGATAGAGAACACGCCCGCGCCGGGAACGGCCGCGGGCATTTCTCAATGAATCATCGGAGGTTAGAGCATGATCGGAATCATCGGCGCCATGCCCGTGGAACTGGAGCTGCTGCTGGATAATACCGAGGTGACTGCCGTCCGGGAGGTCAGCGGCATGCGCTTTCACAGCGGCTGGCTCTGCGGACGGGAGGTCGTGCTGGTCCAGGGCGGCGTGGGCAAGGTCAACGCCGCGATGTGCGCCCAGACGATGATCCTCCTGTACAGGCCGGAACTGGTGATCAACGTCGGCGTGGCGGGCTGCCTGACCGACCGGCTGTCGGTGGGGGACATCGCCATCGCCCGGGATTTCGTGCAGTACGACGTGGATTCCTCCGCCCTGGGCGACCCGGTGGGCATGGTGTCCACAGTCAACCGAATCGACTTCCCCTGCGCGCCGCACATCGTGGAGGCCATGCGCCAGACCGTGGAGCAGATGCCAGATCTGAAGGGAAGCGTGGTCCGCATTGCCAGCGGAGACCGCTTCAACGACGACGGCGAGACCGCGGAACTCATCAGGGGCTATTTCCAGGCCGAGGTGTGCGAAATGGAGGGCTGCCCGATCGCCCAGGTCTGCTTCATCAACGGCACGGACTGCGCCGCGATGCGGGGCATCTCAGACAGCACCGCCGGCAATCACAGCGCGGAATACGGCCTCAGCCGGGACATGGCCGCCCACAACTGCGCCAGGGCGCTGATGGCCTTTCTGAAGCGGAACTGGGAACCGGAAACGAAGGCCTGATCCCGCCGAATGAAGGGAGCTCTTGTGCTCTTACGCGCCTTCGAAAATGGCAAAACCTGAATTTCCCTCTTGCAATTCGGGGCTGGATGCTATATAATAGTCAAAGATGGTCAATACAGAGGTGATAGTATGGCACAGCTCAGCGACAGCATAGAGCAGTTTATCAAGGAACTGATGCAGCAGGACGCGCATATTGAGCTTCGGAGGAACGAGCTCGCGCAGCACTTTGGCTGCGCGCCCTCCCAGATCAACTACGTGCTGGCGACGCGCTTTTCCGTGGATCACGGCTATATCATCGAATCGAGGCGCGGCGGCGGCGGGTATGTGCGCATCGTGCGCATGCAGACCCGGGGCGAGCCGAACTTCCTGGAGACGCTCCTGAACCGGGTGGGCAACTCGGTGGACGAGGAGACGGCCTGCGCGATCATCTCCAACCTGTTGGAGCGCAAGATGATCACCCGCAGCGAGGCGGGCCTGATGCGCGCCGCCGTGTCCAGAAACGCCCTGGCGCTGCCCATCAGCGCGAAGGACGTGCTCCGGGCCGCGGTGTTCAGGAACATGCTGGTACAGGCATTCAAGAATCTTGAGGAGGAAAAGCGCGATGATGTGTGAGGATTGCGGCATCCGTCCCGCAAAGTTCCACCTGATGACGATCATCAACGGGGATCGCGTCGAACGGAACCTGTGCCCGATCTGCATGGCCAAGCACCAGAAGCAGATTCCGGGCATCGACTTTTCAAACCTGGCGGGGATATTGAACAGCATTTTGGAGAATAAGGGCCGCGAGGAGGACGAGGGTGACAGCGAGGAGCTGGAGAGCTACGTCTGCGAGCAGTGCGGCATGACCTATGTGGAGTTCCAGAAGTGCGGCATGCTGGGCTGCGCCAACTGCTACCAGGCCTTCAAGACGCCGATGACGGCGCTTTTGCAGCGGGTACACGGCAATACCCAGCACGCGGGGCGCGTCCCCGGCGGCGTGCGCAACGGCACCTCCATCCGCATGAACATCGATCGGCTGAAGCAGAAGCTGCAAAAGGCCATCGCCGACGAGGAGTACGAGCAGGCGGCCAAGCTGCGGGATACGATCCGGGCGCTCACGGCCCAGCTGGAGCGCAAGGAGTCCACCATCAAGGTCAAGCCGAAGGAACGCCTGTACGGCGACGGGCGAGAGGAGACGGACGCGGATGTATGAGTATGTGCTCTCTCCCGAGCAGGACGTGGTAATCTCCAGCCGCGTGCGCCTGTCCAGGAACTACGAGGATTTGCCCTTTTCCCCGAAGCTGACCCGGGAGTACGCGGAGGAGGTCATCGAGCGCACCGCGGACGCGGTGTTCAAGATGGAGACCGGCGCGTCCTTCACGCTGCTGCGCATGTCGGAGCTGGAGGAGGACGCCCGCTCCCGGCTGGTGGAACACCACCTGATCAGCTATGACCTGTTGAAGTTCGTCAATCGCTCCGCCGCCATGGTTTCTTCCTCCGGAACGGTGTCGGTGATGCTCAACGAGGAGGACCACGTGCGCTTCCAGGGCCTGCTGCCCGGGCTCCAGCTGGAGCGGGCGGCGGAGATGGCCCTGAAGCTGGACGAATCCCTGGGGAACCGCTATCCCTTCGCCTTCGACCACCAGTGGGGCTTTTTGACCGCCTGCCCCGCCAACACAGGCACCGGCATGCGCGCCAGTGTGATTCTGCACCTGCCGGCGATCTCCGGCAGCGGGCAGATGGGCGCGGTGATGCAGACCGTAGCCAAGCTGGGCCTCACCATCCGCGGCCTCTACGGCGAGGGCAGCGAGGCCCAGGGCAACCTCTACCAGCTATCCAACCAGGCAACCCTCGGCCGAAGCGAGGAGGACGTGATACGCTCACTGTCCGCGGCGACGGCGCAGATCGTGGAGCACGAGCGCTCCATGCGGGAAAACGCGGAAAAGCGGGACATGCTGCAATTGCAGGATAGCCTGATGCGCTCGTGGGGAGAATTGATGTATGCGCGGCTGATGACCGCCAAGGAGTTCATGAGCCGCTATTCCGACATCCGCTACGCGGCCAGCATGGGCTATCTCCACGCGCCGCTGCCGGGGCTGGACGCGCTGATGATGGATCTGCAGCCCGGCTCCCTGGGTGTGCGCGCGGGCAAGCTGATCAGCCCGAGGGAATCGGAGATCCTGCGGGCCAAGCTGCTGCGGGAGGAGCTGCAAAAGCTGGTGTCCGGCTGACGACCGGAGTCCTGCTGACGACCGGAAAACGCCCGGGCGGCGTCGGATGGAAACGATGATATAATAAAACACGGGGGAACGGTTCTCCGTGCCGCTTCATGAGGGAAGTGGAAAAGACGGCATAAACTGGAGGAAATCAATGGCATATTTCGCGAAATTCACCGAGCGCGGACAGCGCGCGCTGCTGGCGGCCCAGACCGAGGCGGCGCAGCTGGGGCGCACCTATGTGGGCACGGAGCATCTGCTTCTCGGCGTGCTGACTGAGCCCGGCGGGGCGAAGGCGGTGCTGCAGGGCATCACGCTGGATGCCGCGCGGGCGGAGATCGTCCAGATCCTGGGCCGCGGCAGCGACGACGTGCAGGGCAAGCAGATGGTCTACACCCCCAGGACGAAGAAGGTCCTGGAGCAGAGCGTGCGGGAGGCCCGGGAGCTGAAGCAGAACTACGTCAGCACCGAGCACATCCTGCTGGCCCTGATGCGGGAGCGCGAGGGCGTTGCCGCCCACGTGCTGATCAAGATGGGCATGGACCTCTCCAAGGCCCGGGACGAGCTGCTGCGCATCCTCTCCGGGACGGACGACGACGTGCAGAGCAGCCAGGAGGGCGGTTCCGCCGACACGCCGATACTGAACCAGTTCTCCCGGGACCTAACGGCGGGCGCGCGCAGCGGCGAGCTGGACCCCGTGGTGGGTCGGTTCAACGAGATAGAGCGCATCGTGCAGATCCTCTCCCGCAGGCGCAAGAACAACCCGGTGCTCATCGGCGAGCCCGGAGTGGGCAAGTCCGCCATCGTCGAGGGGCTGGCCCAGCTGATCGTCGAGGGGAACATTCCCGAGATCCTGCGGGGCAAGCGCGTGGTGTCCCTAGACCTGGCCAGCATGCTGGCGGGGGCGAAGTACCGCGGTGAGTTCGAGGAGCGGCTGAAGAACGCCATGGCCGAGATCAAGAAGGCCGGCAATGTGGTCCTTTTCATCGACGAGCTTCACACCATCTGCGGCGCGGGCGCCTCCGAGGGCGCCATCGACGCGGCCAATATCCTGAAGCCCGCCCTGGCGCGGGGCGAGATCCAGTGCATCGGCGCCACCACGCTCAGCGAGTACCACAAGCATATCGAGAAGGACGCCGCCCTGGAGCGCCGCTTCCAGCCGGTGAACGTGGGCGAGCCCACCCGGGAGGAATCCGTGGAGATCCTGAAGGGACTCCGGGACAGGTATGAGGCCCACCACCGGGTGCGCATCACCGACGAAGCTATAACGGCCGCGGTGTACCTCTCCGACCGGTATATCTCCGACCGCTACCTGCCGGACAAGGCCATCGACCTGATCGATGAAGCCGCCTCCCGGGTGCGCATCAAGGCGTTCACTGCGCCGCCGGACATGAAGGAGCAGCAGGAGCGCCTCGAGGCCCTGAACAAGGAGACCGAGGAGGCCGTCGCCCACGAGGATTTCGAAAAGGCGGCCAACCTGCGCGACCGCAAGAAGGCGCTGCAGAACGAGATGAACCGGCGCAGGACCGAATGGGAGCAGAGCCGCAACAGCAAGGTGGAGATCGTGGGCGAGGAAGAGGTGGCCCAGATCGTCGGCGCGTGGACGGGCATTCCCGTCTCCCGCATCACCGAGGACGAGTCCCGCAGGCTCGTGAACCTGGAGGCCATCCTCCACGAGCGCGTGATCGGCCAGGAGGAGGCGGTCAAGTCCGTCGCCCGGGCCATCCGGCGCGCGCGGGCCGGCCTGAAGGATCCGAACCGGCCCATCGGCTCGTTCATCTTCCTGGGCCCCACCGGCGTGGGCAAGACGGAGCTGTGCAAGGCGCTGGCCGAAGCCCTCTTTGGGGATGAGGACAGCATGATCCGCATCGACATGTCGGAGTACATGGAGAAGCACTCCGTCTCCCGCATGATCGGCTCCCCGCCCGGTTATGTGGGCCACGAGGAGGGTGGACAGCTGACGGAGAAGGTCCGCCGCAAGCCCTACGCGGTGATCCTGCTGGACGAGGTGGAAAAGGCCCACCCGGACGTGTTCAACATCCTGCTGCAGATCCTGGAGGACGGCAGGCTGACCGATGGTCAGGGCCGCGTGGTGGACTTTAAGAACACCGTGATCGTCATGACCAGCAACGCGGGAGCCCACGCCATCCGCAGGCAGCGCAGCCTGGGCTTCGGCGGCGGCGAGGACGGCGAGCGTACCTACGAGACCATGAAGGAAAACATCATGGGCGAGGTGAAGAACCTGTTCCGCCCCGAGTTCCTGAACCGCGTGGACGAGACCATCGTGTTCCATGCCCTGGAGCAGAGCGAGATCGACGCCATCGCAGCGCTGCTGCTCAAGCAGGTGTGCGAGCGCCTGGACGAGCGCGGCATCCGGCTGGAGGTGGACGAGTCCGCCCTGAGCCTGATCAGCAAGTCCGGATACGACCTGCAATACGGCGCGCGTCCGCTGCGCCGCGCCATCCAGCGCATGGTGGAGGACGCGCTCAGCGAGGAGATCCTGACCGGCCGGATCCGCCTGGGCGACAAGGTGTTCGCCACGGTGAAGGACGGCGAGCTGACGTTTATCCCCGAGAGGGCGCAGGCCGAGGAAGAAATGGTCTGCGCGGGTCAGCTGAACAGCGATTGATCGGACGGCGACTCGATTTGAGAGGGCGTCGGCGTGGCTTCGGCCGTGCCGACGCCCATTATCATGTTCAGAAGCCCGCCGGGGACGTAGCGCGCCGGGCCGGCGGAGGGCCCCGCCAGCAATTCGCCCCGGGCGGCCAGTATGGCGTTTCGCGGCAGCAGCGCGTATTCGGCGGGATGGGAAAGATCGTGCTCCGTGTCGGCAAACCGCACCTCCTGCCCGGGCTCGCCGGAGAGCACGGCGATCTCACTGCTCGCGCCGTCTACGGTGCGGGTCAGGACATATTCCGCGGTGCTCTCCGGCACGGTGAAGGCCAGCACCGGCGTCTCGCCGGGGCCCGTCAGCAGGCGCAGGTCCGACACCGGCGCGGGGGCGTCCCAGCAGTCCGAAAAGGCCTGGGGCATGGCGTCCGCGTGAAACAGCTCCACCAGCGTGTAGTCCGGGGGTGTCCGGCCGGTGCTCAGGGCCACCGCGTGCTCGCGCTTTAGGGAAAGCGCGTCCACCAGCGCTGCGCCGACGCCTGCCGGGCGGGAGAAGTCCCCGCCGGACAGCTCGGGCGACACGGCCTTGAGCCAAGCGGCACAGAGGCGGGCCGGATAGCCGCTGCCGCCCTCGGAGGCGGGCAGGCTGTGTCCGGAGCCCGGCTCGTCGAAGCCCATCCACACGGCCACGGACACCTGGGGCGTGTAGGCCACCGTCCAGACGTCCCGGGTGCCGCCGTCGCTTTCGCCGACGGTGCCGGTCTTGCCCGCCACGGGCATGCCGGCTTCGGCCAGCGCCCGGGCGCTGCCGGTGGATGCGGCGGTCTTGAGCATGTCGGTGATGAGGTAGGCGGTGTCCTCGCCGACCGCGCGGGCGCTGCTGCCGGGGGCTCGGTAGATTTCATGCCCGTCGGAATCCTCGATGGAGAGGATGGCGTGGGGCGAAACCCGCTCGCCGCCGTTGGCCAGGGCGCAGTAGGCCGCGCCGAGCTCCGCCGGGGAGACGCCATAGGTCAGCGCGCCCAGCGCCAGGGACAGGTTGGCATCCTGCGGCGCGAGCTCGAGGCCGAAGCGCTGGGCGTAGGTCCTCAGCGCGGGGGTGCCGATGCTGTCCGCCAGGGCGACGGTGGCGATGTTCAGCGAGCGCGAAAGCGCCTCCCGCAGCGTGACCAGTCCATAGCTGTTGCCGCCGGCGTTGCGCGGCGCGTAGCCGCCCTCGAAAGTTCGGGGCGTGTCGTCCACGATGGAGGCGGGCACATAGCCGTAGGCGTCCACGGCGGCGGCGTAGGTGGAGACGGGCTTGAAGGCGGAGCCGGGCTGCCGCCGCATCTGCGTTGCCCGGTTCAGGCCGCGCCGGACGTCGTAGCTTCGCCCTCCGACGATGGCGCGGAGCCCACCGGTTTCAGCGTCGAGGGCGACCAGGGCCGCCTGGGTTGGCGTTCCGTCGTCGGCGCTTTCCGGGAAGGCGCTGTCATTCTCGAACAGGGACTCCGCGGCGGCCTGCATGGCCGTGTCCAGCGCCGTATGGATCCGGTAGCCGCCGGAGATGGCCTCGTCCGCGCTGACGTTCAGTACCCGGGACGCTTCGTCCAGCACCGTGTCCAGATACCAGGCGTATTGGGTGTCCCCGCTGTCCTCCGCCAGGCGCAGCGGCTCGGAGCGGGCCTCGTCTCGCTCGTCCTCGGTGATAAAGCCGTTCTCCGCCATGGTGTTCAGTATGCTGTTGCGCCGCGAAACGGCCTTTTCGCCGTTCAGGTGCGGCGCGTAGACCGACGGCGCCTTGATGACGCCCGCCAGCAGAGCGCCCTCGGCGAGGGTGAGCTCGGAGGCAGGCTTGCCGAAGTAGACGTTCGCGGCGGCCTCGATGCCGTAGGCTCCGTGGCCGAAGTAGACCGCGTTCAGGTAGGCCTCCAATATCTGCCGTTTGTCCATGACCCTCTCCAGCTTCAGCGCCAAGAACATCTCCTGGACCTTGCGGGAGAGGGTCTTTGTCTGCGTGAGGTGGGTCAGCTTGATCAGCTGCTGGGTGATCGTGGAGCCGCCCTGGGAATAGCTCAGCGTTCGGATGTCGTGCCAGAGCGCCCCCAGCAGGCGGTAGGTGTCCACGCCGTGGTGGCGGTAAAACCGAAGGTCCTCCGCGGCGATGAAGGCGTTCTGAACCACCTCCGGCACCTGATCGAGGCCGATCCGGGTCCGCTTTTCACCGCCCTGCAGCGCGCCCACGGCAGCGCCGCTCGAGTCGTAGACCAGCGTCGTTCCGGGCATGTCCGTCAGCCGAGAGAGATCCAGCGGCTTCCAATGGGGAATGTCCAGCTGCCAGATCAGCACGGCCAGCGCCGCGAACATCGCCCAGCCCAGGGCCGCAATTACCTTTTTCTTCATAACACCATCCCGCCTTGCGTCATTCATACAAAGTATTCCCAGCGCCGCCTGAATTAGTCATCGCTGCCAGAAGTTGTGCGTGGACTTTTTCGGTGAAGCTATATAGAATGTACATGACGGCCCGCGGGACGCGGGTCGATGGCAAGACAGGTGATGGATATGAAGAGATTGAGAGCGATCCTTGCGGGAGCGGCAGCCGCGGCGGCGCTGTGCGGCCTGCTGCTTTCCATGACCATAGACAGCGCGGCGCGAACGCGGGCGGCCGTCGCTCAGGCGTTGACCGCGCTGGCCCTGGCTGGCTTTGTGGCGACGGCCGTGACGAGGCCTGCGCCGGGTCATGCGGAGGCGTCGGGAGCCGCGCGGGGCGCCGTGCCGGAGGACGTGCGCGGCCGATGCGACTTTTCAAAGGTGGCCGCCAACGAGCAGGCCCTCGCCAGCCTGCGGGAGTTGCGGGACTACCTCCGGGAGCCGGAGAAGTACGTCCGCTACGGTGCGCGGATGCCCCGGGGCGTGCTGCTCTACGGCCCGCCCGGGACGGGCAAGACACTGCTCGCCCGGGCGCTGGCGGGCGAGGCAGGCGTGCCTTTCTTCGCGCTGTCCGGTTCGGATTTCGTGGAGAAGTACGTGGGCGTCGGCGCGAGCCGCGTCCGGGAGCTGTTCCGCAAGGCACGCAAGGCGGGCAAGTGCGTGGTGTTCATCGACGAGATCGACGCCATGGGCAAGCGGCGGGACGACAGCGTCAGCGACGAGCGGGACCAGACGCTGAACGCGTTGCTCAGCGAAATGTCCGGCTTCTACACCGGCGACGGCGTGATCGTGATCGCCGCCACGAACCGCATGGAGGCCCTGGACCCGGCGCTGCTGCGGCCCGGTCGGTTCGACCGCCAGATCGAGGTCGGGCTCCCCGGCAGGGCGGAGCGGCTGAGCATATTGAAGCTGCACAGCGCCGGAAAGCCCCTCGACGCCGAGGTGAGCCTGGACGAGCTGGCGGCGCAGACCGTCAGCTTCTCCGGCGCGTCGCTGGAGAACCTGTTGAATGAAGCGGCCCTGCTGGCAGCCCTTCGCAGATCGCCGACCATCGGCAAAAGCGAGGTCCAGACCGCTTTCTACAGGGCGGTAGCCGGGTCGGACAAGCCGGCCACCGCTTCGCCGGAGGAACTCTGGAGCATCGCCGTCCACGAGGCGGGCCATGCGCTGGTCAGCCATCTGCTGTCCCCGGAAAGCCGGATCCTGCGAGTCAGCATACTGCCCGCGGGCGGCGGCGCGGCGGGCTACAACCTGTGCGTTCCCCGGGAGCGGGTGATGCCGGACAAGCGGCAGATGGAGAGCCAGATCTGCGTGCTGCTGGCGGGACGCGCGGCGGAGCAGGCGGCGCTGGGCGCGGAAGCCCTGACCGCCGGGGCCTCCGGCGACTTGTCCCGGGCGGCGGAGCTGGCCATGGCCATGGTGATGGAGCTGGGCATGGCGGGGGAACCTGCCGTGAGCCTGAAGGCGCTCCAGCGGGGCTGCGGCGGCGCGGGCGGCCTGGAGGCGAGCCGGGCGCTGCTGAACCGGCTCTACGACGAGGCGCTTTCGCTGATCGACGGGCATCTCCGCGCGCTGAACGCGCTGGCGGAGGCACTGATGCGCTCGGAATCGCTGACCGGAGAGGAGGCGGTGAAGATCCTCGAGGACAACCTGTCGGACGAAAGACCGGAATCGGCATAGGTAGACCCCTTGCGACAAAGGAATCGACGGAGCGGGCATGGAATCCCTCTTCCACTGTATACGGGAGGGGGATTTCATGCTTGCCTATGAAAAGAAGAGGAATGCGCTGATCGTGCGGCTGTCCGGCGAGCTGGACCACGACGCCGCGGCGCGGATTCGCCGGGAGCTGGACGCGCTGGTGGCGGACACCGGGGCGAAGCGGCTGATATTCGACCTGAACGGGCTGGAGTTCATGGACAGCAGCGGCATCGGGCTGATCATCGGCCGGTACAAGCTGATGGCCCGGCGGGGCGGCAGCGTGGCGGTGTTCGGCTCGGACGCGCGCATCGACAGGATATTCGAGATGGCGGGACTGTATCAGCTGGTGGAGCGGCTGGCCTGAGGAAAGGAGCGGGTGAGATGAACATGATCAATGAAATGCGCCTGGATTTCCCGGCGCAGCCGGAGAACGAGGCCTTCGCGCGGCTGGCGGTCAGCGGCTTCCTGCTGCCCCTCGACCCGACGATGGAAGAGCTGGCGGATGTCAAGACGGCGGTGTCCGAGGCGGTGACCAACGCCATCGTCCACGGTTACATGAATCGCGGCGGTACGGTGCGGCTGCGGGCGGGCTACGACGGCGAGGGCAGGGTCCAGATCGACGTGATCGACCGGGGCTGCGGCATACGGGACGTGGAGCGCGCCCGTCAGCCCTTCTTCACCACCGCCCCGGGCGAGGAGCGCTCCGGCATGGGCTTCACGGTGATGGAGAGCTTCATGGACAGCGTGCATGTGCGCAGCGCGGTGGGCCAGGGCACCACCGTGCGGCTGATCAAGCACATTCGGCTGCGGGACGAGGCGCTCCCGCGGCGGGCTTGAGCGGCGAAGCCCACGAAAGCGACGCCCGGGAGAAGCTGCTCAGGGCCCGTGAGGGGGACGCGGCGGCCCGGGAGGAAGTGATACGGGAAAACCTGCCGCTGGTCAAGTACGTGGCAAAGCGGTTCACGGGCCGTGGCGTGGAGTATGAGGACCTGGTCCAGTACGGCTGCGTCGGGCTCTTGAAGGCGGTGGATCGCTTCGACCCGGAGTATCCAGTCCGCTTTTCCACCTACGCCGTACCGGTGATCATGGGGGAGATCCGGCGCTTCCTGCGGGACGACGGGCCGGTGCACATCTCCCGAACGATCTGGGAACGCGCGCGGCGGGTGGAGGCGTTCGTCGAAGCCTACCAGACCGAGCACGGGCGGCAGCCCGCCGTGGACGAGATCGCCGAGGCGCTGGGGCTTGAGAGCGGGGACGTGGTGCTGGCGATGAACAGCCGGGGACGCGTGCGCTCGCTGGAGGAGCCGGTGGCGGGGGACACCGACCTCCGGCTGATGGACGTGCTGGGGAAGAACCCGATGGCGGCGGTGGATCGCCGGCTGACGCTGGCCAGGCTGCTGGAGGCGCTGGAGCCCCAGGAGCGGGCGCTGATCGTCAGGCGCTATTTCAAGCGCCATACCCAGGCAAATATCGCCCGGGACATGGGCGTCACCCAGGTCCAGGTCTCCCGGCTGGAGAGCCGGATCCTCAAGCGGATGCGGGAGCAGGCGGGCACAGACGGCGCGACTTGAGCCTTATACAAGCGGAAGGGAAGACAAAAACATAAAAAACAGACCGGATTCTGTACAGAACCCGGTCTGTTTTAAGAGAGATCGGCTACATGTTGATGCCGTCGAGGATGTCGCAGAAGTCAAAGGTGGCGAAGTAGTCCCGAATGGTCTCCGCCCGACGGATCATGTCAAAGCTGCCGTCCGGATGGAGGAGGATCTCCGCGCTCTTCAGCTTGCCGTTGTAGTTGTAGCCCATGGAGAAGCCGTGGGCGCCGGTATCGTGGATGATGATCAGGTCCCCGTCGTTGATCTGGGGCAGCGCCCGGTCGATTGCGAACTTGTCGTTGTTCTCGCACAGCGAACCCACCACGTCGTACACGTGGTCGCACAGCGCGTCCTCCTTGCCGGAGACGGTGATGTGGTGGTAGGCGTCGTACATGGCGGGGCGCATCAGGTTCACGGCGCAGGCGTCCAGGCCGATGTATTCCTTGTAAATGTGCTTTTTGTGGATGGCCGTGGCCACCAGGCAGCCGTGGGGGCCGGTCATGAAGCGGCCCAGCTCCGTGGCCAGGGAGACGCCCTCCAGGCCCTCGGCGGCTATCACGTCGGCGAAGGTGTCGCGGATGGAGGCGCCGATGCGGGCGATGTCCGGCATGCGCTGCTCGGGAAGATAGGGGATGCCGACGCCGCCCGAGAGGTTCACCATGAAGAACTCCGCGCCCAGCTTCTTGTGCAGCTCCACGGCCAGCTGGAACAGGATCATGGCGTTGGCGGGATAGTAATCGTTGTCGGCGGCGTTGCTGGCCAGCAGCGCGTGCAGGCCGAAGCGCTTCACGCCCAGCTGCATCAGCCGCTGGACCGCGGAGTAGATCTGCTGGCGGGTCATGCCGAACTTGGAGGCGTCCGGCTGGCCCATGTAGATGGAGCCGATCAACAGTTCTCCGCCGGGATTGAAGCGCAGGCAGATCTTCTCGGGGATGCCGCCGTGAGCCGCGAGGAAGTCGATGTGGGTGATATCGTCCAGGTTGATGATGGCATTCAGCTTGCGGGCATATTCATATTCCTCGCCGGGGGTCTCGTTGGAGGAGAACATGATCTCATCCCCGCGGAAGCCCAGCGCCTCGGCCAGCCGCAGCTCCGTCATGGAGGCGCAGTCCACCCCGCAGCCCTCCTCCTTCAGCAGCTTCAGTATGAAGGGATTGGGGCAGGCCTTCACGGCGTAGTACTCCCGGAAGCCGCCGTTCCAGGAGAACGCGCTCTTCACCTCCTGCGCCGTGCGGCGGATGCCGGCCTCG
This sequence comes from Clostridia bacterium, assembly GCA_030530315.1. GTDB lineage: Bacteria > Bacillota > Clostridia > Christensenellales > Aristaeellaceae > UBA2862. The sequence goes on along the minus strand of JAUMVG010000023.1, from coordinate 17,372 downwards.
TCGTAGAGGTGGAAGGGAGTGGGGTATTTGGAGACGATCTCAAGCAGCTTTTCATGGCTGACGAAGGGCTTCTTTTGCATAATTATTTACTCCAATCGCTATCATCATAGGCGGTTTGCGGCGTTTCGTCAAGGTCTTTACGCATTTATTTGTGTAAAGAAGTGCGAAAGCGGTGCAGAGCGAATCCCCTCCGCCGATTGAAAAAGAGCAATGAAAGGGGCATGGACATGGCGAGGATCCCGCATGCCAGCCGGCCTTGCAGCTGGACATACGAATCCCAAAGGTTCCAATAAATAATGGCAGCAGACAAAGATTGTAAAGAAAAGGCGGATGATTTTTTGACTTTTTCCGTTGTTATCTGTAGACAATTGTGGGTTTTTATGTTATACTGACTCATATCGTTAAGAGTGTATGGCGTTGCTTAACGTCATCAGATCCATGCGCGGACAGCGTTTCCCAAGAGAAGCGAAACGTCCGCTTGAACGCATGTCAAGGCGGTTATTCGGGGGTCGCGTATCCCCTGAGATAACAAAAAAACAAGGAGGAGAACACAATGAAGAAAATTCTGGTTCTCGTGCTGGCCCTCGTGCTGGCGCTGTCCTGCTTCACCGCTATGGCGGAGATGAAGGACGAGTACAACATCCACGTGCTGGTCTGGAAGTTTGACGACACCTACGGCTCCACCGTCCGTCAGGGCATGACCAAGTGGGCCGAGCTGGTGGCCGACGAGCTGGGCACCAAGATCAACCTCACCATGGACGACGCGCAGGATGACATGGCCAAGCAGGTCGAGCAGGCTGACCAGATCATCGGCAAGAAGCCCGATTTCGTGATCATCAACCTGGCTGAGCCCGCTGGCGGCCAGACCCTGGTGGACAAGTTCACCGCGGCCGGCATCCCCTTCCTGTTCTACAACATTCCGCCGTCGGAAGACACCTATGATTCCGTCGTGAAGGAGTCCGGCGCTTTCTTCGTGGGCACGCTGCCCCGCGAGGCCGGCGACATGCAGGGCGAGATCCTGGCTGACCTGTGGACCGCTGACAGCGCCGCCATCGACCTGAACGGCGACGGCAAGGTGCAGTTCGTGGAGTTCAAGGGCGTTGCCAACAACCCCGAAGCCATCGCCCGCACCCAGTACTCCGAGGAGACCGCTGCTGCTCTGGGCGTGCCGCTGGAGATGGTCAACGACATCATCGTGGCTGACTGGGATACCGGCAAGGCCAACGACGCCATGCTGTCCATCTGGCAGTCCCACCCCGAGATCGAGCTGGTCTTCGCCAACAACGATGACATGGCCATCGGCGTCATCGCGGCTCTGAACCAGTCCGGCTACAACACCGGCAACGAAGGCGACAAGGCCATCGCCGTCATCGGCGTTGACGCCACCGACGCCGCCATCGAAGCCATCAAGGCCGGCAAGATGACCGCTACCGTGAAGCAGGACGGCGACGCCATGGGCGAGGCCAACATCCGCTTTGCCATGAACTGGCTGATCAACGGCACCTGGTACGAGGGCCTCGAGAGCAAGTATAAGCTCAACGACGACGGCTGCTCCGTGTACATCCCCTATGCCAAGATCACTGCTGATTCCGTGCAGTAATCCTGCCGCGCAATCGGTCTGATCAACGCAGTCAGACGGTTCCGGCGACCATAGTGTCGCCGGAACCGTATTTGAGAGCACATGGCAAACGGAGGCGGGGCTGTGCCATTCGTAAACGCGGATGGCAGAGCGGCGCCCCTGTGGGGCGATGAACAGTCATTGTAAACGACGATAATACTGTGAAAAGTGGTGAGGTAAATCATGTCCGAACAACAGTATCTGCTTGAGATGCTGGACATTGAGAAGCAGTTTCCCGGCGTCAAGGCGTTGGATCACGCGAAGCTGCAATTGAGAACGGGCACGGTTCACGCGCTGATGGGAGAAAACGGTGCGGGAAAATCGACGCTGATGAAGTGCCTGTTTGGCATCTACACCCGTGACGGCGGCACCATCACGATGAACGGTCAGCCCGTCACCTTTACCAGCCCCCGCGACGCGCTGGACAACGGCGTGGCCATGGTGCACCAAGAGTTGAACCAGGTGCTCCGGCGCTCCGTCATGGAGAACGTCTATCTGGGCCGCTTCCCGCTGAACAAGATCGGCATGGTGGACTCCCGGAAGATGTACCAGGAGACCAAGACCATATTCGACGACCTGGAGATCGACGTGGACCCGCGCACCATCATCGGCACGCTGTCCGTCTCCAAGCGCCAGATGGTCGAGATCGCCAAGGCCGTGTCGTACAACGCGAAGATCCTGGTGCTGGACGAGCCGACCTCCTCCCTGACTGAGGACGAGGTCGAGCACCTGTTCCGCATCATGAACCGCCTGACGGCCAAGGGCGTGGGCATCATCTACATCTCCCATAAGATGGACGAGATCCTGCGCATCTCCGACGACGTCACCATCATGCGCGACGGCCAGTGGGTCGCCACCCGTCCGGCCAGTGAGCTGACCACCGACGAGATCATCCGCCTGATGGTCAACCGCGAGATGTCCAACCGCTTCCCGCCGAAGAACAACGTGGTGGGAAAGGTGCTGCTGGATGTCAAGGGCCTGAGCGGCATGTACGAGCCCACCTGCCACGATGTCAGCTTCCAGCTGCATGAGGGCGAGGTCCTGGGCGTGGCCGGCCTGGTGGGTTCGAGGCGCACCGAGCTTTTGAACACGCTGTTCGGCTACTTCACCAAGGGCGGCGGCGAGGTGGACATGCGCGGCAAGAAGATCGAGAACGTCACCACCGACGAGGCCCGCAACAACGGCTTCGCCCTGATTACCGAGGAGCGCCGCGCCACCGGCATCTTCGGCGAGGCGAGTATCCTATTCAACTCGATCATCGCCAACGTGAACGCCTATGGCAAGCCGCTGCTGAACGGCGGCAAGATGAACAAGGACACCGCGTGGGTCATCGAATCCATGCGCGTCAAGACCCCGTCCCAGCGCACCCACATCAAGAGCCTCTCCGGCGGCAACCAGCAGAAGGTCATCATCGGCCGCTGGCTGCTGACCCAGCCGGACGTGCTGCTGTTGGACGAGCCGACCCGAGGCATCGACGTCGGTTCCAAATATGAGATCTACGAGCTGATCCTGAACCTGGCCTCCCAGGGGAAGGGCGTCATGATGGTCTCCTCCGAAATGCCCGAGCTGCTGGGCATCTGCGACCGCATACTGGTCATGTCCAACGGACGGCTGGCCGGCATCGTGGAGCGCGGCAAGGACTTCGGCGGCATCCCCGGCGAGCAGGAGACGATCATGGCACTGGCTGCGAAGTATGTCTGATTATCTGCGTTTGGAGAGAGAGGGTAAATAACATGAAAAAGAGAATTGTTTCCATTATCATGTTGATCGTGCTGGTTGTGGGCATCGCGCTGGCCGCCTATGGCATCACCGGCAGGAATATCTACAACAACGCCGCGGACATGATGGGCGTCAGCAAGAAGGACGCCATGGGCTTCATCCAGGCGCCGGATACTCTGACTGGACTGGGCGATGTTTCCAAAATCGGCGCCGACAAGGTGCGCGCCTTCCTGAAGAGCCTGGGACTTGACGCCGCTGCCGTCGACAGCACCGTGGACGCCCGCGTCGCCTATGAGGAAGCTGTGAAGAAGTCCAAGGACCGCGAGGCGTTCTTCGCCTACGCCCAGAGCGTGGACGAGACCGTGACCGAGGAGAACTTCAACGAGCTGGTCATGGACCATGAGCGCAGCGATCCCATGCGCGAGCAGATGGCCCGCGAGGCGCTGGGCGTCAGCGAGGAGGAGTTCGCCGCGCTGGCCGGCAATGAGGCGCTGCTGGACCTGTATCGCCAGGGCCTGCCGGAGCTGCTGAACAACAAGCACATGACCAACGCGGTACTGGTGATGTTCTGCGGCCTGATCCTGATCGTCATCGCCGGCGCGTACTTCCTGATCGCGGCTATGAGCCTCAAGCCCCGCGCCCGCGTGAAGGCGGCCAATCCGAAGTTTGAGAAGATCTCGGCGGCACTGCTGAACTACGCGCTGTTCATCATCCTGGGCCTGATCCTGATCGTCGTGTCGATCCTGCGCCCGGACTTCCTGAGCATCGACAACATCCTGAACATCCTGCAGAACGCCTCCACCAAGGGCATCCTGGCTCTGGGCTGCGCGGGCCTGATCGTGCTGGCCGGCACCGACCTGTCCATTGGCCGCGTGCTGGGCATCTCCGCCGCCATGACGGCCTCCCTGGTGCAGTCCGTGACCTATGCCAGCCGCATGTATCCCACCATGGTCGCTCCTCTGAACGGCTTGGGCCTGCTGGTGCCGCTGCTGGCCTCCATCTCCGTGGCCGTGCTGTTCAGCATGATCAACGGCTTTGGCGTTGCAAAGCTGCATTTGCACGCCTTCATCGTCACCCTGGGCACCCAGCTGATCGCTTACGGCGCCAACTGCCTGTACATCGAGTCCCAGCCCTCCGGCACCGCGCAGGCGCTGTCCACCTTTGACTCCACGTTCCTGAACGTGGCCGCGGGCGGCATCTACCTGGGCGATATCCGCATCCCCGTGGTGGTCATCTACTTCATCGTGATGGCGGCCATCGTGTGGGTGATCTGGAACAAGACCACCCTGGGCAAGAACATGTTCGCCGTGGGCGGCAACACCGAGGCTGCCGCGGTCTCCGGCGTCAACGTGGCCAAGACCATCATGCTGGTCTACCTGATGGCCGGTGTGCTGTACGGCATCGCGTCCTTCCTGGAGGCGGCCCGCATCACCGCCGTTGGCGCGAATACCGGTCTGAACTATGAGACCGACGCCATCAGCGCGGTCGTGGTCGGCGGCGTGTCCTTCTCCGGCGGCGTCGGCACCATCCAGGGCGTCGTCATCGGCGCGGTCATCATGCAAGCCATCGTGTACGCCCTGAACTTCCTGGGTGTCAACCCCTACATCCAGTACATCATCCGCGGTCTGATCATCATCCTGGCCGTCTCCATCGACGTGCGCAAGTACATCGTGAAGAAGTAATATGGCACATCAGAACGGCATCAGCAGCGAGGACCGCGCTGCCAGGGCGCGCATGGAACAGGCCGAAAAGGCTGGCCAGCGCAAGCTGGAAGCCGAGCGGACGGACGCGGCGGGGAACCCCCTGCCGCGGACGCCCCGGTGCTACAAGCTGTACGACCGGATCAAGGACAAGGTGTCCGTGACGACGATGAACGTCATCATCGTCGCGACGGTGATCCTGCTGGTCTTTGCCCTGGTGTATGGCATCGCCACGGGCACGCCCCAGAGATAGCGAGCGCCTTGATCCGCTCGGTTTGCGTGGTGAAGACCGCATGAAAAACGGCTGTCAGCATTGGCAGCCGTTTTTTTGTGAGAGATGCTATTCAGGCCATCCGTGCCAGCTCTTCCCTGAGCTTTCCGATGATGCGCTTTTCCAGCCGGGATATGTAGCTCTGGGAGATGCCCATCAGGTCAGCGACCTCCTTCTGGGTGTGCTCCTTGTCCTCGCCGATGCCATAGCGCAGGCCGACGATGTACTTCTCCCGGGCGTTCAGCTTTTGGATGGCGCTGTGGAGCATCTGCTTTTCGATGTCGTTGTCCAGGTCCCGGCTCACAAGGTCCGGCTCTGTGCCGAGGATGTCCGACAGCAGCAGCTCATTGCCGTCCCAGTCCGTGTTCAACGGCTCGTCGAAGGACACCTCTGACTTGAGCCGATTGGTCTTGCGCAGCACCATCAGGATCTCGTTTTCGATGCAGCGTGAGGCATAGGTGGCCAGCTTGATGTTCTTGTCCGGGTCGAACGAGTTAACCGCTTTGATCAGGCCGATGGCCCCGATGGAGATCAGATCCTCAATGCTGATGCCGGTGTTTTCGAACTTGCGGGCGATGTAGACGACCAGTCGGAGGTTGCGCTCGATCAGCGTGGAACGGGCGCCGCCGTCGCCCTGGTTGGCCCGGCGCATCAGCGCGACCTCCTCCTCCCGGGAGAGCGGGGGCGGCAGCAGGTCGCTGCCGCCGATGTAGCACACGGAGCCGCGGCGGATCTGTACGATGAGACCGAAAATGGATTGCCTGATGGATTTAACGGCCATGACGGTTTCCTCCTCTATGTATCTAATGGGAATAGTTCGCGAATTCGCAGGGCGCAAGGGCACGATAGGCGCCGGGAAGGGGATGGGCCGAGACCGCCACCCAGACGTCCGGGGCACGGGTCCTTCGGTGGCCGCGCTCGATCCAGATCCCGCTGGGCTTGAAGCAGGCCATCCTGCCGCCGCCGCCCACGGAGCTGTAGCTCAGTATCCGGTAGCCGTCCTCCGGAAGAATGGCCCTGACCAGCTTTTCCTCGGCGATGAGCACCGGCAGGCCGGAGATGGGCTCCCGCAGGCGGTTGCCGGTGTCCACCAGGGCGGTGAATCGGGCCGTTCCAGTGGGTGAGCGCAGCAGTAAGTGCACCTGCCAACGCGCGGCGCGGCGGCCCGCGCAGGTCAGCGCCGTCAGCAGTGCCCCCGAGAGAGCGCACAGAACGCCGCCGGATTGGCTCCGGGTTCCGCCCAAACAGAGCGACGCCACGCCGCCGCTGAGCAGAGCGCCTTCGCAGAGCAGAAGGGCGGGACGCGACCAGGTACGGAAATCCCAGCGCCCGGACAGCAGCATCGAAATCAGCGCCAGCAGGAGAACCTGCGCCGGAAGGGCGAAATGGGGGAGCGGCCACAGCGTTTCGGCGAGCGCGAAGCCTGTGGCCAGAAGCGCCGAGGCAAGGGCGCGCCGCCAGTTAAAGCAGCCCGAGCACCGCGCGGCGACGCACAGCAGCGCGAGATCCGCCGCCAGGTTGACCAGCAGAAAGACCTCGATGCTCACGCGCCTCACCTCGCCGTATCATGATAGCCGAAGGGGCATGCCTCCCTCAACGATTTCGTGTCGAAGTGGCGTGGAATTGTATCGGGAAAATGTCGCGATATTCGGCACAGTCGCGCCGGGTTTCGACACGCGCTTCGACAGGCAGGAACGCGATCCGGATGAAAAACGGGATGCAAGGGGAGCCTTGGCCCGAGCAGAGCCCACCGCGCCCGCCCATGGGGGAGCCGTGTCGCGCCTGTCGGTGGAAACGGTCAATGTCGATAAAATGCGCCAAAAATCGCGGGCTTTGACGGAAAACAATGCCCTTCGACAGCGGATTCGCACGGGATCGGCGGAAAACTCATAGCATGGTTACGGGAGGTGGCAGCATGAGTTTTTCGGAGATCAGGCGCAAGGATGTCATCAACATCTGTGATGGCAGGAAGCTGGGGCGGCCCATCGACCTTTTGCTGAACGATTCAGCCTGCGCGGAGGCCCTCGTCGTGCCGGGACGGAGCGGCGGCATACTCGCACTTTTCAGGCAGGATCGGGAAGGCGTGGTCATAGAATGGGATCGCGTGCGTCGCATCGGGGACGATGTGATCCTCGTGGAGGTGGATTGCGAGCGAATGGATGGCAATTAGATGAATTTTTGACGCCAAACCCCCGAATTCTCGCGGGATAATGCAATAAAATTCTAAAAAAGACTGGACTTTACGTTATTTTTTGTGTATAATAGAGTATACGAGGTGAGATGCCATGAGGTGTGCCTATTGCGGGTGTACTCAGAGTCGGGTGGTGGATTCCCGCCAAAACGACGACGGCACTTCCATACGGCGCAGGCGCGAGTGCGAAAGCTGCGGAAGGCGCTTCACGACCTATGAGCGCATCGATCTGGTCCCGCTGATGATCGTCAAGAAGGACCAAACGCGTGAGGCGTTTGACGTCGAGAAGCTGCGCTCCGGTATCGTGAAGGCGTGCGAGAAGCGCCCTGTCTCCCTTGGAAGGATCGACGAACTGGTGCGGGATATTGAGCAAAAGCTCAACAACCAGCCGGATTCGGAGATCACCAGCAAGATGGTCGGCGAGCTGGTGATGGACGGCCTGAAAAGCCTGGACGAAGTGGCCTATGTCCGCTTCGCCTCCGTCTATCGCCAATTCAGGGATATCCAGAGCTTTCGGGATGAGCTGAACAAGCTGCTGGCCGATTTTGATTCGGGTACTACTGATGGTGACTCCGTCAGATAACCAAATACTATGAAAGAGAGAGGATACGCACATGGCAAATGAGTTGATTCTGGCCGTCGACGATGAAGCCCACATTCTTGAACTGCTTTCGTTCAATCTTGAGGCTTCCGGCTACCGAGTTGTCACTGCCGCCACAGGCGAGGATGCGCTGGTGGTCTGTGCGCATGAGCGTCCCGCAATGGTTCTGCTGGACATTATGCTCCCCGGAATCGATGGCATGGAAGTTTGCCGCCGCCTGAAGAGCGCGCCCACCACCGCCGATATTCCGATTATTATGCTGACCGCGAAGGGCGACGAAGTAGACAAGATCCTCGGCCTGGAGCTTGGCGCGGATGACTACATCACCAAGCCCTTCTCCGTGCGCGAGCTGATCGCCCGCGTCAAGGCCCTGCTGCGCCGTGCCGCTCCTCAGAACGAGGAGGAGGGAATCCTTCACGTGGGCGGCCTGACCATCGATGTCGGCAACTACGAGGCCTTCCGCAACGGCGAAAAGCTGTCCCTGACGCTGAAGGAGTTCGAGCTTCTCAAGCTGCTGGTGCTCAGCCGCGGCAAGGTGCTGACCCGCGACTTCCTGCTGGATCGCATCTGGGGCTATGAGTTCTATGGCGAGACCCGCACGGTCGATGTCCACATCCGTCACATCCGCCAGAAGCTGGGTGACGATGCCCACTACATCGAGACCATTCGCGGCGTCGGCTACAAGTTCAACGACCGTCAGGAGAATCGCCTATGAAATCAAGGGTTACATTAATTGTGACCCTGATTTCGATGGTTGCCCTCACATTGTTATTTGGCTATAACTGTTCCAAGCTGGCCGATGAATCGAACGAGGAATTGCGCAGGGACCTCTATGTCATGTGCAAGGTCACCGGCGATTTCAGCGGCACCGACGATATGGAACTGCGCGCAAATACGCTGCAGTCTTTATCGTTGAGCGAAGAAACGGTAAAAGCGCTTTATTATCCGGATGGAACGGCTTATTATGCCTCCAGCGAAATATATTCACAGCTCTCTGGCGAAGATATGGCCCTGGCCAAAGCCAGAGAAGCTGTGGTTTATAACCATAAAAACGCTGCGGGCAAGCCTGCATCCTACGCCATCTATCGGTACGAGGATGGCGCGTTTTTGCTTTATGCCAATGTGGATGTAAACGGCTGGGGTGTGCTTGGCCGCAACAAGAGCCTGATCCTGCTTGCGCTGATCTTTGGCCTGAGCATGGTTTTGTTCTTGGTTGTGATGTCCAGCGTGCTGAAACGGGAGAAGCGCGTCAATGCCGTCATGCAGGCGCTGGACAGCTTCTCTGACGGAAACTTCGACGCCAGAATCGAGGGCTTCCCGGAGCACGACCAGCAGGCAGTCGAATACAATGCAATCATCGCACGGATTCAGGATCGCATATTCAGCCAGAAGAACAGAAATCATGTGCTGAGCTCGGTCATGTCCCAGATGCAGAACGGCATCATCGCCGTAGATGAAAACATGCGGGTGATCTTCATCACCTCCGTGGCGAAGAAGCTGCTGGGCATCGTGGGCAACCCTGAGTACAAGTACGTCAGCGACGTCTCCAAGGACGTCAAGCTGGACGCCGTATTTACCGAGGCCATGCGCCAGGGCGGCGTGTACACCAACGAGGTGGCCGCCAGGACCGCCGTAGGTCGAGGCCACAGGCCGCTGCGCCTGTACGTGTCGCCGATGCGGCAGGACGACAAGGTGGTCGGCGCGTTGGCCATCGTGGAGGACATAACAGAGCTGCGCCGTCTGGAGCAGGTGCGCACCGATTTCGCCGCGAACGTCTCCCATGAGTTGAAGACCCCGCTGACGTCCATCCGCGGCTTCGTCGAGACGCTCCAGGCCGGCGCCATCGACAAACCTGAGATGGCCCACAAATTCCTGAACATCATTCAGATGGAGACGGAGCGGCTGACGCGGCTGATCAACGACATACTGTCCATCAGCAAGCTGGAATCCGGCAGCGACGAGGTGGCTACCGAGCGCATACGCCTGGACAAGAAGGCCTATGACGTGTGCGAGATGCTGTCCATCCACGCGAAGGAAAAGGAAGTCACGATCAATTACAGGATGAACACCGACCCGGTGTACATCATCGGCAATCCTGACCGCGTGGAGCAGCTGCTGATCAACCTGACGGAGAACGCCATCAAGTACAATAAACCCGGCGGCTCCGTGACGGTGCAGGTGTTCGCCAACGATCAGGAGGCGAACGTGACCATCTCCGACACCGGCATCGGCATCGCGGAGGAGAACCTGCCGCGCCTGTTCGAGCGCTTCTACCGCGTGGACAAGGGCCGTTCCCGCCAGATGGGCGGTACGGGCCTGGGCCTTGCCATCGTCAAGCACATCGTCCGCTCGATGAACGGCGAGATCGAGGTGCAGTCCAAGCTGGGCGAGGGCACCGAATTCCTGATCACGCTGCCCCTGGCCCCGAAGGAGAACCCCGACAAGGAGACCATTTTCGACGAGATGTGACGCGCACAGCGCAGGACTCGTCTCTCAAGGGCGGCGTTCAGCCGCCCTTTTTTTGGAATTGCGGATCGTTGAAGGGCTTCCGGGCCGAAGGGTTTGTCGGGAACACAGCGACAATCACCGGAATGCGCGGGTGCCTGTCCGTCGCCGGTGCGATAGAACGCGCTTCGTCCGCATATAGAGTAATCCAGACAAGCCCAAGGAGGTTGCGCCGAATGGCATCCCGCAAGAAATCGGCATTGGCATGGCCGTTTGCGCCAAAGGACATCGGAACCAACCGGGACACCAACCTGTTGAAGCTGGTGGCCATGATCGCCATGGTATTCGATCATACCGGCAAGATGTTCTTTCCCCACTACAACATCATGCGCATCATCGGCAGGCTCGCCTTTCCGCTCTTTGCCTACTGCATCGCCGTGGGCTGCGTCTATTCCAGAAACCGGCTGAAGTACCTGAGCCGGATCCTGCTGGTGGGCCTGATCTCCCAGCCGTTCTATGCCGTGGCATTGGCCCATACCAGCGCGAGGATGTACGCAATTCGCTTTGCGGACAATCCTCTCGGCGCGGTGTTCAACTTCTACCTGCAAAGCTGGAGCACGCCCAACATCATGTATACGCTGGCCTTCGGCCTGCTGCTGATCTGGTCCATACGGGACAAGCAGCTGGTCTGCACGGCGGCGCTCATGCTGTTGGTGTGGAAGCTGCAGAGCAGCATCAATTACGGCTGGCAGGGCGTCGCGCTGATCGTGTTGTTCTATCTGTTCATCAGCCGCTGGTGGATGTCTCTGCCCGTGATGCTGGCATTCATGGTTTGGTGGGGCATGAAGGGAAACAGCTACCAGCTCTTCGGGCTGCGTTTTGGGATACAGATGTTCGCCGTGCTGGCCCTGCCGCTGATCTACATTCCGACCTATTCGAAGCTGAAGATCAACAAATGGGTGTTCTACCTGTTCTATCCGGGACACCTGATCGGCATCATGATGATACAGTTCGCGCTGGCGCTGGGCAAGTGACGGTGGCGAAAAAATGAGGATGGGGCGAAAAAAAGGCTTGACACAATCGTGATAAAGTGCTAAACTAACCGTCGAAAGGCAATGACCGGGAACGAGTAGGCTGGCGAATGCCCACCAAGAGAGCTGCCGGAGGGTGCGAGGCAGTGTGTGCCGCCAGGTTGAATTACATCCCGATAGCCGCAGGCTGAAAGGCAGCGAGTAAGCCGCGCCGGGTTCGCCCGTTAGAGCGATAGGGTATAGGCGTGTTCCCGTACCCGAAGAGGGCGCTCTCCGCGAGGAAGCGCTGAATAGAGGTGGTACCGCGGATCATTTCCGCCCTCTGCAAAGCTTTGCGGAGGGCGTTTTCTTTTGCCGGAAAGGCGGGGAGGGCCGTCCGCGGTCTACGAAAGGAGAGGACCTTACAATGTTCATCAAGATTCTCATGCTCGTCATCTTCTTCGGCATCATGATCGGCGTCGGCTTTTACAGCCGCAAGCACGCCACCAATGTGGACGGCTTCGTGCTGGGCGGCCGCTCCGTCGGCCCGTGGCTGACCGCCTTCGCCTACGGCACCTCCTATTTCTCCGCGGTCATCTTCGTCGGCTATGCCGGACAGTTCGGCTGGAAATACGGCATCGCCTCCACCTGGATCGGCCTGGGCAACGCCTTCATCGGCTCTCTGCTGGCCTGGAACGTGCTGGGACGCCGCACCCGCGTCATGACCCAGCAGCTGAACAGCGCCACCATGCCGGAGTTCCTCGGCAAGCGCTACGGCAGCAACGCGCTGAAGATCGGCGCCTCCGCCATCATCTTCATCTTCCTGATTCCCTACACCGCGTCGCTGTACAACGGCCTGTCCCGCCTGTTCGGCATGGCGTTCAACATCGACTACACCGTGTGCATCATCATGATGGCGGTGCTGACGGGCATCTACGTCATCGCCGGCGGCTACATGGCCACGGCCATCAACGACTTCATCCAGGGCATCATCATGATCGTGGGCATCATCGCCGTGGTCGGCGCGGTGCTGAAGGTCAACGGCGGCTTCATGGCGGCCTACCGGGGCCTGGCCGAGATTCCCTATGAGGGCATGACCGGCGCGTTCAGCTCCTTCTTCGGCCCCGACCCGCTGAACCTGCTGGGCGTCGTGATCCTGACCTCCCTGGGCACCTGGGGCTTGCCCCAGATGGTGCAGAAGTTCTACGCCATCAAGTCTGAAAACGCCATCTCCAAGGGCACGATCATCTCCACCGTGTTCGCGGTGATCGTCGCGGGCGGCTGCTACTTCCTGGGCGGCTTCGGCCGGCTGTTCAGCTCCGTGATCGACCCCGCCGGCACCGGCGTTCCCGCCGCGGGTTACGACTCCGTGGTGCCCACGATGCTGGAGGGCCTGTCCCCGCTGCTGCTGGGCGTGATCGTGATCCTTGTGCTCTCCGCCTCCATGTCCACGCTGTCCTCCCTGGTGCTGGCCTCCAGCTCCACGCTGACGCTGGACTTCCTCAAGGGGAACATCGTCAAGGACATGGACGAGAAAAAGCAGGTCTTGACCATGCGGCTGCTGATCGTGGTGTTCATCCTGATCTCCGTCGTCATCGCCATCATCCAGTACAGCACCACCGTCAACTTCATCGCCCAGCTGATGGGCATCTCCTGGGGCGCACTGGCCGGCGCGTTCCTGGCGCCGTTCATGTACGGCCTGTACATGAAGAAGGCGACCTGCGCCTCCGCCTGGTGCAGCATGATATTCGGCGCGGGCATCATGGTGGCGAACATGCTTTTCAAGGGCGCTTTCCCGGCCATCCTCCAGTCCCCGATCAACTGCGGCGCCTTCGCGATGCTCGCGGGCCTGGTGATCGTGCCTGTGGTCAGCCTGTTCACGCCCAAGCCCGACCGCAAGCTGGTGGACTTCGCCTTCGAGGCCTACGAGCGCAAGGTGGTCGTGACCGTGCGAGATTCCCTGGGCGACAGCGAGAAGGAATGAGCCGGAGGGCTTCGCCAGAACACAGTGTAAAATTCACAGGCAGCGACACAAACGTCGCTGCCTGTGTTATAATGATTTCAAGTCGAACATTCGGCTGGAAATGGACCAACGGGATTGCGAGGGATGCAAAGTGAACAAGAGCAGAGCCATCATCGTCGTGAGCAACGAGGACGCGCTGCGCGTCGTGGCCTCCTCGGCGAGGATTTCGACCCAGCAGGGCACGGCGATGGAGATATACGACAAGAGCAAGGGCGACGAGAAGGACCTCCGGCTGGTGAACAAGGTGCTCGCCTCCGGGCACAAGTCCGTCATCGAGCACCAGACCTTCGGCATCGCCTTCGACGACGTGTCGGTGCTGGTGGAACAGTTCGTCATCGAGTGCCGCCTGGCCTCCTTTACGGTGAAGTCCCGGCGCTACGTGGACTTCTCCGAGGCCGGCTTTGTGGCGCCGGAGGGCCTGACGGAGGCGCAGCATGCCTGCTTCGATGCGGCCATGAAGGCGCGGTTTGCGGACTATGAGCAGCTGATGGCCCTGGGCGTTCCCAAGGAGGATGCCCGGTTCGTGCTGCCCTACAGCCTGCGGAGCAACTTCTTCATGACCGTAGACGCCCGGGAGTTGATCGGCCTGATCTGCGCCATGCTGTACGGGCGGGGGAAGGGTTTCCCGGAAGTCGAGGCGCTGGGCTGTCAGCTCAAGGAACAGTTTGACCGGCTGTACCCCGGCGTGATTGACGGCGAGGCCAAGCGCTATCCCCACTACGAGCCGATGCCTCTGCCTGGTGAGATCAAGGCCGGGGCTGACCGCGCGGGCGACGCCGAGCTGATCGACGCCCCGAAGGACACCCAGGGCTTCCTGAACGCCGTGTACGGCTTTACCGGGCGCTTTTCCGCAGGCGGCGACAGCCTCGCCAGGTTCACCGACGCCCGTCCCCGGGAGATGGAGATGCTTCACTACACCTTCAAGGTGAAGCGCGTGTCGCTGGCCTGCGTGACCCATTTCACCCGCCACCGGATGGTGTCGCTGCTGGTGCCGCCGGTGTCCCGTGCGCTGGCGGAGGGCGACTATGTGCTGCCGGAGACCGTGAAGGCCATCCCGGAGGCGGAGGCCATCTATCGCCGCGCCTTCGAGGACCAGGCCGCGGCGGCGAAGGAGGCGCTGGCGCTGGGCATGTCCATGGAGGACGCGTCCTATTTCGCCATGAGCGGCCACCAGCTGGACCTGATGATCTCCATGAACCTTCGGGAAATGATCCACTTCATGAAGCTGCGCACCTGCCGCCGGGCCCAGTGGGAGATCCAGGGCGTGGCGTGGAAGATGCTCAAGCTGCTGGTCAACCGGGAACCGGAGGTGTTCACGCACCTCGGCCCCAGCTGCGTCTACGGACCCTGTCCCGAGGGCCGGATGAGCTGCGGCCATCCCTACAAGAACGCCTGGGAGGAATGAACCATGAAGCCCGAGGAACTGCTGAGCGCCATGCACATCGCCGAGCGCCTGAAGGACACTCCGCGCCACTGCTGGACCTCCAAGGGCCGCCGCGAGGATGTGGCGGAGCACAGCTGGCGCATGACGCTGATGGCCTATTTCGTGTCGGATGAGTTTCCCGAGGCCGACATGGAGAAGATCTACAAGATGTGCCTGATCCACGATCTGGGGGAGTGCTTCACCGGCGACATCCCCACGTTCCTCAAGACAGAGGGGGACGAGGCCAGGGAGGAGGAACTGCTCTACCGCTGGGTGGATACGCTGCCGGAGCCCTTCAAAACCGAGATGCGCGCGCTGTACGAGGAAATGGCTGCGCGCGAGACCCTCGAGGCGAAGATCTACAAGGCCATGGACAGCCTGGAGGCCGTGATCCAGCACAACGAGTCCGAGATCTCCACCTGGGAGCCCCATGAGTATGAGCTGAACCGCACCTACGCCTATGACCGCGTGGCCTTCTCCGACTATATGAAGGACCTCCGCGCCGCCATACGCGAGGAGACGGAAGAGAAGATCGCTGAAGCCGAACAAAAGCCCCTCGCGTGAGCGAAGGGCTTTTTGAGTGTGGGATCTTTAAGCATATTCCAATACATGGGGACAGGCAATGGGCAATATCGAAATGTGGACACCATTTCAGGCGCCGGCCTGGTTAACAACGCGGCAGCGGCAATATGACTATTGCCGGTTGCCTGCTGTCTGATGAGTCGGGAAAAATCATTTATTCTTCCATAATATCATCAATTACCGCCTCTATCGCGTCCCACCCGAATCCCCGCCGCGCCAGGGCCTGGGACAGCTTGGCGCGGGCCTCGCGTCGGGGCAGGGCCTCGTACTTGCGCCAGAGCTTTTGCGCGGCCTCGGCGCAGGCGGCGCGCTGCTGGTCGTCGTCAAAGGCGGCGATGGCCTCCTGGGCGTCGTTCTCGGAGATGCCCTTGGCCATCAGCTTTCGCTTGAAGGCATAGACCCCCACGGGCTTTCGGGTCTGGGACTCTGCCATCCGTCGGGCGTACTGGGCATCGTCGATGAGACCGGCGTCCTTGAGCCGCTCGAGGGTCGCTTCGATCGCGGGAGGCACGAATCCCTTGCGCTTCAGGGTATTGGAAAGTTCCCTGGCGGACCTGGCGCAGAAATCAAGGCTCGTCAGCGCGGCCTCGTAGGCGTCGGCGAACTGCGCGGCGGCCACGCGGTCGATCCACTGCTCCGGGTCAAACTCCTCGCCCTCCTCGAGAGGGCACTTGTCAAAGTGCGCCTTTGGAATCCGGGCGAGCTCCGAGCCGTCCGCGAACACGGTCACCCTGGAACGGTTGGCCTCGATCCCCGTCACGATGGTCATCCATGCCGCCTCCCCGCATAAAGTTTTATCCTCTTATTAATTATAGGCTGATTTTCTTGACGATTCCAGCCTGTTTGTGTTATCATATAATCATTCGATACTGGGAGGGATTGTCCATGTCCGGACATAACAAATGGTCAACCATCAAGAATAAGAAGGCCAAGACGGATGCCGCGAAGGGCAAGATTTTCACCAAGATTGGCCGTGAAATTGTCATCGCCGTGAAGACCGGCGGCAGCGCGGACCCCGCGCTGAACAGCAAGCTGAAGGACGTCATCGCCAAGGCGAAGGCGGCCAACATGCCCAATGACAACATCCAGCGCTCCATCAAGAAGGCCGCCGGCGAAGGCGAGTCCGCGAACTACAAGGAGGTCACCTACGAGGGCTACGCGCCCTGCGGCGTGGCCGTGATCGTGGAGATGGTCACCGACAACCTGAACCGCACCGCAAGCGAAGTGCGCCACATCTTCGACAAGTGCGGCGGCTCCCTGGGCGCTTCCGGCTGCGTGTCCTGGAAGTTCGAGCGCAAGGGCGTCATCGTGATCGACAACTCCAAGGGCATGGACGAGGATGAGCTCACCATGCTGGCCCTGGACGCCGGCGCGGACGACGTGGAGTACAACGAGGATTCCGCGGTCATCTACACCGACCCCAACGACTTCTCCCAGGTGCGCGACAACCTGGAGAATGCCGGCTGCACCTTCCTGTCCGCCGAGCGCGCCATGCTCCCCACCTCTACAACCGCCCTGCCGGACGAGGAGAGCGTGCAGAAGGTCACCCGCCTGCTGGACTGGCTGGAGGAGTACGACGACACCGAGAACGTCTACCACGACGCCGAGCTGCCCGAGGACGAGGAAGAGGACGACTGATTCCACAAAATGTGAAAGGCCATGCCGATATGCGGCATGGCCTTAAGTCGTTGAAAAACCCGGGTTTTTCAACGATTGGGGAAAACGCGAAAATTCGGGTTCTTCACGGAAAGTTGTGGGATTGTAGCCAAGGAACAGGTAGAGCAAGAAA
>JAUMVG010000022.1 GCA_030530315.1 Clostridia bacterium | reverse complement strand
GTTCTTCTCCCCTCTCGACGCTCCCTGCTTATGCAGATCGTCGCATCTCAAGGTTTGATTCTCTCTCTTCTCTGTATCGTTTTCAAGGTTCGCCGCTGTCTCTCAAACGCTCTGTTCTCGCGACAGCTTGATTAGTATATCAAAACGAATTCCACTTGTCAACACCTGTTTTTCGATTTATCCGTTTCTTAACATTCAAAGGCTCAAACCAGGGCAGTTTTGAGGAACTCCTGCATAGTCTTATGTGAAATGCAGGAGCCGTTTCTTTCAATTCTTCTATAATGGGAGGGTTGCTCATGCGCAAGCTTCGTTCGGCGCTGTGCGCGCTGTGTCTGCTGCTGCTCATCCCCCTGGCGCTGCGCGCGTGGCGCGTCCTTCCCCTGGATCGCCAGCCGCTGATCGCGGAAAAGTATGCCGGCTGGAGCGGCGTGCTGCGCCTGTGGATCTTTGAGGGTTGGCAGCCCGGCGCAGGAAGCCTGTCCGGCTGGCTGAACGGCTGCATCGCCGGATTTGAAAAGTCCCATCCCGGCCTCTATGTTCAGCCGGAATACGTGAGCGCAGAGGCTCTGTCCGACTTCCTTGACTCCGGCATATTGCCGCCGGACATGCTGCTGTTTCCCCCGGGGCTGCTGGACACCCCGGAGGGACTCGCTCAGCTGAAGCTGCCTCAAAGCATTCGTCCGGCATTTTCCGACGTCGGCGCGTGGGACATCGGCATCTTCGCCGCGCCCGTGGCCGCCGGCGGCTATCTCATTGCCCGCAACGCCTCCCTGCTGGACGCGCTGCCCCAATCCTGGCGGGATGGCGACGCGGTCCTCGCCGTGCCGTTCCCCGAGGACTGGCGGCATTGGGATCTTGCGCTGATGGCGCTGTGTTCCGAACCGAAGCCTTCCGCCGCCGAAGCCACGGCTGAACCTGCGCTTCCCGGTCTGGACCTGGGACTTCTCCCGGAAATCACGCCCGCGCCATCCGCCTCGCCCCCTCCCGCCCCCGGTGAACTGCCGTCCTGCCGCCTGCCAGAGGATTTCGATTACGACGAGGGTGCCTGGCACAGCTTCATCAACGGCCAGGCCGCCGCCCTTGCCGTCACCCAACGGGAGGTACGCAGGCTCCAGTCCCTGGCTGACCAGGGCCGGGGGCCGGACTGGGCGCTGTCCGGCAACTGCCCCTATACCGACCAGGTGTTGTGCCTTGCCGTCCTGGACCGGCCCGACGGCGACCCCCGGCCGGATCTTTGCCGGGAATTCCTGGAGCACCTCCTGGATCCCGCATGCCAGGGCGCCCTCAGAAAGGCGGGGGCGTTCAGCGTCACGGACGCGCCTTCCGGCTATGGCCAGGGCGATCCGCTGCTGCAAATGGAGCAGGCGCTGCGGAGCGAGACGCTGTGCGTTCCCTGCTGCTTTGACGGGGACCGCTTCGACGGCGCAGAAAAGATTGTTCGGAAATTTATCGAAAATGACGCGAACGCGGCCCGGCTTTGGCGGGATGCGCGGGAAATCCTCACCGAAACTCCGAACGATTAAACAGGGAATCTTCATTCAGTTTCGGAAATTCGCGTTTCGCCCGCTTATATAAATAGGAAGAAAGTTAGACAAATGATGACCTCCGGCAGACAACTATTGAGAGATTCGTTCGGTTATGCTATAATACAGATTAGACGGAACTATGCGCAACAACGCTGTACGAGACGCACGGAGGCAAGACATGAAACCGCTGATTCCAGAGGATCTGCGAGGAAAGACACGTTCGATGATCGTGGTGGTATGCGTCGGCATAACGCTGGCCATCGCGCTGCTGCACCTGAAAAACATTCTGGCTGTCGCAGGGGACGTACTCAGCACCGTCATGCCCTTCTTCATCGGGTTTGCCATCGCGTTTTTGCTGCTGCCCATCGTCAACCGGATGGATCGCCTGTTCAACCTGGTCTTTTCCCGAAGGAAGCCCCATCCAAAGCTGAGCCGGGTGCTGGCGACCATCATCGCCTACATCGTGCTGCTGACGATGTTGACCGGCTTCTTCGCCATACTGGTCCCCCAGCTGATCACCTCCATCAAGTCCATCCTGCAATACGTCGCCAACTTCGTCTCGATGAACTCGGAAACCATCAACCAGCTGCTGTTGAAGTACGAATTCCTGAGCATCGAGGGCGAGCAGCTGGTCATCGCCTGGGAAAACGTGGTCTCCCAGCTGATGAACTACACCTCCGTGCTGCTGAACAACCTGATGGCTATTTCCAGCGGCATCTACACCATGGTGCTGCAGCTGTTCGTGGGCATGATCGCAGCCTTCTACCTGCTGATGGAAAAGGAGCGCTTCTGCGCGCAGATCAAGAAGGTCTGCTACGCGACGTTCAAGCCCGCCACCTGTGAGCGGCTGATCTACTGGACCCGCCGCGCCAACAAGATCTTCGCGGGCTTCATCACCGGCAAGATACTGGATTCGCTGATCATCGGCATAATCTGCTATATCTGCATGCTGCTGTTCCACATCGAATACCCGCTGCTGATCAGCGTGATCGTGGGCATCACCAACGTGATCCCCTTCTTCGGCCCCTTCATCGGCGCCGTTCCCAGCGTATTGATCCTCCTGCTGGTCAACCCCTGGAGCGCGCTGTGGTTCGGCGTGTTCATACTGATCCTGCAACAGCTGGACGGCAACCTGATCGGCCCCTTCATACTGGGCGACTACGTCGGGCTATCCCCGTTCTGGATCATGCTGTCCATACTGATCGGCAGCGGCCTGTTCGGCTTTACGGGCATGCTGCTGGGCGTGCCGGTGTTCGCGCTGGCCTACGCCATCGTCCGCACGATCATCGACAACCGTCTGAAGGAGCGCCGCCTGCCCGTGGGCAGCAAGTTCTACGCCGGCGCGCCGGAAAACCTTCAAGAGGAGAAAAAGAAATGAAACACCTGATATTTGACTGCGGCGGCGTGCTGGTCTATCCCCGCATGGGCGACTGGAGCCTGCCCGTGGGCATCGCCCCGATCCTGGGGCAGCGGGCCAGGGACATCCACACCGCCAAATACCTGACCGCCCATAGGGAGGCCGTCGGCTGGCTGGACGAGTCCCGCCTGGTGCCGGACACGGAGGAGGAGCGCCGCCTGCGCCGGGAGTACATCCGCGCCATCAACCTTCGCATGGACTGGCACATGACCGAGGACGAGATCAATCGCCTGACCGACGACTTCACCGACAACTGGCAGCGCTACGGCCTGTTCGACGACGTAAGGACCTGGCTGCCCCGGTGGAAGGCGCGCTACTCCCTGGGCATACTCTCGGACGCCATGCCTTCCATACTGAATGTGCTGAAGGCCTTCGGCATCTCCGAGCTGTTCGACGGCGTGGTGATCTCCACCCAGGTGGGAGCCATCAAGCCCGACCCGAAGATGTACGCGGCCATCGTCTCGGCACTGAACACCACTCCGGAGGACTGCCTGTTCGTGGACGACCGTGCCTGCAACCTGGAAGGTGCGGCAAAGGCCGGCATGAAGGCCGTGCAGATGGCCCGGTCGGAATTCCTGCCGGACGTGCTGTGGGACGGGCCGGTGGTGCGCAGCTTCGAAAAACTGAACGCATTGCTCGAGGGCGGGTTGTAAACCGCCCTCCTTCAAATTGAGGTGAATCCCTATGATACCCCTGCCGGAGGAATTCCAGGAGAACATGCAAAGGCTGCTGGGCGATGAATGCTCGGCTTTTCTGCGCGCGCTGGAGGACCCGCCGGCCCTCGCGCTGCGGCTGAACCCCAAGCGCACCGCCGCCGAAGCCGCCGCGCTGCCCTTCACGGAGGCCGCCGTGCCCTGGGCGGCGCTGGGCCGCTACCTGAGGTCGGGCGAGGACGTAAAACCCGGAAGCTCCGTCGCCCACGCCGCCGGCGCGTTCTACATCCAGGAGGCCAGTGCCATGGCCAGCGCCGCCGTGCTGGACGCCCGCCCCGGCGAGAGGGTGCTGGACCTGTGCGCCGCCCCCGGCGGAAAGAGCACCCAGATCGCCGCGGCGATGGCGGATTCGGGGCTGCTGGTGTCCAACGATCCAGAGCCCCAGCGCGCCAGGGCGCTGGCCGGAAACCTGGAGCGCATGGGGGCGATGAACGCCGTCGTCACCAGCGCGCTGCCGGAACAGCTCTCCGCCCGCTGGCCCGCGGACTTCTTCGACGCCATACTGGTGGACGCCCCCTGTTCCGGCGAGGGCATGTTCCGCCGGGACCCCGAATCGAGAGCCGAGTGGAAGCCGGCCTCCCCCGAGGGCTGCGCCAGGCGGCAGGCCGGCATACTGGATCACGCCGCGAAGCTGCTCCGGCCCGGCGGGCGGCTGGTCTACTCCACCTGTACCTTCAACGACCTGGAAAACGAGGGCAGCGTGCTGGGCTTCCTGGCGCGCCACCCGGATTTTCACCCCGAGGACTTCGAACTGCCCGGGGTTGGCGCCTCCGCCAGAGGCATGCTGCGCCTGCTTCCGCACCGCGTCCGCGGCGATGGGCACTTCGTCGCCAGGCTCCGCCGGGAAGCGGGGGAATCTTCCGCAAAGCCACTCGACGCGCCTGTGCCAAAGGCGGACAGGGAGGCCGTCAGACTCCTGGAAGCATTGGCCCGGGAGGTCTGCGCGCTGCCCGAGGCGCTCTCGGGGATGACGCCCTTCATCCAGGGCGACCGGCTCTACTGCGCGCCGCGATCGACGCCGCCGCTGACCGGCCTGCGGGTGACCGCCCCCGGCCTGTGCCTGCTGAAGATCGGCAGGAACCACCTCGAGCCGGACCACGCGCTCGCCATGGCCCTTCCGCCGGAGTGTGCCTACCGGCGCGCCGAGCTGGACGACCACCAGGCCCGCGCCTGGCTGAGGGGAGAGGCCGTCGAACTGGAGGGGGAGAAGGGCTGGACGCTGGCGCTGTATCGGGGCATGCCCCTCGGCTGGGGCAAGCGCTCCGGGACGACGCTGAAAAACCACCTGCCCAAGGGACTCCGGCGGCAGAATTACTTATGATGATCATCGTGAAATCTTATTTTTCAACCATGTATAATTCCAACGAAGCCCTTCGTGCCATGCCGCCGGGGGGCTTTGCCCAGTCCTCGTCCAAATCCCCTGCAAAGTCACAGTTTTTTCGGCTTTTTTCGATTAAAATGGTCGATTTAAAATTGACATTTCTGTTGTTAACATGTATACTATAACCAGTTGTGATTAACGTATAATTATTTTGAAAGGGGTCATATCAATGGCAGGCAAGTTCGTTATCACCACCGCGAAAAACGGGGAATTCACCTTCAACCTGAAGGCCTCCAATGGCGAGGTCATCCTGACCGCTTCCGAGTCGTATACCACCCAGACCGCCTGTGAAAACGGCATCAATTCCGTTAAAAAGAACGCTGCCTCCTTGATCGAGGATCAGACCCGCGATGAGAAGCTCTCTCATCCGAAGTACGAGCTGTACAAGGACAAGGGCGGCGAGTTCCGCTTCCGCCTGAAGGCTGCCAACGGCCAGATCATCGGCAAGTCCGAGGGCTACAAGGCCAAGGCCAGCGCCAAGAAGGGCATCGCCTCCATCGCCAAGAATGCTCCCGACGCCCCCATCGTGGTCGTGGACCCCGAGGAAAAGTAATCGATATTGTTAAAAGCCGCCCGCAAGGGCGGCTTTTTGTTGACACCAATCATTTGCAACGCTTATAATGAAGCTATGAATACGCGCCTCATCCTGCCCAAGAGCAACGTTCACAGCCACACCACCTTCTCGGACGGACGCGATTCCGCCGAGGACATGGTTCGCGCCGCGCTGGCCCTGGGCTTTCACACCCTGGGCTTCTCTGAACACGGCTGCGCCGACTACGACGACAGCGCCATGCCCGCCTGTCGGGAGACGGAGTATCGCACGGAGGTCCTGCGGCTGCGAAGCGAGTACGCCGGCCGGATCGAGCTCCTGCTGGGCTGCGAGCACGATTGGCTGGCCCCGCCCTCTCCCTACGGCTACGATTACACCATCGAATCCGTACACTACGTTCGGAAGGACGGCGCGCTGTGGAGCGTGGACTGGACCCGGGAAAAGCTCGTCGCCGCGGCGCGGGAGTTCTACGGCGGCGACTTCTACCGTCTGTGCCGTGACTACTTCCGCACGGTCTGCGAATCCATCGAGGGCACGAACGCCGACATACTGGGCCACATCGAGCTGGTCATGAAGTTCAACGAGGCCCGGGACCTGTTCGACGACGCCGACCCGAGGTACCTCGGTCCCGCGCTGGAGTGCGCCGAGCTGGCCGCCCGCAGCGGCAGGCTGGTGGAGATCAACACCGGCGCCATCGCCAAGGGCTACCGGACCCAACCCTATCCCGGTCCCGCCATGTTGAAGCGCGTCCGGGAGTGCGGCGGCCGCGTGATCCTGTCCAGCGACTGCCACAACAGCGACTACCTGGACTGCGGCTTTGCCGGGGCTGTCGAACTGGCCCGCGCCTGCGGCTTCAAAACCGCCTGGGAATACCAAGGGGCGACGCCGGTGGAATACCCGCTATAAACGGAGGAGAGCAACATGTCCCATCGAACCGCCCTGTACGCCGGCAGCTTTGATCCCTTCACCAACGGCCACCGCGACATCGTGCGCAAGGCCGCGGCGCTGTTCGACGAGGTCGTCGTGCTGATCGGGGTGAACGTCACCAAGCGCCGCGCCTTCGACGCCGAGGCCATGGCGGAGGCAATCCGAGCCAGCGTGGAGGCCGACGGACTGGCCAACGTCCGCGTGGTCACCCATGACGGCCTGGTGGCGGACTACTGCGCCAGCCACGGCGTGGGCTGGTACGTGCGGGGCCTGCGAAACACCGCCGATTACGACTATGAGGAAAAAGCCGCCCAGGTCAACCGGCTGCTGAACCCGTCTCTGGAAACCCTCTATCTGCGGGGCGACGAGCCCGCCCTGTCCTCCAGCGTGGTGCGGGAGCTGCTGGCCTTCGGCCGGGATGTGAGCGCCTTCGTCCCCGAGGCCGTGGCCCGGCTGATCCGCGAAAACGACCCGTGAATCCCACGCGCCGGACACTGTGTTCCGCGAACCGACACCAAAATAACAAGCAAAGTGAGACAGATAGCCGATATGAAAAAGGTTGGAATGGTTTCCCTGGGCTGCGCGAAGAACCGCGTGGACAGCGAGAACATGCTGGGCATGCTGCGCCAGCGGGGCTATGAGATCGTCGGCGATCCCGCCGAGGCGGACGTGCTGTTCGTAAACACCTGCGGCTTCATCGAGAGCGCCAAGGAGGAATCCATCGACGCCATATTCGAGATGGCCCAGTACAAGAAGCAGGGGAACAAGAAGCTGTTTGTCACCGGCTGCCTGGCCCAGCGCTATCCCGAGGCGCTGATGGAGGAGATCCCGGAGATCGACGGCATACTGGGCGTGGCGGAATACGCCCGCCTGTTCGACATGATGGAGGCCTCCGACAAGGGGGAGAAGCCCTGCTACACCGCCAACGGCGCCCGCTTCCTGCACACCCCCCGGGTGCTGACCACCCCCGGCTACAGCGCCTACGTGAAGATCTCCGATGGATGCGACAACCGCTGCACCTACTGCGCCATACCGCTGATCCGCGGCGGCTACAGCTCCCGCCCCTTCGACGACATCGTGGAGGAGTGCAAGACCCTGTCCGCGCAGGGCGTCACGGAGCTGACCCTGATCGCCCAGGACACCAGCCGCTACGGCTGCGACCTCGGCGACGGCCACTACCAACTGCCCGAGCTGCTGGAGGCGGTGAGCGCCATCGAGGGCGTGCACTGGGTGCGGGTGCTCTACTGCTATCCCGACAGCACCGAGGACCGGCTGCTGGACACCATCCAGCGGCTGCCCAAGGTGGCCCCCTACCTGGACCTGCCCCTGCAGCACATCGATGACGACCTGCTGCGCCGCATGAACCGACGAGGCAGCGCTGACTGGATCAAGAGCCGCATCGCCGAGTGCCGCAAGCGGGGCATCATACTGCGCACCACGATGATCGTGGGCTTCCCCGGTGAGACCGATGCCCAGTTCCAGACCCTGCTGGACTTCGTGAAGGAGGCCCGCTTCGACCGGCTCGGCGCGTTCACCTACTCCGCCGAGGAGGGCACCGCCGCCGCCAAGATGCCGGACCAGATCGACGAGGACGTGAAGACCGCCCGTCTGGACCAGCTGATGATGCTGCAGCAGGGCATCGCCATGGAGATCAACGAGGCCCGCATCGGCACCGAGTGCGAAGTGCTGGTGGACGGTTTCGACGAGGAATCCGGCCGCTTCTTCGGCCGCAGCCTGCTGGAGGCCCCGGAGAGCGACGGCTGCATCTGGCTGGACGCCGAGGATTTGACCCCCGGCCAGTACGTGAACGTGCGCATCACCGGCGCTGACGCCTATGACCTGGAGGGCGAGGTCCTGTAACCCCGCCGATTGAGGAGTACCGAATATGAATCTTCCGAACAAGCTGACGTTGCTGCGCGTGTGCCTGATCCCCTTTTTCGTGGTCTTTGCCAGGATGTCGCCCCTCTGGGCGCAGCTGGTGGCGCTGGGTATCTACGCGGCAGCCTGCATTACCGACGCGCTGGACGGCCACATCGCCCGTTCACGGCACCTGATCACCGACTTTGGCAAGTTCATGGACCCCATCGCCGACAAGCTGCTGGTGATGAGCGCCCTGATCGTGCTGACCGCCCAGGGCCGCATGCCCGACTGGGTGTGCATACTGATGCTGGCCCGGGAATTCCTGGTCAGCGGCTTCCGCCTGGTGGCGGTGGAAAACGGCCGGGTGATCGCCGCCGGACCCCTGGGCAAGCTGAAGACCGTGTTCCAGATGGCGGCCACCATCGCGCTGATGCTGCTGGTGTCTGTGAACGGCCCGGAGGCTTCGCTGCTGGGCCAGCCGGGCATCGTCTTCGCCAACGTGCTGATGTATATCGCCCTGGTCCTGACCGTCGTCAGTGGCGCGGACTACCTGATCCGCAACCGGGACTGCATCCGGGACATGTAACCGACTTCAAGGCGTGGCGCCTGAACCTGATTTTGCTCCAGGTCGGGCCCACGCCTTTTGAAACAGAAGAAAGGAATGCATTCACATGAACAAGTGGAGCCGCATCAAGTATCATCCCAGCCTGCCCCTGGGCCCCGAGGGCCAGCGGGTGACCGCCAGCCCCGAGCACATCAGGCTCAGCCGCGACGCCGCCCGGGAAGGCATGGTTTTGCTGAAGAATGACAACGGCGCCCTGCCGCTGCGGCGCGGCGCGAAGGTGGCCCTGTTCGGCAAGGGTACCTACGACTACGTGAAGGGCGGCGGCGGCAGCGGCGACGTCACCACGCCCTACGTGGTGAACCTGGCGGAGGGCATGAAGCGCTACCCCGACCGGGTGACGGTGTTCGCCGGGACAGACGACTTCTACCGCGCCCACGTGGCCGCCCGCTACGCGGAGGGCCGGGAGCCCGGCATCGTGGACGAGCCGGAGCTGCCGGACGAGCTGGTCAGCCGGGCCGCGGCCTTCGCCGACGCGGCGGTCATCTCCATCAGCCGCTTCTCCAGCGAGGGCTGGGACCGCAAGAGCGCCTTCGACAGGATCGCCGATCACAAAGGCGTTTGGAAGGGCGACGTGCGCTACGACCTCTCCCAGACCCTGTTCCCCAAGGGCGATTTCGTGCTCACCGACGCCGAGGCCGCCATGGTGGAAAAGGTCAAGGCCGCCTTTGACACGGTGATCGTCGTGCTGAACGTGGGCGGCGTGTTCGACACCACCTGGTTCAAGGATGATCCCGGCATCGACGCCGCGCTGATGGCGTGGCAGGCCGGCCTGGAGGGCGGCGCCGCCGAGGCGGAGCTGCTGCTGGGGCTGGACAACCCCTCTGGCAAGCTGGCGGACACCTTTGCCGCCACGCTGGAGGACTATCCCTCCTCCCCGAATTTCTACGAGTCGGACGACTTCGTGAACTACGAGGACGACATCTACGTGGGCTACCGCTACTTCGAGACCATTCCCGGCGCGGCGGAAAAGGTGAACTACCCCTTCGGATACGGCCTCTCCTACACCCGCTTCGAGATCACCGGCGTGGAGCTGGACGTCGAGGGCGACCTCGTCACCGCCCGGGCCTGCGTCACCAACGCCGGCGGCGTTCCCGGCAAGGAGGTCGTACAGCTGTACTTCTCCGCGCCCCAGGGCAAGCTGGGCAAGCCCGCCCGGCAGCTGGCCGGCTGGCAGAAGACCCGCCTGCTGCAGCCCGGCGAGACCCAGCGGGTGGAGATCCGCTTCCCCGTGACCCAGATGGCCTCCTACGACGACCTGGGCAAGGTGTGCAAGTCCGCCTGGCTGCTGGAGGCCGGCGAATACCGCTTCTTCGTGGGTACGGACGCCCGCTCCGCCGCGCAGGCCGGCTATGCCTGGACGCTGGAGGCGGACCGCGTGGTGGAACAGCTCTCCCCGCGCATGGTTCCCACCCAGCTGGAGCGGCGCATGCTGGCCGACGGCAGCTATGAGGCCCTGCCCCTGTCCACCCCCAACGACCCCAACGCCGACGCGCTGGAGCGCATGGCCGACGAGGACTGCGAATGCGTGTCCCCCGCCGTGCGGCCGATGCCGGTGGACCACTTCCTTCGCCCGAATCCCAACCGCCAGCTGATCGAGGTCGCCGAGGGCAAGCTGTCCCTGGAGGACTTCATCGCCCAGCTTTCCGACGAGGACCTGGCCTGGCTGCTGGGCGGACAGCCCAACGCCGGCGTGGCCAACACCTTCGGCTACGGCAACCTGCCCGCCTTCGGCGTGCCCAGCGCCATGACCGCCGACGGCCCCGCGGGCCTGCGCATCCTGCCGGAGGTGGGCGTCAAGACCACCGCCTTCCCCTGCGCCTGCCTGCTGGCCTGCACCTGGGATCCGGAGCTCACCGAGGCCGTGGGTCGCGCCGCCGGCGCCGAGGTCAAGGAGAACAACATTGGCGCGTGGCTGGCCCCCGGCGTGAACATCCACCGCAATCCCCTGTGCGGCCGCAACTTTGAATACTACTCCGAGGACCCGCTGCTGACCGGACGCCTGGCCGGCGCGCTGATCCGCGGCGTGCAGAGCAACGGCGTCGCCGCCACCGCCAAGCACTTCGCCCTGAACAACAAGGAGACCAACCGCAAGCAGGCGGACTCCCGCGCCTCGGAGCGCGCGATCCGCGAGATCTACCTGAAGGCCTTCGAGATCATCGTCAAGGACTACGACGTCTGGAGCATCATGACCAGCTACAACCTGATCAACGGCCACCGCGCCAGTGAGAACGCCGACATGCTGAACGGCATCCTCCGGGGCGAGTGGGGCTACGAGGGACTGGTCACCACCGACTGGTGGACCTCCGGCGAGCACTACAAGGAGTGCGCCGCCGGTAACGACGTGAAGATGGGCTGCGGCTATCCCGAGCGCCTGCTGGCCGCCCTCGAAAAGGGCGTGCTGACCCGGGAGCAGATGGAGCTCGCCGCAAGGCACATACTGGGGCTAATTTTGAAGCTGGACTAAGTCACAATAAAACAACGCCAGGGACGCATTTCCAACGTCCCTGGCATTTCTGTTTGTACGGGAGTTTCTAAATACTACAGCCTCCCGACTCAGCTACTTGAGTTTACTCCTCAAACATCTGCTGCGCCTGCTCGCGGGTGATCAGCACCACGCGGGGCTTGGAGCCGTCGGCCTCAGACACGATGCCCCGGCGCGCCATCTCGTCGATGATGCGGCCCGCGCGGGCATAGCCGATGCGCATCTTCCGCTGCAGCATCGAGATGGAGACCTGGCCCATGTCCAGGGCAATGTCCACCGCCTCGGGCAGCTTGGGATCGTATTCGGCCTCAAACTCCTCCTTCTCGGCGTCGCTGCGGTTGGCGTTCTCCAGGTGCTCCAGCATATCGGGATCGTAGACCGCCTCGCCGGACTGCTTGATGTACTCCACGATGGCGTGCACCTCGTCGTCGGAGACCCAGGCACCCTGCACGCGCATGGACTTCATGCCGTTGGGCACGAACAGCATGTCGCCGTTGCCCAACAGCTTCTCCGCGCCACATTGGTCAATTATCATGCGGCTGTCCTGCTGGGAGGCCATGGAAAAGGCGATGCGAGTGGGGATGTTGGCCTTGATAATGTTGGTAACGACATTCACTATTATACACTGGGTTGCGATGACCAGGTGTATGCCGCAATAATGAGCTACAGCTGTTAATCGATAGATTTTATCTTCGACGTCATCATCAGAATCCACCATTATATCAGCCAATTCTTTAATAACAAAAACTATTTGAGACATCGGCTTCTCACCGTGCTTCAACTTTTTGTTGTAGTCCTTGATATCGTGCACACCACACTCCATAAACAGCTTGTTGCGTTTTGTTGCCTCTGCCACAACCCAATTCAATGCACCTATCGCCTTTTTCGAGTCCGTGACCACTGGGCACACCAAATGCGGGATGTTGTTGTACATAGACAACTCAGCCTTCTTCGAATCGATCAGGATCAGCTTGACCTCCTCGGGAGATGCGCGGAACAAAATCGATGCAATTATGGAATTGATGCAAACCGAGATATCAGAACCAAGTTGGCCAGCTATCATCATGTGGGGCATCTTGGCGATGTCTGCCACGATGGAGCGGCCCGAGTTGTCCTTGCCCAGACCCACCGCGATGCGGCTGGGATGCCGCTGGGCCTCGCTGGACTCCAGCACCTCCCTCAGGCAGACCATCTCCACCTTGTCATTGGAGATCTCCACGCCCACCACGGTCTTACCGGGGATCGGCGCCTCGATGCGTACGGACGTCGCCGCTATATGCAAGGCAATATCGTTCACCAGGGCGGTGATCTGGCTCACCTTTACGCCGGGAGCCAACTGCAACTCAAAGCGGGTGACCGACGGGCCATGGGCAATGCCCACCAGCTTGGCGGAAATGCCAAAGCTCTGCAGCGTCTCCTCCAGCAGCTGGGCCTTCTGGATGTCCCGCTGGCCATGGCTGGTGGTGTCCTCCACCTCGCCCCGCGCCAGCAGGTCGATGGGGGGATAGTTGTACTCCGGCACGTCCTCGACGGCCTGGGTGTCCTTTGCCCGCTTCAGCTTCGGGAATTCCATGACCTTCGCGGCATTGTCCGCCTTGCCGGCAAATCCAGCCTTCACGGAAACGGAAGCCTTCGGCTTCTCGCCGGAAATATCGAAGGGGGCTTCGTCCTCGTCCGGCAGCTCATAGGCCTCAGGCTGGATCTTCAGATCGTCGATGCTGATGTTGCTCTTCTTGTCAGCCTTGATGGGCGCGATCTTCCCCTCGAGTATTATCTCTTGCACTGCCTTGGACTCCGCATCGGGGATGTCCACCAGCTCAGCGTCCCTCATCATGGAGGGTCGATCAGGTTTGAAAGGTTTGCGAAGCGCCCTTCTTTTTTCTCTATCTGTTTACAATAAGCTTATTATATGTGAGTTATTTTCGTCACCCGCGTTGAACAATGCCTCCTTGGACGTGCTGTCCTGGACAGCTTCCTTCTTCTGTACCGCCTCGATCTTCTCATTGTACAGCTTCTTCCGCTTGATCGGCTGGGCGTTCTGTGCCTCTACGGCACCAAGACGGCGCCTTTGCAGGGCGGCCGCCTCCATGGGATCGGCCGCAACGGTCTGCATCCCCTGGGCAGCCTGATTCAATAGTTCCGAAGAATACTTGGAATCATACTCAGCCAATAATCTCTTTATTTCGGCGTTGGTGGAATAGATGAACCATTTCATTTGCCACATCATTTTGAGATCACTGTCCTCTTCGTCAGACTTCTCCGAGTAATCCAATATGGCATGAATCATATCATTCGTCATTCCTGATTCATTTCTGTATCCACTCATCATGCCATTTGACCTAAACCACTTTTCTTGCATTTTATCATAGCTGTAAGAATACATTGATTCCAGTTTATCTCTATCCCATAGCAGCGTTCCCGTTGCTTTCGCCAAAGCTTTTGCGGAGCCTGTAAAATACCTATTGGTCATAACGACACCAACGTGACATTTATAGTATGTCTTGCCAGCGACAACCTCTTGAATAGGAGTATTCCCTAAATCAGAAGAATAACATTTGCATTGAATGGCATATCTGATATCTCCCTTTTGGGCCACAATATCAACACCCTGATCATTGCTGCCCTGCGTTACCTCCACATTTTCAAATCCATTGTTCTTTAATAAATCAGCGCACCAGTATTCAAAGGCATGTCCCTCCAATGAGTCAATTTCATAGAATCTTACTCTTCTTTTCTTTGTATTCAGTTCCAATGAATCAAGACCTATTTTGACAGATAATATATGCAGCATCTTTTCTGCAAACAATAGTGTTTCTTCATTAAATTCATTATTTTGTTTGCATATTAGTATACTGGTTCTAAATTTCTTGCTTCTCTCAATAATCACTCCCTTGTTATTTCTAAACTTTCCCTTTGCATCTTTTATTATTTCATTGCATTCTTTTTCAATGGCATCTCTTATATGCCATTGTTTATCATTCAATAATCGCTCATAATCACTTTTCGCGCCAAATCTTATTTCCACTGCTTCACGCATGCAATAAATTGCATCATTATATAATTTCATAAAAGCAGCAAAAGTGTCTGCCTTAAGTGCCTTTTCTTCTTTTTCCTTTGCTGTCGCTATTAAGAATTCCTGCTTCTTTATCTCTTTTTCTATTCTTATTTGTTCTCTTTTCTCTTCTTGTATTTTTTCTATTCTTTCCTTTTCTTCCCTCTCCTTTTCTATTAGGTCCTGTATTCTTTTCTGTTCTTTCCTGTCTTTTTCTATTTGATCTTCTATTCTTTTCTGCTCTACGCATTTTTCGCACATTCGAAGAACAGGATCAATTCTTAGGAAGATACCCTTCTTTCCACACCTCGAACAAGTTGGCATATTGAAACCCCCATTTTCTTTATCATGGTATTTTTATAGACATTATCATTTTCTATTATAGTATATCACCAGAATTTTAACAAGGTAACATGCGCAATTGTTTTCGACATTATCCACTTTCCTTTATCTATTTCAATCAAGGTAGTTTTATAGACATATAAACATATCCAGTCCACTGATGAAAACAGTAGACTGGATAGCTTTTAGATGAAGATAATGACTATAATTCTGGCTTACTCCTCAAACATCTGCTGCGCCTGCTCGCGGGTGATCAGCACCACGCGGGGCTTGGAGCCGTCGGCCTCAGACACGATGCCCCGGCGCGCCATCTCGTCGATGATGCGGCCCGCGCGGGCATAGCCGATGCGCATCTTCCGCTGCAGCATCGAGATGGAGACCTGGCCCATGTCCAGGGCAATGTCCACCGCCTCGGGCAGCTTGGGATCGTATTCGGCCTCAAACTCCTCCTTCTCGGCGTCGCTGCGGTTGGCGTTCTCCAGGTGCTCCAGCATATCGGGATCGTAGACCGCCTCGCCGGACTGCTTGATGTACTCCACGATGGCGTGCACCTCGTCGTCGGAGACCCAGGCACCCTGCACGCGCATGGACTTCATGCCGTTGGGCACGAACAGCATGTCGCCGTTGCCCAGCAGCTTCTCCGCGCCGCCATGGTCGATCATCGTGCGGCTGTCCACCTGCGACGCCACGGAGAAGGCGATTCGGGTGGGGATGTTGGCCTTGATGATGCCGGTGATGACGTTCACCGACGGGCGCTGGGTGGCGATGACCAGGTGCATGCCGCAGGCGCGGGCCAGCTGCGCCAGACGGCAGATGCTGTCCTCGACCTCGCCGGGGGAGACCATCATCAGGTCGGCCAGCTCGTCGATGATGATGACCATCTGGGGCATCGGTTTCTCGCCGGGCTTCAGCTTCTTGTTGTAGCCCTTGATGTCGCGCACACCGCTCTCCGCGAACAGCTTGTAGCGCTTCGTCATCTCCGCCACGGCCCAATCCAGGGCGCTGGCCGCCTTCTTCGGGTCGGTGACCACCGGGCACACCAAGTGCGGGATGTTGTTGTAGATGGACAGCTCCACCATCTTCGGGTCGATCAGGATCAGCTTGACCTCCTCGGGCGAGGAGCGGAACAGGATCGACGTGATGATGGCGTTGATGCACACCGACTTACCGGAACCGGTCTGGCCGGCGATCAGCACGTGAGGCATCTTGGCGATGTCCGCCACGATGTAGCGGCCCGAGTTGTCCTTGCCCAGGCCCACCGCGATGCGGCTGGGATGCCGCTGGGCCTCGCTGGACTCCAGCACGTCCCTCAGGCGGACCATCTCCACCTTGTCGTTGGGGATCTCCACGCCCACCGCGGCCTTGCCGGGGATGGGCGCCTCGATGCGCACCGACATCGCCGCCAGGTTCAGGGCGATGTCGTCCGCCAGGGCGGTGATTCGGCTCACCTTCACGCCGGGGGCCGGCTGCAGCTCAAAGCGGGTGACCGCCGGTCCATGGGCGATGCCCGTCAGCTTGGCGGAAATGCCGAAGCTCTGCAGCGTCTCCTCCAGCAGCTGGGCCTTCTGGATGTCCCGCTGGCCATGGCTGGTGGTGTCCTCCACCTCGCCCCGCGCCAGCAGGTCGATGGGGGGATAGTTGTACTCCGGCACGTCCTCGACGGCCTGGGTTTCCTTCGCCCGCTTCAGCTTCGGGAACTCCATGACCTTCGCGGCATTGTCCTCCTTGGCGGCAATGCCGGCCTTCGCGGAAGCCTTCGGCTTCTCGGCGGGAATGTCGAAGGGAGCCTCGTCCTCATCCGGCAGCTCGTAGGCCTCCGGTTGGATCTTCAGGTCGTCGATACTGATGTTGCTCTTCTTGTCAGCCTTGATGGGCGCGACCTTCGCCTCGGGCTTGACCGCCTGCACTGCCTCCGGCTCCGCGTCGGGGATGTCCACGATCTCGGCATTTCGCATCATGGACGGACGGTCGGGCTTGAAGGTGCTGCGAACCTCCTTCTTTTCCGCCTTATCGGTCTTCAGCAGGCCCGCCGTCGGGACGTCGAAATCGTCGCTTGCGTCGAACAGCGCCTCCACCGGCGCATTGTTCTGAACGACCGCGGGCTTCTGCTCTGTAACGATCTTTTCGTTATACAGCTTCTTTCGCTTTGTCGGCTGGGCCTGCTGCGCCGCAGCAGCAGCGGGCCTGCGCCTTGCCGGGGCAGCGCTCTGCATCGCATCGGCTGCCACCGGAGCGCGCTTTCGGGCAGGCTGGTTCACGGCCCGGGCCGGGCGGCTGCCAAAGGCCTCGTCGGCAGAGGGATCGCGAAGGGGTCTGTGGGCATCCGTCCGGCGCGCCGCAGTGCTCTGCATCCTCTGGCCGGCCTGCTGGCGGGGCCGCGCCGCGCCGCGAGCCGCCTGAGCGGGCTCCGCATAGGCGTTCCTGCCGGCTCGACGCCGGGTTGAAGTCTCCATTTTATCGAACACACGTTCGTTTCTGGTCCGCTCCACGCGCTCGACCGGCGCATTCTCCGCGCGGTCCCTGTACCAGCGCACGACGCGGCCCACGCGCCCGGTGGCCGTCAGCAGCACCACGGAGACCAGCAGCGTGGTGATGAAGCCGCCCGCCACGCCCAGGCTGTTGTACAGCGGCCAGGCCAGCAGCGCGCCGATGGCGCCGCCGCCCTTGCCAAAGCCGTAGGACTTGGTCACGAAGTTGGAGAAGGTGCTCAGGGTCATGTAATCGTGCTTGATCCGCTCCACAAAGAACAGCTGGACCGCCGTGAACAGGCAGAGGATCAGCATCGCGTCCAGCGTGACGCGCACGGGGGAGACGCCCCTGCCGCGGGCCGCGCCGACGCACAGCACGCCCGCCCAGGCCAACACCAGCGGCAGCGCAAAGCGCAGACTGCCGCCCAGGCCGCACAGAACATTCTTGATCGCGCCCATGCTGGTGCCATCTACGGGAGTCGCCACGCAGATGTACATCAGCAATATGGCAAGAGTAAACAGGACCAGGGCGCACAGCACCAAGGTCGGCACGCTGGCGCCGCTTTCCCTGTCCTCATATTGCTTTCTGTTTATCGCGCTTACAGACATTTTTACCTCCCCGGTGAAGCCACCGTTTCAGGCGCCGCCGCCGGGACAGCTCCCGCGGCGCGGCCATATTTTTGTTACAATCGATGATGATCCTTTGACGCAAAACTCCCACCTGATCCCAATTTTGCGGAATCAGATGGGGTTTTGTCGAAGTTAAGTCACGTTTTCTCAACCGCCCACCAGGCTGGTCACGATGTTGTTCAC
The DNA here is from genome assembly GCA_030530315.1 of Clostridia bacterium. Classification (GTDB taxonomy): domain Bacteria; phylum Bacillota; class Clostridia; order Christensenellales; family Aristaeellaceae; genus UBA2862. The sequence continues at coordinate 29,043 of JAUMVG010000022.1, read as the reverse complement.
ATTCAGGAAATCCATCTGTGTGACGATGCTGTACAGCGACGATCCCGCCCGCAGGCTCTCCACGAACTCGGGGGAGACGATCTGCACGATCGGCGGCAGCAGGAACAGCACCAGCACGACGACCACCAGACCGCGGGCCACGCCGAAGATGCCGCCCAGCAGCCAGTCGAAGCCGCGCACCAGGGGGAAGGAGATCACGTGGTCCAGCAGGTTGACCACCAGGCTGGCCAGCACGTACAGCGCGATGAAGCACAGCAGGAACGCGCCGACGTTGAACACCGCCTGCCAGATCGTCTGATCCAGGTAGTCGGCCAGAGTGCTGATGCCCAGGCGCTGGAACATCTGCGCCCGAACGTTTGCCTCAAAGGCCTTGGCAAACACGGACAGCTGGGGCGAGAGGGAGTTGACGGCGTTCTGTATGGCCGCTTCGCCGCCGGCGATGACCTCCGACACCGTGCTGATGGCCTGGCTGTGGGTCTTGAAGAAGCTCTCCGGCTCCAGGTACTGGTTGAGCACTGCCATCAGCGTCTGGTTTGAGAGGGCCAGCTCGGCCACCCTGGCATACAGCTTCTGAGCGCCGAACCACGCGCCGACAAAACCAAGCGTGCTCAGCAGCGACGTTATAAAGCCGCGATACATGCCCGATATCAGGTAGAACGCGAGAATTACGATGATCGTAATATCCAGCAGGTTCAGATTCATTTTTCATCCCCCTTTAGCGGATCGGTTTAACATACCTTATCTATTCCCATTTATTGCCGTATTATGCGCGGCGGTCAGGAGAGATTGAGGATGTAGATGATGTTTCCGTTTCCCAGTATGGCCATGTTGTTGGCCGTGACGCCGTAGACCTTGTCGAACAGCATCGGCAGCGCGTAGGCGTAGACGTTCGGGCTGCCCTGGGTGGCGATGGCGACGTAGCCCTCCGTGGAGAAGCCGTACACCCTGTCGTTCCGGGCGATCAGCGACTGGCAGCCGTAGGGCATGCGCACCTGCTGGTCCAGGTCGGATCGAATCATCCGCACATCCTGCATGCCGGACTCCGAATCGTACTGGGCGTTGGGCACGAAGGCCATCAGCGGGTTGTCCAGCACGCTCTCGTCCAGCGCGGCCATGTACCAGCCGTAGACCTTACGCCTGCGGGACTTGTCCTCCTTGCCGGTGTAGTCGTAGACCTTCAGGTAGGTGTCTCCCGCGCAGCAGAAGTAGGAGGACTGGAACACCACGCCGTACATCAGCTGCTCGTTGTCGTGGATGGAGCCCACCATTTCCTTGCCGGGCTTGTAGGTATTCACCGTACAGCTCGGCACCGTGCCGCTGGTGTCCAGGCTCATCAGCCACAACAGGGACCCATTTGAGAAAAACCCATACTCTATCACGGTCTGGCTGTTCAACGTGATGCTGTTGATACGCCGACCGCCCTGTTCCATCAGAACAATCGTGCTGTTGTATTCCGGCCCCAGCAGAACGGCGGTATAGCGGCTGCCGATGGTGGCGGAGAGAACGTCCGTCTCCATCGCGCCGCTGAAGGAGGGCGTGCCGGTCTGGCTGTCGATCAGCGTCAACGTGTCGCCGGCCCACGCAGCCACGCCGTTGGCATTGGCCGCGAAATCCGCGTTGGTGCCGATCAGGTAGGACCACTTGACGCGGCCGTCCGTCGTCACCGCGCCGATGTAGCTTCCATCGTAATACACAAAGCCGTCGTCCACGACCTGCAGCTTTCGGTTCGAGGCCAGCTGAACCGCCTTATAGTCGTAGGAGCTGCGGTGGGTGGCATTGCTGATTATCCTTCCTCCGGCCAGCGCTATCACGATGGTGAAGGTGACGATCAACAGAGCGATTGCCCATGGAAGGCGTCCATTTCGGTTCCTTTCCATGGAATCCTCCTGAATTGTTTAAAATATGACGCGGCATAGGAGGGCTATTGTCCCTTGTATGCCATTGTCATTGCTATTATAATGGAATATAGTCCGTGATTCAACAACGCTCCTGTGACAAAACGGGCAAAAAGCGGACAATTCCGTCTATTTCTTCACAGACCGGACATATTGTGGCCGCATTCGCCGCAGTACCGTCGTTTTTTGCGACATTATGAGGAAGACATGGCAAAACGTCAAAAGAAGAACGGAAAGCTGAGCCGGGGAAGAATCCTCGCGCTGAAGGCCTTCGCGGCGCTGCTGCTGGCACTGGTTCTGCTGGCAGGGGTCGCTTTCCTCAATGCCTCGATGGTCCGCGTTCGCCGTGCGACCGTCGTGGTGCCAGACCTGCCGCCGGCCTTCGAGAACGTCAGCATATTGTACGCTTCAGACATCGATCTGTGCGGCGTCAACACGCCTACCCGTGCGGGTCGATTGTTCGAGCAGCTTCAGGAGCTGAAGCCGGACATGCTGATCCTGGGCGGCGACTATACCTCCAAATCCCTGTTGGAGATTCTGAATACCTCGCCCGCCGGCAGCGATGATTCCGAAAGTCAGACCGACCTGCGTCAGAGTTTCTTCCATTATATATATAGCTTTGACGCGCCTCTTGGAAAGTATGCCGTCGCCGCGCCCGAGGATGAGAATTGGGATCTCCTGCGGCAACAGCTGACGGAAGCCGGTGTTCAGCCCCTCTTTAACAACCGGACATTGATCACCTCCGGCGACGACAGGATCTGGCTCGCCGGCGTCTGCGGCGGGGACACCAACTACAACTCCGCCGGGCAGAGCTTCACGCGAGGCGACTGCGTCGTCGTCATCTCCTACAGCCCGGAGCTTCTTCCGGTGCTGCTGACCAGTGAAGCCTCCAACAGCGGCCGTTGGTGCGACCTTATTCTCACCGGGCACACCCACGGCGGGCAGATACGACTGTTCGGCAGAAGCATCCTGCCCCTGACCCGCGTCGAGGATCAATACCTTTCCGGCTGGCGAACGGACAGCGGCTTGCCGATCCTCACCACAGAGGGCGTCGGCTGCGAAGGCGTGAACCTTCGGCTTGGTTCCGCGCCCGAGGTTTGGATGCTGACGCTGCGCTCCTCCAATGACTGACCATCGATCCATCACAGGGCTGCCAACGCAGCATTCTCCTTGTTTCACGTGAAACAATTCTGTGATAATCATTTACAGCTGGGTCGCGCAGCCTCTGAGATGTTTCACGTGAAACATCTCGCATTCCGTCGAAACGCATGGAGGATTTGGAAGAATCGGCCCGGATTTGCTCAAAAACATTGTTTCACGTGAAACATCGCTGAACGATAATAACAATCGCAGGGTATAATGAATTGGAGCGACCTTTCCTAGCCGAAGGCACAGAATGCAAGCGCTCGACGGAAGGCAGAGCAAACCAGAGCCTTCAAAACATCAATTCAAAAGGAGGAACTCCATGGAGCCGTATATCTGCTCGGACTGTCCTCACGGCTGTGGCGCCCTTCGGGGCGAGCTCGGCAACGGCTTTTGCCGCATGGGCGCGGATCCGGTCATCGCCCGGGCGGCGCCTCACTACGATGAGGAACCCGTCATCAGCGGGACCCGGGGTTCCGGCGCGATCTTTTTCTCCGGATGCGCGCTGCGGTGCCGATTTTGCCAGAACTATCCGATATCCCACGACGGATTCGGCAAAAAGATCACCGTGAAACGCTTGCGGGAGACCTACTTTGAACTGATCGGAAAGGGTTGCCACAACATCAACCTGGTCAATCCGACGCATTTTGCCGCCGCCATCGATAAATCCCTGGAGGGCGGTTTGCCCGTTCCCGTGGTCTGGAACACCGGCGGATACGAAAAGGTGGAGACGCTCAGGCGGCTTGAAGGCAAAATCCAGGTCTATCTTCCGGATTTGAAGTACATCGACCCCGATTCTGCCCGGAAATACTCCGCCGCAAGGGATTATTTCGATTTCGCCGGCCCGGCGTTAAAGGAAATGCTGCGTCAGACGGGCCCGGTGGAGCTGGACGAGGATGGCATCATCCGGCGCGGCACCATCGTGCGGCATCTGATCCTTCCCGGCTGCGCGGAGGAATCCATGCGCATACTGGATTGGATCGCCGAAAACCTTCCCGGCGCGTGGGTCAGCCTGATGGCCCAATATCTGCCCTTCGGCAGCGTCGAGGGGATCGACGCCCTGGATCGACGCCTCTTCCCGGAGGAATATGAGGCCGTGGTGGACCATCTGATGGAGCTCGGCTTGGAGGACGGCTTCGTCCAGGAGCTCTCCTCATCGGACGAAAAATACATCCCGGCCTTCGACCTGACGGGCGTCGAGCCGCAAAAGGGCGAAGACTGACTGAATCACATATGACACCAAGGCAAACGGAGGAAACAACACACATGGAGCTTCGCTTCTCGCCGCTCTTCAGCGGCTCAAGCGGAAACGCGATATACGTCGGCTGCGACGACGCCAACATTCTGGTGGACGCGGGCATGTCCGGCACCCGGGTCATTCGGGAGCTGGAAACCGTGGGGGTGGACCCGCGCAGCCTTAACGCCATACTCGTGACCCACGAACATTCCGACCACATCAAGGGAATCGGCATACTCTCCAGGAAATTCGACCTCCCTGTCTACGCCACGGAGGGCACGTGGCAGGGAATGTACGACAAAATCGGGCCCATCGCCGACAAAAACAGGATCTATTTTGAGCCAGAACAGGATTTTTTCATCGGTTCCATCGACGTGACCCCCTTCTCCACCCCTCACGACGCGGCCCAGTCGGTGGGGTATACCTTTGAACTGTTCGGCGCCAAGCTGGCAGTCGCCACGGACCTGGGCTGCATCAAGGACAGCTGGCTGAAGCACGTCATCGGCTCGGACGCCGTGATCCTGGAGTCCAACTACGATCCGGACATGCTCAAGGCGGGTCCCTATCCCTATGAGCTGAAAAAGCGCATACTCTCCCGCCGCGGCCACCTCTCCAATGACGACGCCAGCACTGTGGCCGTCGAACTGGCCCGCACCGGCACCCGCAGGATCATCCTCGGTCACCTGAGCAAGGAAAATAACTTCCCGGAGCTGGCCATGCGCTCCTGCGAGCTGTATTTCCAGCAGGCGGGCCTGGTCCCCAACGAGGACGCCATGCTGCACATCGCAAGCCGTGACGGCAACACCGGCATGTTCAGCATCACCGCCGGCATTGAATCGTAATATCCATCTACGGTGATGCATAAATATACAATTAAGTTGCAGGATCTTTTCCGCTCTGTCATTTGATCTTTGATTGGAACAGCTCCCTGCGAAGGACTTTAAATCCAATGATTATGGAGGCACTCCATGCCAAAATTGAAACGCGCCCTGCGCCTGTCGCGCCCGTCAGACGCCTTTGTCCCCTTCGTCCTCGCAATCTGCGCCCTGCTTTGGAATCCGAATATTTCCCTGGGCCTCTTCGTCGGCTGCTTTGCCGTGTCGGCGCTCTCCCTGTTCTCCTGCTTTGGCGTCCGCGCCGCCTTCGCCATGCAGCCCTCCATGCGCAGCGTACGCGGCACGGTAAAGTGCGCGCTGCTGCTCCAGCTCGCCGGCGGACTCATCGCGGCGCTGCTCGGAACTCTGTTTCTGAAGGGGGAGCGGGATGCCCTGCCGCTGGTCGCGGCAGGTTTGCTGTTGAATATAGAACATACGTTCTATGAATACTTGTATGCAGCAGGGGATTGGCGCAGCGCCATGCTGAGCCACGGCCTCACTGCCGCCTTCCTGATCGCCGGCATGAGCCTCGCGAAGGGCCCGGAGGGCTCCCACGACCTGTGGAAGCTGGTCGCCATGATCGGCATTTCCGCGGCCGTCTCTGCCGTCATCGGCTGCGCGATGGGCGACGGCCTGAAGGGACGCCTCAACGCCCAGATCCTCCGCTGCGCGCCCCGTGCGGCGCTGCAGGTCGCCCTCTATCCCGCCATTGCCCTGCTGATCCTTTGGGCGATGAATCCCACTTCCTGCGCCTTCCCGTTCTTCGCGGGCTGGACGCTCTGCGCCCTGTGCCGCACGCCCTTCCGGCGCTCCTCTATGGAGGCGCTTCCCCTGAACCGCTCTCTGCTGATCACCTTCGCAGCCACAGCTGCGGTCTGGGTTGTACTGACATTCATTCCCGGCCTGACAGCCGGCATCGACGCATCGTCCCTGCCAGGATCCCTGCTGGCACAGCTGCCAACAGCCTGCGTGCTCGTCGCCGCTGCCGCCGCCTGTTCCTTCGCGCTTTACGGAAATCTGAAGAAGAATAAAGATGAATATCATGAATAATTATGAGCTCCCAAGCGGGTTCGTCCTGCTCTCCGAGGCCGCTCCGGACGCCCTGCAGGAGCTGCGGTACGCCACCAGCTTCAACTTTGTCGGCACGCCCATCGACGGCTACGAGTCTCCCCGTGCCGCGCTGACCGAACGCGCCGCCTCGGCTCTGCACCATGCCTGCGAACTTGCCGCCGACCAGGGCCTGCGCCTGAAGGTCTACGACGCCTACCGGCCCCAGCGGGCCGTAGACCACTTCAACCGCTGGGTGCGGGACGCCGCAGACATCCGCATGAAGCGCTGGTTCTACCCGGACGTGGACAAGTCCGAGCTCTACGCCCTGGACTTTCTCGGTCGCAGATCCTCCCACAGCCGCGGCAGCGCCGTGGATTTGACGCTCGTGGAAATGGCGACGGGCCGCGAGGCCGACATGGGCGGACCCTTCGACTTCTTTGGCGCGCGTTCCCGCTACAGCTGGCCCGGACTCACACCCGAACAGGCCGTCAACCGGGCTCTGCTGCGCAACCTGATGACGCGCTGCGGCTTTGCGCCGATAGAATCCGAGTGGTGGCATTTCCGATTGATCGACGAACCCTTTCCCGACACCTGGTTCGACTTCGTCGTGCGGTAGACTACGATTGATTGCCAGGGGTTTCTGAACGCTTCGATAGGCCTGGGGCAACAGGACCCGCCGACCCTGAAAACGTTCCGCCTTCCAAACTCTTGTACAATTCCAAAAAGCAAGGCCTCTGTTTTTCCAGTCGGCCTTGCTTTTTACTTGTAATCCGCCTCACTTTCCCACACAGAATGTGGAAAAGACCCGGTCGATCACTGCTTCGGTGGCGTTTTCACCGGTGATTTCCGACAGCGCCTCCAGCGCCTGGCGGATGTCCACGGCCGCGGCGTCCAGAGGGTAGCCCGCCTCGATGCCCTGCACGGCGCCCTCAAGATTCTCGGCCGCGCTTCGGGCCAACTCGATGTGGCGCTGGGCCGTCAGCTGCCCGTCAGTCTCCTCGCTGACCGCCACGCGGCGGGCCAGCTCCTCCATCAACTCAGGAATGCCCGCGCCAGTGGCCGCCGAGACCTCGCACAGCGTCGCGCCGGTCAGCGCGCGCACGTCATTGGCGGTGACTGCCGCCTCCAGGTCCAGCTTGTTCAGGCACACGACGGCCCTCTCGTCCGCCGAGCGCAGCAGCTCCGCGTCCGATTCCGAGATGGGCTGGGCGGCATCCAGCACGATCAGCACCACGTCGGCGCCCTCCGCCGCCCTTCGGGCCCGGTCCACGCCGATGCGCTCGATGGGATCCTCGGTGCTGCGCTGGCCCGCCGTGTCCGAAAGCTCCGCCACGATGCCGCCGATGTTGATTCTCTCGGTGAGGACGTCCCGCGTCGTGCCCGGGATGTCCGTCACGATCGCCCGCTCCTGGTTCAGAAGGGCGTTCATCAGAGAGGACTTACCCACATTGGGCCGCCCGGCCAGCACGATGGCCGCGCCCTCCCGAAGGAGCCGCGCGCTCCTGCCGTCGCACCGGGCGCGTATGTCCGCGGCAACCGACCTCAGGTCGGCGCACACCTGCTCCGCGGCGGCCTCCTCCTCGACCTCCTCCGGGAAATCCGTCGAGGCCTCCAGCAGGGCCATCACCGCCATCAGCCGGTCTGAAGCCTGACGGACAAAGCCCGAAACGCCGCCCTCCAGCTGCCGCAGGGAGGCCCGGGCCGCCGCCTGGCTGTTGGCGCCTATCAGCTGCATCACCGCCTCCGCCTCGGAGAGGTCGATCCTGCCGTTCAAAAAGGCCCGCTTGGTGAATTCCCCGGGCTGCGCCATCCGCGCTCCCAACTCCAGCGCCCGGGCGAGCACTTCACCGGCGCTCACCGCGCCGCCGTGGCAATGCAGCTCGGCCACATCCTCCCGGGTATAGGTGGACGGCGCGCGCATCAGCACGCCCATCACCTCGTCCAGCGCCCTTCCCTCGGCATCCGTCACGTGGCCGTACATCAGCCGATGGGACTCAAAATGTTCCCGCCGCGCGGCGGGAACGAACATCTTTGAAAATATAGCCTCCGCCCGGTCGCCGCTCAGGCGCACGATGGCGATGCCGCCCGCGCCCCGGGCCGTGGCGATGGCCGCGATGGTATCGTTCTGACTGGTCATCTTGAATATTCCCCATCATAATACTAATCCCCGACTAAAACAAGACAAGTCTCATTTTAATCAGGTCTTAGTATAAAACCGGGAAACGGCCGGGGTCAGTGCCCTCCGCGCCGCTTCCCGCGCTTCTTGTTCGTCAGGCCGTCGCGCCCGTGCGCACCGGCAGCACCAGGTGCAGGTAGTCCGGATCGCCCAGGGGCGTGATGATGCAGGGGCTGATGGCGTTGTTCAGGTTGATTTCGATCTGATCGGCGTCGATGAAGCGCACCACGTCGATCAGGTACTTCACGTTGAAGGCGATGTTCAGGTTCGCGCCTTCCTGCTGGATGTCCAGCTTCTCGTAGACGTCGCCGATCTGGGAGTGGGCCTCGATGGCCATCTCGCCGTCCGCGATCTTCAGAATCAGCAGGTTGTTGTTGCCCTCGCGGGCGATCAGCGCGGCGCGGTCGATGCCCCTGCGGAAGGGCTCCAGGTCCACCACCACGCGGGTGGCGAAGCGCGGCGGCAGGATCTGGCGGTACTGGACGTATTCGCCCTCCACCAGTATGACGAAGATCTCCGTCTTCTCCAGCTTGATGTGCAGCTTGTTGCCGCCGAAGGAGAGGTTGGCGAAGGCGTCGGGATCGTCGGAGAGCAGCTTGCCGATGTCGCCCACGGCCCGGCCGGGGATGATGGCGGACAGCTTCTCCAGCACGTCGCCGCACTTGGCCCGCTTCAGCGCCAGCCGGAAGCCGTCCAGCGCCACCATGGTCACGTCGCCGGCGGCGATCTCCAGCAGGCAGCCGGTCAGCACCTCGCGCATGTCCTCCACCGCGATGGCGAATTCCGTCTTCTGGATCATGTCCTTCAGCATGTCCTGGGGCAGGGCGATCTCCTTCTCGCCGCTGATCTGGGGCAGGGCGGGGTAGAGGTCCGCGTCCTGGCCGGAGATATTGGTGCGGTTGCCGGAGCCACGGATCGTAAACACGAACCGGTCGTTCATGTCGATCTCGATGTCGCCCTCGGGCAGGCGGCGGACGATTTCATTGAACAGCTTGCCCGGCACCACGCCGCGGCCCGGCTCGGTGACGTAGGCTTCCATGCGGGTGACGATGGTGATCCGCTCGTCCGAGCAGGTCAGGATGACCTCGTTCATATCCGTCTCGACCAGTATGCCCTCCAGAATCTGGTTGGGCGTGCGCGTGGGCAGCGCCTTGGTGACAATTTGAAGCGCCTCGATGAGCGTGGAAGCGGCGCAGGTAAACCGCATGTTCAATTCCTCCTTGTCCGTTTGTCTCTCTTTCTCTGTATGGGCCCGCCCGGTTGGGCCGGCGGATGATATTTATATATTATTATATATATCTATGTAGTTGTCGTAGTAGGGCTGTGGATACTGTGGAAAACCCTTCGGTTTCCCTGCGCGGCAGGCGATCCACCGTCCACAGGCGGTGTGGAAGCGAGGGGGATAAGCCCGCCATTTTCCACAGCGCGGAGTTTTCTCAGTTGTTTTCGATCCGGGCGATGAGCTCCTCCACCCGCTTCTTGAAGGCGAAATCCGAGTTCATGGCCTCCGTGATCTTGTCACAGCCGTGCATCACCGTGGTGTGGTCACGGCCGCCGAAGGCGCGGCCGATGTTCGTGGTGGAGAGGGAGGTCATCTTCCGGCAGATGTACATGGCGATCTGGCGCGGCATGGCGATCTCCTGGCTGCGCTTCTTGCCGGTGATCTCCTCCGGCGAGGTGCCGTACTGGTCGGCCACCGTCTCGATGATCAGCTCCGCGGTCACCTTCCGGGCGGTCTGCGCGCCGATGCGCCCCGCCAGCGCGGAGCGGGCCAGCTCCAGCGTGATGGGAGTGCCCATCAGTTCGGCGTTGGCGTTCAGGCTGGTCAGGCAGCCCTCCAGCTCGCGGATGTTGGAGTTCACGTTCTGGGCGATGAATTCCACCACCTCGTAGGGCACCTCGATGCCCATCTGGTCGACCTTCTGCATCAGTATGGCGACGCGGGTCTCGTAGTCCGGCTTCTGGATGTCCACGATCACGCCCCACTCGAAGCGGGAGCGCAGGCGCTCCTCGATCTCGGGCAGCTCCTTGGGCGGGCGGTCCGAGGCGATGATGATCTGCTTCTTGTTGTCGTGGAGGCTGTTGAAGGTGTGGAAGAACTCCTCCTGGGTGATTTTTGTCTTGGAGAGGAACTGCACGTCGTCCACCATCAGCACGTCCACGTTCCGTAGGCGGTTGCGCAGCTCGGCGGTCCTCTTTCGGGCAATGCCCTCGATCAGCTCGTTGGTCATGGCCTCGCTGGTCATCAGCAGCACGTTCAGGCCGGGGTTTTCCTGGCCGATGTAGTTGCCGATGGCGTTGATCAGGTGGGTCTTGCCCAGGCCGACGCCGCCGTAGATGAACAGCGGGTTGTACACCTCGCCCGGGGTCTGGGCCACGGCCAGGGATGCCGCGTAGGCGAAGCTGTTGGAGGGGCCGGTGATGAAGTTGTCAAAGGTGTACCGGTCGTTCAGGGTGGACTGGCGTGACGGCGAAATCACCCGGGAAATCTCGCTCTCGGGATAGTATTCCAGCTCGTAGCGGCGTCCGAATACCAGGGGCACCGTGCTGTAGATCATCGTGCCGTAGCGGTTCTTCATGTGCTGGAGGTTGAAGGCGGTGTCCCCGCTGATGTACAGCGTATCGCTGGTGGCCGCGTACAGCTTCAACGGCTTGATAAAGGTGTTGAAGAAGGGCTTCTGCGACGGGCTGCTCAGCGTGTCCTCCATCATTTGGATGACGCGGTCCCACTTGGCCTTGTCCTCGGGCGTGTAATTCATGGCTTATCGTTCCTCCGTCCGTGCTGTGGATAAACAGACCGGATCTTTGCATCAGGTTGTGGATAACATACCGAGGTTATTGTATCATCCGGCCTTCCAAAAGTCCATAGAACGCCACGTAAAGCGCCTTTTTCGCGCAGGTTTTGTCAAATTGGGTTTTCCACAGCGAGGGGAAAAGCGGCTTGTGGATGGTTTCGGTACAGAAAATTGATGACAGGACCGCGAGCCGGTCCTGTCATCGAATCTGTGTAAAATCAAAATGAGATCACTTGGCGTATTTGTAGATCTGCTCCAGCACGTTGTCGATGCCGTTGCTGGTGGGTTCGGTGGCCATGGCCTCGTACAGCGCGCCGCGGTCGTGATAGAGCTGCTCCACGCCCTTGATCAGCGTGTCGGGGGTCATGTCCTCCTGCAGCAGCACGTGGCTGAAGCCCCGGTTTTTGAAGGATTCGGCGTTCAGCAGCTGGTCTCCCCGGCTGGCGCCCTTGGGATAGGGGATCAGCAGCGCGGGCTTGCGGACCGCCAGGATCTCGCACAGGGCGTTGGCGCCGGCGCGGGAGATCAGTATGTCGGCGCAGGCGTAGGCGTCGGCCATCTCCTCGTTCAGGTATTCCCGCTGAACGTAGTTGGAGGTGCCCTCGTAGACGGCGGTCAGGTTGCCCTTGCCGCACAGGTGAAGCACCTGGAAGTTCTCCGTCAGCCTCGGCAGCGACTGCCACACCGCCTGGTTGATGGCCTGGGCGCCGCTGGAGCCGCCCACCACCATCAGGACCGGCCGGTTGTCGTTGAAGCCGAACCTCTCGCGGCCGCGCCGCTTGTCGCCCTGGAGGATCTCCGGGCGGATGGGCGTTCCGGTGTGGACGCCCTTGCCCTTGGCGTACTTCACGGCCTCGGGGAAGGTGCAGCACTGGACCTTCGCGAAGGGCATGCACAGCTTGTTGGCCAGGCCCGGGGTCATGTCGGATTCATGGGTCACGACGGGCACGCCGTTCAGCTTCGCGCCGTAGACCACCGGCACGGAGACGAAGCCGCCCTTGGAGAACACGATGTTCGGCTTGATCCTGCGGATGATGCCCGTGGCCTGTCGGATGCCCCGGATGACCCGAAAGGGGTCGGAGAAGTTCTTCGGATCGAAGTAACGGCGCAGCTTGCCGACGGAAACCGTGTGAAAGGTCACTTCAGGAACCTTTGAGATCAGTTCCTGCTCGGCGCTGTTTGCCGCGCCGATGTAGTGGATTTCCCAGCCGTCGTTGAGCAGACGGGGAATCAGCGCCAGGTTGGGCGTGACATGCCCTGCGGTTCCGCCGCCTGTCAGTACGATTTTTTTCATCGATAAGCCCTCCGCTTGAAGCGAATGAAATGAACAACAAACATTGCCCACCATAATCGATTATAAATGGCTCAGATGTATTCGCCTTTACCGCGCTGTTAAAAAACGGGGTAAAATTTGTGCCGGCAGGTCAAAATATGAGGCTGATCGGGCAAAATATTCCGTAAAGGGGGCCAACACCCTTTCGCTTTGAAGAAAAATAGGTTACAATATATAAGGAAATATATCTGAAACCGGCGCACATGCGGCGTCGGAGGGGTTCCCGGAGGTTGTTGAAATGAGCTATCAGGCACTGTATCGCGCGTGGCGGCCCGATACCTTTACGGAAATATGCGGTCAGGACGCAATCACCCGCACGCTGAAGCGCCAGGTGATGACGGGGCACATCGCCCACGCCTATCTTTTCTGCGGCACCCGCGGAACGGGCAAGACCACCGCGGCCAAGGTGCTGTCCAGGGCCATCAACTGCCTGAACCCCAGGGACGGCGACCCCTGCGGGGAATGCGAGATCTGCTGCGCGCTGAAGCAGGAGACCAGCATGGATGTGGTGGAGATCGACGCCGCCTCCAACAACGGCGTGGACGAGATCCGCGACCTGCGGGAGAAGATCAAGTATCCCCCTGCGCTGACCCGCTACAAGGTGTACATCATCGACGAGGTGCACATGCTGTCCACCGGCGCGTTCAACGCGCTGCTCAAGACGCTGGAGGAGCCTCCGGCCCACGCGGTGTTCATACTGGCCACCACGGAGCCCCAGCGGCTGCCGGCCACCATACTCTCCCGCTGCCAGCGGTTCGACTTCCACAGGATCTCCACGGAGGTCATCGTGGAACGGTTGATGGTGGTGCTGGGCGGCATCGGCCGCTCCGCCTCCGAGGAGGCGCTGATGGAGATTGCCCGGGCGGCGGAGGGCGCGATGCGCGACGCGCTGAGCCTGCTGGACGTGTGCCTCTCCTACACCGACGGCGAGGTCTCCGGCCAGCTGGCCCGGGACGTGCTGGGCACGGCGGGCCGGGCGGCCATGTTCGACTTCACTGACGCGCTGATCGCCGGCGACGCCGGAAGCGCCCTGACCCAGATCGACCAGGTCATGCGCCGGGGCAGCGATCCCCAGGTGTTCATCCGGGATACCGTCGCCCACCTGCGGGGCATCATGCTGGCGGGCGCGGTGAAGGACGGCCTGGCGGAGCTGATGGAGATCACGCCGGAGGACGCCGCCCGCTTCGCGGAGCAGGCCGGCAGGATCGGCCCCGACGCGCTGAACCGTATGATGGAGCTGTTCATGCGGGCCGAGCCGGACACCAAGTGGGCCTCCCGGCCCCGGACGATACTGGAGCTGGCCGCCGTGCGCGCCTGCCACCCGGAGTCCGAGCCGGACGCCACCGTTTCAGAGCGCCTGGAGCGGGTGGAAAAGCTGATCGAAAGCGGCGCCGCGGCGCGGCCCGCTCGGGCCGCGGCCAGGCCCGCCGCCCCGAAGGCGGAGAGGCCGGCGGAGCCCAAGGCGCCCGCGCCCACGCCCGCCGACGAGCCGCCCCAGCAGTGGCTGGACGCGCTGGCACGCCTGCAGGAGGAGAATCCCTCCATACGCGCCCCGCTGGATTCCATGCGGTTCATACGCTTCGACGGCAAGCAGGTGACCGTCGAGTTCACCCGCAAGAGCATGATGCACATGCGGCTGCTGGAGCGCAAGAAGTCCATGCTGGAGGCGGCGGTCTCCGAAGCCTTCGGCGCGCCGGTGGGACTGAACATGAAGGTCGAGGGCAGCGGCGAGGCGGAAAAAAAGGTCTCGGATGTGGCCAGGGAGGTCATCAATCAATCCTATGATGTGTTCGGACGGGAAAAGATCGACATCGTCGAGTAGTCTGGAGGCGCCGGCGGAAAAGCCCCTGTGGCTGGGCCATCGGAAGCGGCTGCGCCAGCGGATGGAGCGGGAGGGCTGGGACAGCCTGAAGCCCCACGAGATGGTGGAGCTGATCCTCTACCACGCCGTGCCCCGCCAGGACATCGAGGAGGTCTCCCGGGCGCTGGTGGCCCGCTTCGGCTCGGTGGGCGGCGTGTTCAGCGCCTCGGAGGAGGAGCTGCGCTCGGTCAGGGGCGTCACCGCTGCCATGGCGGAGTGGATGGGGATCACCGGCCGGTTGATGCGCGCCTATCACAGCCTGCATACAAGCAGGGAATTGCGATTAACCTGCTACCAGGAGGTGCTGCGCTTTCTGCAGCCCATTGCTGAAAAGCTGTCGGCGTCGCCGCTATGGATGATCACCACCGATTTCGACTTCAACCTTATGGCGCTGAAGCCGGCGGCGCGCTCGGCGAACTGGTGGGACGCGGCCAACGTGCGCTGGATGGTGACGGAGGCGGTCACTGCCGGCGCGAAATACGTGTTTCTGGTGCGGTCGGCGAACGCCATTCCCCTGGAGACGGACGAGGAGCGCGCCGAGCGGCTGGAGATCATCGCAAACACGCTGCGGGCCGCCGACGTGGAGCTGGTGGACTGCGTGCTGGCGGGAAGCGGCGGCTTCCGCAGCATGAACAAGGAGGGCTGGATGCAGAACATCCGCGCCGAATCCGGAAACCTGGCCCTGCACGAGCGCTATGCCGGGGAGGAAGGCGGGGAATAATCGTTATTTCCATACTTTGGGATTGGTTGAAATCCCTCCGGGTGTCATTCTTTTCCGCGTTAAACGGATTGCCTCCCGCGCATGATAATACCGAATTCATGCGCGGGAGGTTATTTCTATGAATGAGACGGTTCAGCTCTTGCAGGACGTGGTGCGCAACGCGCGCACGGGCAAGGACGCAGTGGAGCAGCTGATGAAGAAGGCGGAGGACGAGGGCATGATCGGCGAACTCAGGGCCGAGCGGGACAGCTACGCCGAGGCCCAGCGGGAGGGCGAGCAGGCCCTTCGGGCCGCAGGCGGCGGCGAGGAACCCACGGGGCTCATGGCCAGGGCGGGCATGTGGATGGGCATCGAGGCGGAGACCTTCGCGGACCGCTCCTCCGCCCACATCGCCGAGATCGTGATCCAGGGCGCCACCATGGGCGTGATTGAGATGACCAAGTCGCTGAACACCTACGACGGCGCGGATCCCCACGCCAGGGGCATCGCCAGCGACTTTGTGATCCGCCAGAACGAGGCCATCGACCGGCAGAAGGCGTTTTTGGCGAACTGAATGCGTTTTTCCGAAAGAAGTAACGGCGGGAGGGATGCCCAGGGGCGTCTTTTCCGCCGTTTTTTGCGCCGTTATATGCGTTTTGAGGCGGGCTGAATTGTGATAAAATCTGGGCTTCTTCGGGAGATGGTTGCACTAAGTTGAAGGAATGTATATAATAAATATACAAATGTGATATTCGGGGTGATATAAATGTCAATGTATCCTCTTATTTTGATTGCTGACGACGATCCGGTGGTGCATGAGTCCCTCGGCCTCTACCTGAGCAAGGAGGGCTATGAGCATCAGAGTGCCTATGACGGTCAGCAGGCGCTGGAGATGGTGGAGAGCCTTCACCCCGATATGGTGGTGTTGGACCTGATGATGCCCAGGGTTTCGGGTATCGACGTGTGCCGCGCCATCCGCCAGACCAGTTCGCTGCCCATCATCATGCTCACGGCTAAGGGCGAGGAGATCGACCGCATCCTGGGCCTGGAGCTGGGCGCGGACGATTACATCGTCAAGCCCTTCTCCCCCCGCGAGGTGCTGGCCCGCATCAAGGCGGTCCTGCGCCGCTTCTCCGAAAAGCAGGGCGAGGAGGACAGCAGCATCATCCGCCTGCCCCAGCTGGAGATCAGCCTGGAGAATTACCAGGTCAAGGTGGCCGGCAAGGTGATCCCCTGCACGCCCAAGGAGGTCGAGATCCTGCACATGCTCACCAGCAACGTGGGCCAGGTCTTCTCCCGCGAGCAGATCCTCTCCCGGGTCTGGGGCTACGACTACTTTGGAGACACCCGCACCGTGGACGCCCACATCAAGCGCATCCGCCAGAAGCTGCCCCAGGAAAACGTGCCCTGGGCGCTGAAGACGGTCTACGGAGTCGGCTACAGGTTTGAGGTCAACGCATGAAAAATAGCAGCGTGCTGACGAAGCGCGCTGCGTTGTTCACGGGCATCGTGATCGCGGTCACGATGGCCGTGAGTCTGTCTGCCTTTGCCGTCATTACCCGAATCCAGACAAATGCCGCAGCGCGCGCACAACTGAATCCGATGGTCGAGTACCTCGCGGAACTGGCCTCGGAGGATCCGGCAAACGCCCCAGACCGCCTGGCGGATGAGGCGGGCCTTGTCGCGTCCTCCGGCGGACAGCTGTGGCTGGCGTACATGGGCGGCGAGTATCGGGAGGCCTGCCTCACCGGCGATCAGCCCCTTCCCGGCCTGAAGGAGGGCGTCGACAGCGGCGTTTTGGAGGCGAAGAGAGGCGCGTTTCGCATGGGTGGCGTTCGCTATGTCTATGCGGATGCCCTGATCGAGCCTCAAAACAGCGAGTGGAGCAAGGTGGCCGCCGCGCTGCCCGTCAAAGGTGCGGGCGCTGTCGCGTGGCTGATTGCGGTCATCGCCTCCGCGCTGATCGGCGCGGCGATCTCGGCGGTCGGCCTGCGCTGCCAGCAGAAGCTGCAGCGCTACATCAACGCCCGCCAGCAGTCCATCGTCAAGCTGAGGGACGTGGCGGTGTCCATGTCCGAGGGCGACCTGGAGGCCCGGGCCGACGAGGCGGCGGAGGGCGAGCTGGGCGAGCTGGGCAAGGCGGTCAACAACCTGTCCGACCAGCTGTCCCGCAACCTGTACACCCTCATCGTGGAGCGCAACCGCCTGCGCAACATGCTCAACGGCCTGTCCGAGGCCATCGTGGCCATCGACCATGAGGGCAAGGTGACCCACACCAACCCCGCGCTGGAGAAGTTCTTCACCCGGCAGAAGCTGGCGCTTCACCTGCCCGACCCGCGGATGAAGCTGATCCCGGACAAGAGCATCTGGGAGGATTTCGACGGCGTCATACAGTCCGGCGAGCCGATGACCCGGAACCTCAATTCCAGGGACATGATCCTGCGGCTGACGATCACCCCCATCGTGGACGAGATCGGCAGCATCGCCGGCGCGGTGGGCCTGTTCTCCGACATCACCCAGATGGAGCGCCTGGAGAAGACCCGCAGGGACTACGTGTCCAACGTCTCCCACGAGCTGCGCACGCCGCTGACGGCGATGCGCGCCCTGATCGAGCCCCTGAAGGAGGGCCTGGTCACCGAGGAGGCGGACCGCCAGCGCTATTACGACATCATCCTGCGGGAGATCATGCGCCTGTCCCGGCTGATTAACGACCAGCTGGAGCTGTCGCGCCTGCAGAGCGGCACCCTGTCCATCCAGAAGAGCGTCATGACCCTGGACGACATCGTCTACGACGTGTGCGACCGCTACGTCGCCATCGCGAAGGAGAAGGGCCTGGAGCTGAAGGTGCTGACCGACTTTGCCCAGTGCCCCCAGGTCTATGCCAACGGCGACCGGGTGGAGCAGCTGCTGATCATACTGGTGGACAACGCCATCAAGTACACCGAGTCGGGCAGCGTGTCCGTCTCCGCCGATTGGGACGACGAGCGCGTGGTGCTCCACGTGAAGGATACCGGCATCGGCATCGAGGAAAACGACCTGCCCTACGTGTTCGACCGCTTCTACAAGGTGGACAAGGCCCACAGCGGCAAGGGCAGCGGCCTCGGCCTCTCCATCGCCAAGGAGCTGCTGAAGCGCATGGACGAGGACATTTGGGTGACCAGCGAGAAGGGCTCCGGCACGGAGTTCAGCTTCACCGTTCACCGCAAAAAGCCCAAGGAAAAGACTGAGGATGAGGGCAGCGAGGAGGCGTAGACCCGCGCCTCGAGTCCCCCTTTCTTCCATATAATATTGATCGACAATTGCGAGGATAAAGAGATGCCCAGAAGAACCCTCCATCGCCGGATGCGCGCCCAGGGCGGCTGCCTGTCCTTTGTGATAGGCGTGCTGGCATTGGCGGCGCTGGCGCTGGTTGCGGCCATCGTGATCACCAACCGGATGGGCCCGACCCGGGACGGCCAGCTGCCCCAGGCGACCGCCGGGCAGGACAGCGGCTATGTGGACGCCAACGATCCGCCGGTGGACGAGCACCAGCTGGTGCTGACGGCCGGCAGCTTCGTGGAGTCCGGTGGAAACATCCAGGTGCTGACGCCCTCCCCCACGCCCAGCCCGGAGCCCAGCCCCACGCCGGAGCCCACCTACAACCCGGACGACCCCTACGGGCTGGTTCGGCCCCAGCCCTCGGCGGAGGGCTTCCTGCCGATCTTCAGGAAGGCCAACACCGAGGAGCGCATGATCGCCATCACCGTGGACGAGTGTTCCGGCGTGGCGATCACCACGAAGTTTGCCAAGAAGGCCTATGACTTCGGCGCGAAGCTGACGCTGTTCCCCACCGGCGAAAACGTGATGCGGCGGGGCATGGCCGACGTCATTCGAAACTGCGTGTACGGCATGGGCTTTGAGATCGAAAACCGCTGCTACAGCGGCATGGCCAAGCTCTACGCCATGAACGACCTGATGATGGCTTCCGAGATCTGGAAGCAGTCCATCGCCGTCAGCTATGTGCTGGGCGTGAAGTACCACCCCCACTTCCTCAGGCTCTACGGCGGCGACGGCGAAAACGACGGCCGCACCCACGCCTATCTCGCGCAGAACGGCTACTGCGGCGTCGCCGGGTGGACCTTCAACGGAGGCTCCATGGACAACGGCCGCATCGGCCTGAACATCGCTCCCGGCAACATCTACTTCTTCAAGACCAATGAAAACGACCTGTTGAAGATGGAGCTGTTGATGGAGGAGGCCCGCAACCAGGGCTATGAGATGGTCACGCTGAACAAGCTGTTCGGCTACGAGGAGAACGAGATGGAGGAGACCTCCAACGTGCTGGCGGAGAACATGCCGGAGCTGGAGGACACCGACATCCCCTACTATTTCATGAAGACCGGCGACTGCACCTGGGCCACCAACCTGCTGCAGCAGCGCCTGATCGAGCTGGGCTACCTGCCCAGCGGCAGCGCGGACGGCGTGTTCGGCAGCACCACGGCCGCGGCCCTCAGCGCCTTCCAGGCAAAGCTGGGCCTGGCGGCCACCGGCGCGGCGGACATCACCACCCAGGAGCGCCTCTTTGCCGACGACGCCCCCACCGTGGATGAGTGAGTCGAACGCGTTTTCAACAAAACTGGATTTCAGCCCCCGCAGGCCCAGAAAAGCGGGGGCTTTTTCTGTTAAACCCCTTGCTTTTTTCTCGGGGAGACGATATACTTCGTATATAGGCGAAACCGTTTTAGAAAGCGATGAGGGAGGAAAGAGCAATGACCGTGACCATCAAGGATGTGGCGCGCAGCTGCGATCTGTCCATCTCAACGGTGAGCAAGGTCTTCAACGGCTATTCCGACATCAGCGAGGCCACCCGCCAGCAGGTCATGGAGACGGCGAGGAAGATCGGCTACCGGCCCAACGCCTTGGCGCGCGCGCTGAAGACGAACCGGAGCTACAACCTGGGCGTGCTGTTCGTCGACGAGAACATCAGCGGCCTGATGCATCCCTTCTTCGCGGCGGTGCTGAATGCCTTCAAGGCGGAGTCGGAGTCCCACGGCTACGACATCACCTTCATCAACCACAACATCGGCACCATGGAGATGACCTATCTGGAGCACTGCCACTACCGCAACGTGGACGGCGTGTGCCTGGCCTGCGTGGATTTCTATTCCGCGGAGGTGGCCGACCTGGTCAACAGCGACATACCCTGCGTGACCATCGACCACATGTTCAACAACCGGCCCAACATCATCTCCGACAACATCAACGGCATCCGCATGCTGGTGGACAGGGCCGTGGCGCTGGGACATAGGCACATCGCCTACATTCACGGCCAGCGCAACTCCTCCGTCACGGAGAACCGCATCCGGGGCTTCTACCGCGCGGCGGAGGCCCACGGTTTGAAGCTGCCCGCCGGCTACGTGGACCAGGGACGCTATGACGACACGGAGAGCGCTTATCGGCACGTGCTGAAGCTGCTGGAGCGGAAGGACCGGCCCAGCTGCATCCTCCTGCCGGACGACGCGTCGTACTTCGGCGCGCTGACCGCCGCCCGGGAAAAGGGCCTCAGGGTGCCGGAGGACATCTCCTTCGCGGGCTATGACGGCATACAGTACGTGCAGGCCATCCGGCCCCACCTGACCACCATCCGCCAGGACACCGAGGCCATGGGCCGCGAGGCCGCCCTGCGGCTGATCGACCACATCGAGCATCCCAACACCGCCAGCAGCGACCCGGTCACCATCGCGTCGGAGCTGATCGAGGGAGAATCCCTGGCAGCCTGGGAAGAAAAGAACGCATAAACCGGAGGAAAAGATATGAAATTCAGCAATGGCTGCTGGCTGAACGCCGAAAGCGTGAACGTGTTCGGCGCCGCCCAGGTCTACGAGCGCCGCGTCGACGAGGATCGCGTGACGCTCATCTGCCCCACCATGAAGATTCGCACCCGGGGGGATACCCTCGGCGGCGTGGCCCTGACGGTGGAGATCACCGCGCCGATGCCCGGGGTGCTGCGGGTGCGGACCACCCACTACGCCGGCGCCCTGGACCGGGGCCCCGCCTTTGAGCTGGCGGCGCCCGTGCCCGGCGCGCTGACCGTCGAGGAGACGGAAACGGCGATCGTCGCGCGCTCCGGCGCGCTGTCCGCGGTGGTGGACAAGGATTCCGCGGACCTGGCCTTCTTCCACGGAGACAGGCGGATCACCGGCATGTCCGGCAGGGACCTGGCCTACGTCAACACCGGCTGGAAGGGCAGCTATGCCTACGACGCCGGCGAGGCGTGGATACGCGGCCAGCTGGACCTCGGCGTGGACGAGCACATCTACGGCCTGGGCGAGCGCTTCGGCCCCTTCGTGAAGAACGGCCAGAGCGTGGACATCTGGAACGAGGACGGCGGCACCTCCACCGAGCAGAGCTACAAGAACATCCCCTTCTACCTCTCCAGCAGGGGCTACGGCGTGCTGGTGAACCACCCGGAGCGGGTCAGCTTCGAGGTGGGCAGCGAGTTCGTCAGCAAGGTGGGCTTTGCCGTGAAGGGCGAGACGCTGGACTTCCTGCTGATCGACGGCCCCTCCCCGAAGGACGTGCTGGTCCGCTATACCGACCTGACCGGCAAGCCGGCCATGCCGGCTCCGTGGACCTTCGGCCTGTGGCTGTCCACCTCCTTCACCACCGATTACGACGAAAAGACCGTCAGCGCCTTTGTGGACGGCATGGCCCAGCGGGGCATTCCCCTGTCGGTGTTCCACTTCGACTGCTTCTGGATGCGGGGCTATCGCTGGTGCGACTTCGAGTTCGACCCGGTCATGTTCCCCGATCCCGAGAGCTTCATGAAGCGGCTGAAGGACAGGGGCCTGCGCGTCTGCCTGTGGATCAACCCCTACATTGCCCAGGCCTCCCCGCTGTTCGAGGAGGGGGCGAAGGCGGGCTACTTCCTGAAGCGCAGGGACGGCAGCGTCTGGCAGTGGGACATGTGGCAGCCCGGCATGGCGCTGGTGGACTTCACCAACCCCGCCGCCCGGGACTGGTTCGCGGGCAAGCTCGCGAAGCTGGTGGACATGGGCGTGGACTGCTTCAAGACCGACTTTGGCGAGCGCGTGCCCACCGACGCGGTGTACTTCGACGGCAGCGATCCGGAGAAGATGCATAACTACTACACCTACCTGTACAACAAGACCGTCCGGGACGTGCTCGTGGCGAAGAAGGGCGAAAAGGATGCCTTCCTGTTCGCCCGCAGCGCCACCGTGGGCGGCCAGAAGATGCCCGTGCACTGGGGCGGCGACTGCTGGAGCAGCTATGAGGCCATGGAGCAGAGCCTGCGGGGCGGGCTCTCCCTCACCTCCTGCGGCTTCGGCTTCTGGAGCCACGATATCGGCGGCTTCGAAAAGAAGTCCACCGCGGACGTGTACAAGCGCTGGCTGGCCTTCGGCCTGCTGTCCACCCACTCCCGCCTCCACGGCAGCGAGACCGTGCGCGTGCCCTGGAGCTACGACGAGGAGGCCGTGGACGTCTGCCGGTTCTTCACCCGGCTGAAGGCGCGGCTGATGCCCTACCTGTACCGCAATGCCTGGGAGACCCACACCACCGGCGTGCCGATGATGCGCGCCATGGTGCTGGAGTTCCCCGAGGATCGCAACTGCGCCTACCTGGCCAACCAGTACATGCTGGGCGACAGCCTGCTGGTGGCGCCGGTGCTGAACGACCGCGGCCAGGCGGAATACTACCTGCCCGAGGGCAGCTGGACCCACGTGCTCACCGGCGAGGTGAAGCAGGGCGGCCGCTGGGTCAGCGAGCCCTGCGGCTACCTGAGCGTGCCCCTGTTTGCCCGGCCCGGCAGCATCGTGGCCATGGGCGCGAAGGACGACGGTCCGGAGTACGACTATGCTGACGGCGTGACCTTCCGGGCCTATGCCGCGGGCGACGGCAAGTACCAGGGAGAGACCTATGTCATCGACGGCGACTGCCGCAGGGCCTGCACGCTGAAGCTGGAGGCGCTGGACGGCGGCTGCCGGGTGACCTTTGAGGGCGAAAAGCCCTGCGCCGTGGCCCTGGTGAACGCCCCCGCCCCGAAGCGTGTGGACGGCGCGGACTGGACTATGGAGGACGGCGCGCTGGTGCTCCGCTTTGAAAAGGGCGGCGCGGCGTCGGTCGCGTTCTGAAAAAACAGAAATATATAAGAGAACAGAGCTCCCTTCGTGGGGGGACGCACGCATATCGCGCTTGGCGCGTAGTATGCAGCGAACCCCCATGAAAGGAGCTTTATTATGGCAAACAAACATCGCTGCGGCTGCTCCGGGCGGGACGACCGCAATTCCAATAGAAGCTACGGCTGCCTGAACAGCCTGGAGAGCCGCTATCGCTGGGACAACTATCCCTATTACGGCGGGCCCTGCCCGGACGTGAACGGCGCCGCGAATGACGGCGACTGCGACCGGGACGAGCACCGCGGCCGCAGGCGGAGGCACTGTGGTCGGCGGAACGGCTTCGGCATGTTCAGCGCCATGCTGCCCATGGCGGTGGCCGCCAACGGCGTCATTCCGCTGGTGGGCAGCTGTGGCTGCCCGGGCTGGGAGAACTTCAACGTCAACAGCGGCCTGGTCACCGTGAAGGAGGAAGGCACCTATCTGGCCACCTATACCGTGCGCCTGCCCGAGGGGGCCGATGTGAACTCCACCATCACGCTGAACGTGAACGACGCCTCCCAGTCCTCGGCGATCACCCAGGTCGGCGGTGCGGGCCCCGGTTGCTTTACGGCGCAGGCCATTTTCGACGCCTGTGGCGATACCACGGTGACGCTGCGCAGCTCCGAGGCGATCAACATCACCGAACCCTCGGCGCAGCCGCTGTTCACGCTGTCCCTGGTCAGGCTGGAAGAGGAATAAGAATCATCAAATCTGCGGCGCCGCCCTGTGGCTGGCGCCGCATCCATAATTGACATTTATTGCGGATTCTGCTATACTGAATGCGCATCGGGAGAGCATACTGTCGTTGTTTTTCGAATGGGATAGCGGGCTTGGATTCCGTGTTCTTATTCGTTTTTTGTTTATTGAGCAGGTTTGCGGACAGATCGCACGAGGGGGGAGCATCATGGCAGGTCGCAGCAGAACCACCTTTTCCCGCCAGCGTCAGCGGGCATATCAAAAGAAGAGACTTCTCATTGGCGGCGGCGCGCTGGCGGTACTGCTGCTGGTCGCGCTGATCGTGCTGGTGATCCCCAAGGGCGGCACGCCGGACCCGGCCGTGGCGGCGGTGGCCCAGAACGATCCCACCCCCACCCCGGCGCCCGCCGCTGAAAATGAGGCGGAGGCCCCGGCGGTCACCGCCGCGCCCACGCCGGAGCCCACCGCCGCCCCCCCGCCGCCGCCGAACAACGTGTCCATGCGCGCGCTGTCCAGACCCACGGCCACCGCGCCCGGCTTCATTCCCGTGTTCTCCAAGGCGGACACGGAGGAGAAGATCGTGGCCATCACTGTGGACGACTGCTTCCAGGCGGAGAACCTCGAGCAGATCGTGAACAAGGCCATCGAGGTGGGCGGCAAGCTGACGATCTTCCCCATCGGCAAGAACGTGCTCCGCAAGCGGCAGAGCGAGATCCTGAAATACGCCTGGGAAAACGGCTTTGAGCTGGAAAACCACACCTTTACCCACAACGGCCTCTTCGCCTGCAGCGATTCTGAGATGGCCGAGGAGGTCTACAAGCAGCAGCTCTCGCTGAGCTACATACTGGGCGTCGAGTACCAGTGCCACTTCCTGCGCCCCCGGGGCGGCGACGCCCGCGGCGACCAGCGTATGCAGAAGTACGCCGAGCAGATGGGCTACTATGGCATCGCCCACTGGTCGGTCTCCGGCTCGGCGGACGACGCCAAGCTGGCCAAGGGCCTGAAGCCCGGCGCCATCTACCTGTTCCACACCACCGACAAGGACCTGGAAAAGCTGTTGCGCTTCATTCCCTGGGTGGTGGAGCAGGGCTACCAGCTGGTCACGCTGAATGAGATGTTCGACTACCCGGCGAACGAGACCAG
The DNA here is from genome assembly GCA_030530315.1 of Clostridia bacterium. Classification (GTDB taxonomy): domain Bacteria; phylum Bacillota; class Clostridia; order Christensenellales; family Aristaeellaceae; genus UBA2862. The sequence continues at coordinate 3,983 of JAUMVG010000022.1, read as the reverse complement.
CGAATTGACCACGCCCATCGAGGAACATGTGATTCCCGAACTCCAGCCCTACGAGCGGGTGTATGTCACCTATAAGAAGACGGCCTATTCCTGGGGCGTCTACCTGCTGCAGCAGAAGCTGATCGAGCTGGGCTACCTGACCGGCGAGCCGGACGGCGTCTACGGCGATGGCTGTGAGACGGCGATCAAGGCCTACCAGAAGGACCACGGCCTGGAGCAGACCGGCGTGGCCGATCCGGAGCTGCAGCGCCAAATCCTGGAGGGACAGGCGTAATGGGCGTCGCGCAGTTCATGCACGTCAGCCCGGAGCGCTTTCGCGCGGACTGGGCCGACGCCTTTGACGGGGCGAACCCGCCGGAGCTGCCGGCCCTTCCCCGCCGCGCGACGGCGGGCTCCGCGGGCTATGACTTTTACGCGCCGGCGGACTTTCGGTTGGAGCCCGGGCAGACTGTCCGCATCCCCACGGGTGTGCGCGCGCGTATCGACGCGGGCTGGGTGCTGATGCTGTTCCCCCGCAGCGGGCTGGGCTTCAAGTACCGGCTGCAGCTGAACAACACCGTGGGCATCATCGACGCCGACTACTTCGGCGCCCGCAACGAGGGTCACATCTTTTTCAAGATGATCAACGCCGGGGACCGGACGGTCTCGGTGGCCGCGGGCGAGGCCTTCGCCCAGGGCGTGTTCGTGCCCTTCGGCCTCACAGTGGACGACGCGGCGGAGGGCGAGCGCACGGGCGGCTTTGGAAGCACCGGAAAATCCGGCCAGAACGGCTGAGACAATACAGGAACAAACAAGAATGAAGGGATGGATAACTATGGATACTACGCTGGTCGTCATGGCAGCTGGAATGGCATCCCGCTACGGCGGAAACAAGCAGATCACGGGCATGGGTCCCAACAATGAAATACTGCTGGAGTATTCTGTCTGCGACGCGATGCGCGCGGGCTTCAACAAGGTGGTCTTCATCATCCGGCCCGATATGCTGGACGCTATGAAGCAGATTTGCGGCGACAAGCTGGCGAAGAAGATCAAGGTGGAGTACGCCTTCCAGGATTACTCCTCCCTGCCGGCGTGGTACAGCGTGCCCGAGGGTCGCACCAAGCCCTTCGGAACGGTGCACGCGGTGCTGTGTGCCCGGGAGTGCGTCCACGAGCCTTTTGCCGTCATCAATGCCGACGACTACTACGGCGTGGATTCCTTCCAGAAGATGCACGACTACCTGGTGGCCAACCGCGATGCCTCCAAGGCCGCTATGGTGGGCTATCGGCTGAAGAACACCGTCAGCATCCACGGCGCGGTGACCCGCGGCGTCTGCAAGGTCGTGGACGGCCGCATGGTGGACGTGGACGAGGTGGCGAAGATCCGCCTGTACGAGGATGGCCGCATTGCCGATACCTCCGCGGGCGAGCCCGGCCGGGACCTGGATCCCAACGCGCTGGTCTCCATGAACTTCTGGGGCTTCCAGCCCGAGATCTTTGACAGCATGCAGACGTACTTCGAAGGCTTCCTGAAGGCCGCTGATCCCGCCGACATCAAGGCGGAGTGCCTGCTGCCGGTGATGGTGCACAGCCTGCTCGAGGACGGCGCCATCACGGTGGACATGCTGGAGACGGAGGCCGTTTGGTTTGGCGTGACCTATCAGGAGGATCGCCCCCTGGTGCAGCAGGCGTTGCTGGAGCTGCACGCCAAGGGCGTCTATCCCGAAAAGCTGTGACAAACCTGTCTGAAAAGGAGAAAAGGGTAAGGGTGAGCCTATGAATTCTGAGAAGGAAAGCCGGAGGCGCATTGAACTGAGCCGCGTGGACAAGGTCGTCCTCTGCATCGTTGCGATGCTGGTGCTGGTGGTCATCGTGCTGGGCATTTTGCAGCGCTGCGGACTTACGCTGATCAACGGCATGCTCATGCTGCACATCCCGTTCCTGGCGGTGGTCGTGCTGGTGGGCTGGATCGGCTATGCTCTGGTTCGCCGCATCTCCAAGCGTGGCGTGAAGGTGGTCGTGGGCGGCCTGTTGTTGCTGGTTTATGCCCTGGCGCTGGTGGTGGTGTTCACCTACCTCAGCTTCATGGGCAGCGTCGCCGTACCCCAGCGCTACGCCACGCTGGCTTCCCCCTCCGGTGCGCACAAGGTGGTGGTGATGCGTGCCATCGACCTGGACGAGGAGCGGCTCGCGGAACGCAAGGCCGCCCGACTCGAGGCTGACCCGAACGGCGATCCGGAGACCTCTATCCAGGACTGGGGCGTCATCTGCAAGGCGTATCCCAGCGTGATGAACATCTTCTATCGCTCCAATGCCGACGTGGAGGGTGAGATCTACCTGACCTACGACGCCTCCCGGCTCGTCTCCCAGGAGCAGCCGGCGGAGGAGGGTGAGGAAAACGCCGTGCCTGCCGAGCCCCTTCCCAGGGGCACGCTGATGGTCGAATGGATGGACGACGAGAACACCGTCCACTTCTATGTGGACCAGCCCGGCGCGGGCGAGGGCGGCGAGTGCACCGTGCGCTTCTGAGAAAACGAGGCGCTTCCACCGCTCATGTAAACGGATATCGCTTCCCCCTGGATGCATAGGCTGCACCAGGGGGTGTTTTTTTGCGCATGGAATCGGTGATCGCTGCTGGAAAGGCTGAGGAAGTCCCGCGTAGGGGCGGGAAGATGCAAGCGGGAGACGGGCTTTGTGCCTTGAAGGAGGCGCGTCGTCAGGCGCGGAGCGGAGGCGTGCTGGACGCTTCCCGTCGCCGCGCGAGGCTTGCGGGGTTGAAGTGCGCCGCGGGGATGCTCTGTGTCGGGCTGCTGTTGTCCGAACCCGCCGCCGCGGCGCTGGGTGCCGCGCGGGCGATGGCGCAGTGGTGCGCCGTTGTGGCTCCGTCGCTGTTTCCGTTTCTGGCGCTGATGCCGCTGTTGACGAGCGTGCCCGCTGCAGCCGGCAGGAGCCTCCTCGATCCGCTGATGCTCCGGCTCTTCAATTTGCCCGGTAAGGCGGCTTCGGCGATGTTCATCGGAATGATAGCGGGATCTCCGGCAGGCGCCATCGCCGCCAGGCGCGCGGCGGTTCATTCAGGCATGAATCGGGGACAGCTGCAGCGGCTCGCGCTCGCCGTCACGGGGTTCAGCCCCGCCTTTCTGATAGGTGGCATCGGCCTGGGCCTGCTGGGGAGCGAGGCGCAGGGCTGGGTCCTGCTGAGAGCGCAGCTATTCACCCAGCTGACCCTGGCGCTGCTGCTGCGGGGTTGCTGGCGGAATCGAAAGGAGCCGATTGCCGCTGGAGACGGACGGGCGGAGGAGCAGCCGGTGCGCGCCGCCGTGTTGACCGCGCTGACGATCTGCGGATACATGACGTTGTTCGGCGCGCTGGCCTTCGCTCTGCGGGCGGTTGTCGGGAAGGGCATTGCAGATGCGCTGGTGTGCGCGCTGGACGTGCCCTCCGGCGCGGCGGTGACGGCGAGGCTGTCGATGGGGATGAGGTGGAAGCTGGTGCTTACGGCGGCGGTGGTAGGATTCGGCGGCGTCTGCGTCGGCGTTCAAAACCTGAACGCGCTCCGGGGCTGCGGTATTCCCGTGATGGAATACTTTGCGCTGCGGCTGGCTGCGGCGTTGCTGTGCGCTGCCTTTGCGGCGATACAGGTTCAAACGCCGGAAGCTGTGTTATTCTTTGGAAAAATCGTATCGGGAAGGCCCCTGGCGTTCGCCGCGCTTTCAGCTGCGCTGCTGGCGGTACCGGGATTGATTCGACTGTGCGGCACCATATCTTAACAAAATGATTTTTCGGGAAAGTCGGCGGATTTGCCGCTGAAAATGCTGAAAATACAATATATTGTGGGTCATGGTGTTCTTAAACAACAAGTCTCCGTAGAAAATAATTTGAAAAAAATACTTGACAAAGGGGCGCTGCTTTGATATAATAACACATGCGCTGAACGAAAGGGAGGCGCACAGCGAACCTTGAAAACGATACAGAGAAGAGAGAGAAACGAACCTTGAGATGCGA